>JAQGPA010000092.1 GCA_028293325.1 Pedosphaera sp. | reverse complement strand
TGTGTTTTGCTTATTTTGCCTGTTCATTACTTCGATGCTTTGATGGCACGGATGGAGTGAATTTTGCGCGGACCGGGGTCCATGAGGCAGCGCGAGTTTGCCCCATCCGGCTTGACACAACTTCCATTCCCGCGGAATGGAAGCAGGTCGTTAATGGGAGAAAAATGGAAGGGTTTTGTTCCCAGGTTTTATGGGTAAAATTACCAAAGTCCCTCAGGGTATGCGCATCCGGTTATTTCCGCCACAACGGCCACTCGAAGTTTTTGAGCATCGCTGTTGCGTCGGCGATCCAAGCCTGCCTCAATCCAGGGTGCGATGGCGCGGGCGATTCCAACCGAAGCTTTCCCTCCGTGGTCTGCATTTCCGCAAGGGAAGGTGAACTGGGAAGAAAATAAGTGCTTATGCGGGACAGACCCGAATGGCCCTTAGATAAGGCCTAAAACTTTCTTTCCAAGGCGTTTGCGCCGGACAACTCCGGGCACTGTTTCAAAGAGAACCTGCCTGGAGAGGGCCTGCATCTGCTCCACGATGCGCTCCAGTTTCCGCTGGTTGGCCGCGGCCTACATGAGCCAATGATACTGCTCTTGGGATAGAGCGACGGTGACGGTCTTTGTAGGGCGCCAGAAACTCCTGGATGCGCTTGAGCTCGCAGGGCAGCTTTTGCTGCGCCACCCGCTTGCCTTCCTGATCCACGAGGCCCGTCATAATGTTGTTGCTATGCAGGTCAATCCCGGCCATCAAGTCTTTCATATCGGTCTCCTTATCGGTTTTAGTTTTGTTGTTAGTGTTCGTCTGCTAACGAACGACAACTCTCTTACCGTAGGGAGACCGTCTCCCTCAACGCTCTTAATGTTTATCAGTCCCACCTTTTTATAGTGGACACCTTTGGCGAGCCTGTGCAGTTTGCCCATGGCCCGCATAAACACGTATTTTCCTGTAAACGGTGGCGACAAACACTGGACCCCAATTGGATCCGGTTCCACCGCATCACTCACGGAAAGGCCAGCCGGTAAAACACACTGCCGCTGGCCGGGTCGATTGGAACGACGACACTATTGGTGGTCGTCGAACCCGGCACCGTGACCCAGTTCGTGCCCAGTCCGACACCCGGGCTGTTGGTCTGCGTTTGCAGGCTCCCGCCTGCGGCGGGCCATGAGATGTTCAGCAGGTTGCCCGTCACTTGAACCGAAAGGCGCATAGGCGCAAACTTGTAAACGATCCCGCCGGTTCCATTTGCTGAAGTATTCGTCACCAGCGCGTACAATTCGCCATCAGCGTCCTGTCCGAAGCCATGCACGGTAAGGCCGTTCGGCAAAATGGCCGAGCCGCCAAACTGGTGCAATGGAAAGGCCTTGATCTGACCGGTCTGAAGATCAGCGTAGAAGATGCGGCCGTTCGCCCGCACCGGCACCGCTACCAAGGCCAGGTCGCCGAAGATATACTTGCCGTACAGCTCCGGGATGGCGGTGCCGCGATAGACGAAGCCGCCGGTGATGGAAATGCCTTCGTTATGGTCGTATTCGAGAGTTGCCATCGTGCCGGAAATCGGGTCAATCAGCCCCGCTGGAAGTCCCGGGCTGCGATTTCCCGGCGGCGTGCCGATGGTGCCGGCGGGCCCGGTTGGACCGTTCGTTTGGTTGAATAGGAATTCCCCTTCTTTGATCGGCCAGCCGAAGTTGCCGCCTAGGACGATGCGATTGATTTCCTCGACATTGTTCTGGCCGACGTCCCCCTCAATCAAGTCGCCCGTGACGTGGTCGAAGGAAAAGCGATAGGGATTGCGCAATCCGTAAGCGTAAATCTCCGGAACTTGTCCGGCACTCTGAAACGGGTTGGTGGCGGGAATGCGGTACTGCCCGTTGGAGCTGACCACATCGGAGCTGCCGGTTGTCAATGCTGGATTGACCGGGTCAAACCGCAACATTTTGCCGAGCGGAGTGCTCAAGTTCTGCGCGTTGCCGCCCGGCACGATGTGGCTGGGGCCGACATCGTTGGCGTTGCCGCCATCACCCAAAGCGAGATAGGCGTAGCCGTCCGGTCCAAAGGTGATCGTGCCGCCGTTATGATTGCCCGCGTTCTTGCCGAACGAGATGACCTCCCGGCGCGAAGTGGGATCGACGACACTGGCGTTCGTGCTGGAGATCTTCCATTCGTTGACGACGTTCCGGTAGGTATTGGCGGCACCATTTGGCACGAGGTAAGTGGCGTTTGTCCCTCCCGATATCTGCTCGCTGTTGTAAGTATAAAGCGTTTGATAACCCGGGCTGGCCGGATTGGTGTAACCAGGATGAAAGGCCAGGCCGAGGAAGCCGCGTTCGTCGTTGGGGTTGGACGGAACCAGCGGCGGCGCCACGCGGCTCGAAATGTCGAGAGCCGGCGTGGGCAACAAGACTCCGTTTTGGATCACTCGCAGCAATCCGCCCTGCTCAACAACGAACAGGCGCGTGGTGTCGCCCGGCGGGCTGATGCCGTAGTCAGGCGCGGCCAAGCCTGTGGCAACGGGCTGCAGGAGGATGGTGATGTCCCCGTTCGTAATCGCCGGCAGGTATCTGGCTATGATCACGTGAACGGGTGCCGAAGTCGCCGTGGCACCGAGGTTGTCCGTAGCCACCGCGGTCAAGGTATTTGTGCCCAATGCAAAGCTGCCCGAGATTGAGGAACCTGAGAAGTTGTATGGCGGGGTGGAAAAACTTTGCAGCAACACGGCCCCGTTGAAGAGTTGCACGTTCGTCACGCTGCCAGGCGAATCACCGGCGGCGGCCTGGACGTTTATGCTGTCGGTGTTGCCGAAGACGGCGTTGTCAATCGGGTTGGTGATGGTCACGCTGAGCGGATTGTTCGCCACACTGACCGTCACATTCACAACAGCAGAAGTCGTGGAGAGTCCGAGGTTGTCCGTGGCCACCGCGGTGAGCGCGTGGCCGCCGGTGGCGAGGCTGGCCGTAAAAGTGTAAGGCGTGTTATTGGTTGCGCCAAGCAACGTGCCGCCATCGAAGAATGCCACGTTCGTCACGCTCCCGTCGGAGTCGTTGGCGCTCGCAGTGATGGGAACAGTGGCTGGCGCGGTGAAGGATGCCCCGTCGGTCGGTGAGGTGATGGCAACGGTGGGAGCGCTGTTGCCAGCCTGGACGTTGACGGTTCCGGTGAAGCCATGGACGGTGCAGAGATAGGGAAACGAGCCGGCGCTGGTGAAGGTGTTGGTGAACACGAAACCCGTGTTATGAACCCCCGAATCCCACAGGCTGGTGTCGCTTGTCGTACTATGGAATGGGGACACCCAGGTCCATATCACCCGATCATTAATGTTGATGGTGACATTGGGCGGATTAAAAGCCGATGGCTCGATGGACACATTGCTTGTCCCTGCCAAAGTTGCCAGGGGTGCCACGACGGTCAGAAATCCCAGGCTGAGAATTCTCCTGGTCCAGGAGGCGATGTAATTCGTGTTCAGTTTCATTTTGCTCTTTCTTTTGTTAAACCGAATTCAAAATGCGAAATACGACTTACTTGAGTTGCGACGCACAACGAGTTGGTTTTGTTCCCGACTTCTCAATTATTTTTATTTATCTGACGCGGAGCGGCCGTAGTTTGTCGCAGATTCCGCGATTCGGTTGGTTCCGCCTGCAGCCTTGAGTAATTCCTGCGCAATGGATTCAGAGAGGTCACCGCTGGTTGGGAAGACCATTTGCAGGTGATTCGAGGCGTCGATGATCAGCGTGCGGAAGTTATGGTTGAAGAGGCCATTGTCGGGATCGAATTTCACGTCACATGACCGGGCCAGCTCCGCGATTTTATCCTTCGGACCGGTTATAAAACTCCAATGAAGAGGATCGTATTGGTAGGATGCGCCATACGCCTTCAGCACCTCCGAGGTGTCGTGATCAGGATCAAAAGTGACGGAGATCAGGTGCCAGTTTGTAGGGGCATTTTCCATGGCTTCGAGCCTGTGCTGTACTTGTTCGAAGTTTCGCGACAGGCGCGGGCAAAACTCCGGGATGGGGCAGCGCGTGAAGAAAAACGTCAGGGCAATGGCCTGGCCCTGGAAATCGGAAAGGCTGACCGGCTGTCCAAGTTCATTCGTGAATTTGTAATCTCGCAGCGGGTTTATGGAGCGACTGATTGCCGAGGAGTTGGTTTTTGCCTCGGGTTGGGAATCGCTTTTCAACAAGGCGGGAACGCGGTCTGCCGCGGACCGGACAACGGCGACCTGTTCGATGTGGTCCACCCAGCTTTCTGTTTCGGCGACGTGCAATTGAAAGGTGATCTTCCCGCCGATCGCGACATTGGTAAGAATCGCAGAATCTTTAACATTGAACGGCATCGTCATGGCATCCATGAAATTGGGAACAACATCATGAGCGATAATGAGTTGATGCTCGTCTTGCTTAACCCCCTTTAAGACGCCAGTAACAAAGTAATTCGTTGTGCCGGCTTGAGACGGCGTTGGCAGAAGAATTCCAACCCATCCCAAAATCAAAAAGGCAAACCACAGCAACCGCAGGCGGCATTTCCGACGCTGTGCACGGCTTGCCATCGCTAGGGCAATCCAGATCATGTTTTACTCAGCTTTGGTTTCAATTGGTTCGGGAAACCGACAATTTGGCTACTTACACGAGTATGAGAAACAACCAGGAGATTTGTTCCCGATATTTTACGTATTCGGATAGGCCATTCTTAAGCCAGGCGCTGGCGTCCCCCGTTGACCGCCTCTTGGACATCACAAATTATCCCTGGCACCCGGTGCGGCAAAATAATTGGCGATGTGCATGGTAAGCCCGCCTGCGAACCCGCAGGGCCATGAGGAAAGAAGCTGAAAACATAAAGGACTGACACTTGCTTCGTTCAAAGGGCGTTGACCTGTTGAAAAGGGGCAGAATACTTAGAAGGACGCCATCTGTAACTCAATCCAAAACCTGCTTCCCTTGCCTGGCTCCGACTCCAAACCCAGCCGACCACCCATCCGTTCGACGGCTTTGCGCACGATGGCAAGCCCGAGGCCGGTTCCAGGGTATTCGCCCTCGTGGCACACCCGTTGAAACAGGCCGAAGATCCTCTGCTGCGCATCGTTGGGGATGCCGATGCCATTGTCTTCCACCCAAATGCGCACCGTTTCGCCAATGGCTTCAGCACGCACGTCCACGCGCGGTTTCACTCCCGGGGCGACGAACTTGACAGCGTTGCCCAGCAAGTTGCCGAAGCATTGCGTCAGCGACGACGGATTCCCATGCACGACCAATTCACTGAACTCGATGGTAATGTGGGCCTCTGGCTCTTGAAGGTTTGGATAGGTTTCGATCATCCCACGCAGCAGGCTCCCGACCTCCACGGGGGTTAAAGGGAAATCCTGGCGCACCACGTTATCATAATTGAGCGCATCGGCCACCAGGTGGTCCAGCCGGGTGGCTGACTGTCTGATGAGCCGGCAGTACTCCAACCCCTGATCCTTCAGGCTGTCTGTGTAGTCCTCCTCCAACAGGGTGGCGAAGCCCTGCATGGACCGCAGCGGTGCGCGCATGTCGTGAATCATGCTGTAGGACATGTGTTGCAATTCTCCAATGGCTTCCTGCAGCTTGGCTGTGCGTTGCCGGACCTTTTCTTCCAATTCCTGGTTGGCGCGGGCAAGCTCCTCCTTGGCGGCGCGCAATGCATCCTCGGCCTGCTTGCGCGCGGTGATGTCCATGGCGACACCAATCATCCGTGTCGGGCGGCCTAAGGGATCATAGTTGGCGTGTCCGCGCGAGACAATATATCGGACAGTGCTGTTGGGCAAGACGATGCGCAATTCGCCCTCGTAGTCTTCGTGCCGCTCCACGACAGCGCGGATGCTCCGATCAACACGCTCGCGGTCCTCGGGGTGAATCGTTTCCAGGAAATGTTGATAGGTCATGCGGGGACCAGGGCTGATGCCGAAAAGGTCGAAGGAGCGTGGGGACCAGACCCCCTCATCCGAGACAATGTCCCAATCCCACATGCCGAGATTGGCCGTAGCAATTGCCAGACTGAGCCGCTCCTGGCTTTCGCGAACCGCCTCATGCGCTTGCCGGCGCTGGATGATGTCGTTGTTGACCTCCATGACGGAAATCCCCTGACCGGAAGCATCGCGTTGGAGCACCAATAGGCAGGCAACGGTGATACGCTCCCCATCTTTTCGGGTGTGTACGAGTTCTCCTTCCCAGGAGCCATCCCGGAAGAGTTTGTCCCGAATTTGCTCCAAGGGCGTTGAAAAGGACGTCTGGAGAAGCTCAACGGACTTCTTTCCAAGGACCTCTGGCCCTGACCAGCCATAGAGCATTTGCATGCCGCGACTCCAGAAGACGATATGGTAATCTATATCCACCACGAAGAAGGGAGCAAGGTCCAGGAGCATCGCCTGCTGCGAGAGTTGACGCTCCGCCAGCTTGTGCTGAGTGATGTCCTTGGCAAAACCAATCAACCGTGTCAGACGGCCTGAGGGGTCATAATAGGCACGTGCGCCTGCAGCAAGATAGTGGACGGTGCCGTTGGGCCAGACGATGCGCATTTCGGCGTCGAAGTCTTCGTGCCGCTCCATGGCCGTGCGGATGGCCTGGTCGATACGATCGCGGTCCTCGGGATGAATCGTTTCCAAGAAACGCTGATAAGTCACACGGGTCCCGGGGCTGAGACCGAAGAGTTCGAGACAGCGCGGGGACCAGACCCCCTGATCCGAGACAATGTCCCAATCCCACATGCCGAGATCGGCCGCAGCAATTGTCAGCCTTAGCCGCTCCTGGCTCTGTCTCAACGCCCTTTCCGACTGGCCGGGCTCCGGCATTTCCTTCTCCAAAATTCGCTCTCCTTCAGTCATTTCGCGCTGATGGTTTTGATGAAACGTTCAAACCCTCTACCTGATGATTCTCTATAAATAAGATAAAGGCTGGTTCAAACCAGTCAAACCACCTAGGCCATGGAGGTCAAGGCCATGGTTTTTCTGGAAGACAAAACATCGAAAACTGAATGGAAGGTAAAGGAGTAGAGGAATGAGAAGATGGTGGAGAGTAACAACAAAAATCATTTTGACGTAAAGGGGTCCCACCTTTTTATAGTGGACACCTTTGGCGAGCCTGTGCAGGCTTTGCCCATGGCCCGCAAACTACGCCTCTAATATGCCGGTGCGGTGTATCACGTCCTGAATCGCGGGAACCGACGGAAATCAATCTCCTAAAACCAGTCATCCGTTAGGAAATCAGGGCAACAGAAAAAATTCCCCTCCAGCTTCGTTCGCGTATTTCGCATATTTCGCGGTGAGAATCCCCCTCCACCTCTGCGTCTCTGCGTGAGAATTAAAATCCATTCGCAATCCATTCCCAATCCTGTCAAAAAAATCCCCTCCGAGAATTTCGCATTCCGCACTCCGAACTTGTATTCTCCGTGCCTCCGCGACTCCGCGGTTAAAATCGGTGTAAACCCGTGAATCCGAATGTTCAAAGATTTGCGCTACAGTTCACCAGGTGGGTCTGGGGATAGTTGACAGAAATGCGATCGCCTTGGATGATGTGGGCATGAGCGATATTATTTTTCCCCGCAGTCCGCGTGAAACCATGTCCGGCTGGGTGCATCTGCCGCGGTTTGTCGATAAAATCCGCCTGCATCTGGCGGGCAAGCTGCATGCAGATTATCAGGCAAACTTTACCAAAGGTTTTGACGGTGCATGGCTCAAGGCGGCGGGCGTGACGCCGGAGCAGATGATTGAAGCGGTTAAAAATTCAATCACTGATGGGCAGGTGGCGGATTGGGTGGCGAAGAACGTCAAGAAGACTGAGGCGGAAAAAGGGGCGTGGCGGGATTACGTGCTTAATCGTGGCACCGAAGGCGGTGAGATCACCGAGCGGCTCGTCATGCGAAAAAAAGAGGCTGGCTTAACGCAGCGCGACGATATCAAGACCATTGTTGATTTTATCGATGCCGATGAGAAGCGGATGTAACCGCCCTTGGCGTCCGAGTCCGGCCTAATTAGAGCTTAATTTCACCTGCAAGGGTTTCTCCCAGCGTGCGGCGAAGTCGCGGACGCAGGCTTCCCAGGCTTTGGCGTCGGGAAAATCGCCGCTCTGAATCCAGCCGGCGCCGAAGTAATAAGTAAAAGGTTTGCCTACCTGGGCCTGGGTGATCGCCAATAAATTGGCAACGGCCGGGGCGCCTTCGGTGGAGGGTTTATCAATGTCGGCTTGCGTCACGGGCGGCATGCTGTCTTTCTCCGTAACGAATTCCTTCACGCTGCCTGCTGGCAGGATGACCGCGCAGCCGATGTTGCCCTTGGTTCCGTCCGATGGCTGCCAATAGCTCATCCAGCCTGCCTTTTGATCCTTGGCGACTGTTCCTTCAACCGGACGCTGGGCGATGCCGACGCCGATGCCTAAGGGCGATTTGTCCGCCGTGGTGAAGGTGCTTTGGGCACGGCTGAAGTTGGAGCCAGCATCGATGCTGATGCGCTTGGTCTCAGTGATCTTGCGACCGCCGGCGTCCCATTCGTCATACGTCAATTCAAACTCGGAGCGAATCGGGCCGGTGGTGAGGACACGACCGTTGTGGTAGTTGATGGAAACGTAAAGTTGTTTGCCATCCCAAATGCCAAGTCCGCCACAACCACGGCTGCGACCGACGCGATAGTCGTCCATGCCTTCGCCGTGGTCCACATGGTAATCAGCACCCTTATACCAATTATTGAGGACGAGATTGCGGGTGCGCTTGCTCCAGACATCAATGCCGCTGCTGATGGTGCCTTCGCCCTTAATCAGGTCCTGATGATATATGCGATGAGCCGAGCGATCACTTTCCCAGGCCATATCATTCATGCGTTCCGTGACGAGGCGGGCATAAGTTTTGACAATCGGTGAAGGGGTGGCAGGCAGGGCCGAGGCATCGAGCACGAGGTAAGACCTGGTTTCGCCGGGAGTCAGATTTGCTTGGAATAGCAATTTATCTGGCGATTGGTCGGGGACAGAAGCGTAAGCCTGGGAGTCCAATATCTTCGCGGAAACTTCGTCCATTACCGTGAGCTTGGAAATGTCCTTATTGTCGAACTGCTTTTTCAAGTCGCTCAAATTCAACTCGACCGTCTCATTGGCACGGCGCAAGTCAGCGGGATTGTTGATGGTGACCTTGACGGGCGGCGCGGCCTTGAGCACGGCCATCCGGTAGATCTCAGTTCCCGCGAGCAGGAAGGCGCCAACGCCATAAGTTTCCGTGCCGCTCTCGTCGAACTTCTTGGGGTCCGCGCCAATGGGCTGAACGTGAGTGAGTTTGCCATCGGGTTGCACACAGCCCACCAAGGCGCGCCAACCTTTTTCCACAGCGGGTCCGAATTTGGCGCGGTCGAGCAAGCCTTGATTGACGCCCCAGGCGAAGGTGTAGGTGTAGAAGGCTGAGCTGCTGGTTTCCTTGAGCGGATAGCTCGCCGGGTCGAGCAAGCTTGCACGCCAGAGACCGTCCGGTTGCTGACAGGTGAGCAGCTTGTCGGCCATGTCGCGGAATTGCTGGACGAACTGCTGGCGGGCCGGATGGTTGTTCGGGAGAAATTGCAGAACGCGGACCAAGCCGCCCATTACCCAGCCATTGCCGCGGCCCCAGAAAACTTTCTTGCCGTTGGCTTCCGATTTTTTGAAATAGGTGCTGTCGCGAAAATAGAGGTGCTCGTCTTTGTCATAGAGATAAGCGGAGGTCTGCCACCAGTTGGTGACGGCGAAATCGAGATAACGCTGGTCGCCCGTAACAGAGTAGAGACGGACCCACGTGGGCGGGCCCATGAACAAGGAATCGCACCAAGCCCAATGTTCCCGCGCTTTGGCTTGCGGGTTGGTGAATTCAAGTGACTGAACTTCCGATGGGACGGCGAGGATGTCGTCGAATCGCTGGCGCATCGGACCGATCATGGCTTTGTCACTGTAGCGAAGATATAATTCAACGTAAGTTTGGCCGACGCAGTGGTCGTCGGCATCAAATTTGCGCTCGCCAAGGTTCCACGCGTTGGCTTCGCCCATGTGGCGCATGGCATCGAGGTATCTGGTGTCACCGGAAACGCCGCCGAGCGCCATCATGCCGGTATAGAGCGCAGCCTGAGTCCAATCCCGCGGTTTGTGGGGCGAAGGATTGGCGAGTTGCCAATCGCCGACGCGTTCCATTGTTCCAAGAATGGTTGCGGGTGTGAGGTCGGCGGAGACGGGCTTGGGAGCGGGCTGAGCGAGCAGTGAGGGCGCGGTGGTTAAAAGCAGCAAACAGGCGCCGGTGAAAGCAAGAGACTTGATCGAGATGGGCATGGCCAAATAATGCCTTGTGCGGGGTGGTCATTTCAATCAAAAACAGAAATCGTTGACCGCGCCGATAGGGGTCGTTAACCTGCGCGCCATGTTTGCCGATACCATTCGCCGCATGCCGCGCCCGCAGGATTTGCCCCTAATGAACACGCAGCAGTTGCGGGACACCTTTCTCGTCGCCGATCTTTTTGTGCCCGGCGAGTTCCGGGGAGTCTTCACTGATCTGGACCGGTTGGCGGTGGGCGGTGTGGTGCCGTTGACGCCGCTGGAATTGCCAAACCACAAGGAAACCGGACGGGCCTTTTTCCTGGAACGACGGGAATTTGGCGCGATCAATATCGGCGGTCCAGGCGTGGTCCGCGCGGATGGGAAATCGTTTGCTCTGGACCGGCTGGATTGCGTGTATGTGCCAATCGGAACGCAGAAAGTGACTTTCGAGAGCGCGGACGCGAAAAATCCGGCGCGCTTTTACTGGTTGAGCTGTCCGGCGCATGCGGCGCATCCCGCGACGCTGATGAAGAAAAAGGAGGCCACGCCCGTGCCACTCGGCACGCTGGCCGGCGCGAACCAGCGGACCATCTATAAATACATTCATGCGGGCGGTATTCAAAGCTGCCAATTGGTCATGGGCTTTACAGAATTGGCCGAGGGCAGCGTGTGGAACACTTTTCCGCCGCACACGCATAATCGGCGCACGGAGATTTATGTTTATTTTGATCTCGCTGAAAAAGTGCTGGTGCATTTGATGGGCGCGCCGACGGAGACGCGGCATTTATTTGTGCAGGAACAGCAGGTGGTGCTTTCGCCCGCGTGGTCGATCCACTCCGGCTGTGGCACGGGCAACTACCGGTTTATCTGGGGCATGGCGGGTGAAAACCAGACGTTCGGCGACATGGACGGGATTAAGCCAGCTGACCTGCGATAATTTGATTTAAGCGAGAAAAGACCATGAAACGATTTGCCAACAAAGTTGTGGTGGTGACCGGCACCAGCCGTGGAATCGGGCAGGCCATCGTGCTGGGCTTCGCCGGCGAGGGGGCGCACGTGGTGGGCATCGGCACCAGCGACCAAAGCGATACCGCGACGAAGGCGCGCGCGCTGGGCGCAAAATTCACGGCGGTTGCCGCGGACTTGGGCCAGTTGAGTCAGAAGGGCGCCGGCGAACTGGTGGCGCAAATTGTGAAAGAGGCGGGGCGGGTGGATGCGCTCGTGAACAACGCCGGCATAATACGCCGCGCGCCGGCGGCGGATTTTCCGGAGGCTGATTGGAATGCAGTTATCCAGATTAACCTGACCGCGCCCTTTTTTCTTTGCCAGGCGGTGGGCAAGTGGTGGCTGACCGGAGGGCGTGAACAATCGGCGCCCGAAGCGCGGTTGAAGATCGTCAACATCGCCTCCATGCTTTCCTTCCAAGGCGGCATTCTGGTGCCGGCGTACACCGCCAGCAAAAGCGGCATTGCCGGAGTGACGAAGGCTTTGGCCAATGAATGGGCGAAGGAACGGATCAACGTCAATGCCATCGCGCCCGGCTATATTGCCACGGAAAACACCCGGCCCTTGCGCGAAGATACGAAGCGGAACGACTCGATTCTCAGCCGCATTCCCGAAGGTCGCTGGGGCGCGCCGGAAGACATTTCCGGCGGTTGCGTGTTCCTGGCCTCGGCGGAGGCAAACTATCTGAATGGCACGATTCTGAACATCGATGGTGGCTGGCTGGCGCGTTAACCCGCCATCAAACTTGACCTGCGGTTTAGGAAGCAGTTTACAGATTTCCGATGACCCACTTTTGGACCGCCACCCGTTGCACTTGGCGGGCTTTGGCTGGGACAAGAGCGGGCAATTCGCCGATTACAATGCGTGGAAAATGTATGTGGATGAATTTGCACAAGGATTGCGGTCGCCAATCGCAGTCAGCGTTGCAGGAGAATGAGTGCGGTTGACTTTAAATTTGCCATCAAAATGAAAAAAACTTTTAGAATGGCGGTAATTGGGATGGTTGGTTTTTGTCTCGCTTTGGCTTTGGCATGGACTGGCGCGGCGGCTGAGATTGAAAATCCGGTTACTCCCACCCAGCGCATTGATTTATTCAATGGCAAGGATCTCATCGGTTGGAAACTCTTTCTGCCAAAGGGCGAGGATGTGACCAAGACGTGGTCGGTGGAGAATGGCATCATCAAGAACACGGGGAAGCCGACCGGCTATATGCGGACCGAGCAGGATTATCGTGATTACAAGCTGACGGTGGAGTGGCGTTTTGTGAAGGTCGCTCCCAAGGCGGACAATACCGGGGTGTTGGTGCATATGAGCGGGCCGGACAAACTCTGGCCGCCCAACATCCAATGCCAAGGCCAGCATGACAAGCAAGGCGACTTGTTCTTGATGGGAGGCGCGGAATCCAAAGAGCATCAAGGGATGACCGTTAACACGCCGGTACCCAAGCGCGGGCCGTCCAACGAAAATCCGGTGGGCGGGTGGAACACCTGTGAAATGGTATGCGCGGGTGACAGCGTCAAGGCTTCCATCAACGGCAAACTGATGAACGAAACCACGGGATGCAGTATTTCCTCCGGCAGGATTGGGATTCAGAGCGAGGGTGGCGAAATCGAGATTCGCAAGATATTCATTGAGCCGCTGAAAGCCAACTGATCAGCGGAGCAACGCCGAGGCACACCAAAGCACCGGACCCGGCGAAAGCCGCCGGGTTCCGATGATTAAATTTTTTCCTGGACGACGAAGGGTTCGCGGTATTCGCGGGTGAGCAGTTCGTTGGCTTTTTTATTATTGGTGAAACGTTCCGTCTTGGGATTGAACTTCAAGAAGGCGCCGAAGGTGGCCGGGGATTTGGCCAGCGCGACATTATTGGCGGAGAGATGTTCCTGCATGCGGGTGAGACATTCGAGCGCAGCCGGATTGCCTTTGATTTCCTCGTGCATTTGCGCGGGTGATTCCTGTTTGCCGAGCCGGTAGGAGATGTTGGCGGTGTGGACGAGGGCGGAAGAGAGGTGTCCTTCCAGGATGTCCGCGTTCAAATCCTCTGATTTCCGGCTGCGCACCGCCTGGATAAAGTTTTCAAAATGGCTGGCCTCCCCTTTGAATTCCCGGACCTTTCGGTCGCGACTATCGTAAACCGTGGCTTCGCTGTAATTGGGGAGGACCATGTAACCATATTCGCAGTCAACGACCACGCCGATACTGGCGCCTCGATAACTGTCCATGGTGTCCGCGTCAGGTTTGGCGGGAAGTCCGCGCACTTCAAAAATGAGCGGAGCTTTTTTGTAATCGTGGTAAACAATCTGGGTGTTGGGAGTGGTGCCATCATCATCGTAGCCGAGGCGTCCACCGAAACTGAAGACGCGGGGGGAGAGCTCGGTTTCACCCAAGGCCCAACGGGCGATGTCCATTTGATGAATGCCTTGATTGCCGACGTCGCCGTTGCCGGTTTGCCAGAACCAGTGCCAGTCATAATGGAACCGTTCGCGGCGCGGTTGTTCCATGGGGGCAGGACCGAGCCAGAGATCGTAGTTCACGGACTCGGGGACCGGTTGCGGGCCGCTGGTTTTACCGATGCTTTTTCGCCGCTTATAGCAGAGTCCGCGCGCGCGGATAATTCTACCGAGCCCGCCGTCCTGAAGCCAGGCAATGGCTTGGCGCATGCCGGGATTGGAACGACTTTGCGTGCCAGCCTGGACAATGCGTTTATGTTTGCGGGCGGCGTTGACAAGCTGGCGGCCTTCCCAAAGGTTGTGGGAAACCGGCTTTTCCACGTAAACATCCTTGCCTGCCTGAACGCCCCAGATGGCGGCGAGCGAATGCCAGTGATTGGGCGTGGCAATCGAGATGGCATCGATATCCTTGTTTTCGAGCAGTTGGCGGATGTCCTGATAACCGGCGACATCCTGATTATTGTCCTTCAGTTGTTTAATTCCCTTTTGCAAAACAGCGGAATCGACATCACACAGGGCAACCAAGCGGACGCCTTTAATACTATTCCAGCTTTTGATGTGATCCGCGCCACGCCCGTTAATGCCCACGACGGCGACGCGGATGTCATCATTGGCACCGAGGATTTGACTATGAATATTGTTCTGGGCGGCGGCTTTTTGCACCAGCAGGCCGGCGGCACCCGGCAGGAGGCCGACAGAGCCGGCGGTGAGCAAGGAGGCTTTGAGAAAACGACGGCGATTGATGTTACTCATACGTTCAACATTCGGGAAAACAAACGTTTCATCGGTTACTTGACGGTTTCCGGAGCGGTCTTGGCATACTCCGCATATAGGGCGGCGACATCCGCCTGCTTTTCATCGCCGTTGTGCATGTAGAAGCGATAACGGAAAGTAAGATTTTTACCAGCAGGAATTTTAAGATCGCCGGCGCCGGCGGGTTTCTTTTCGAAATCATGCCAGCCGAAAGGATTGGCGGCGAACAGGCCGTAGTCCCGCACATGCCAGGTGGTGGGATGACGGGAATTTTCCGGATGATCAAAAATGGCAAGGCCAACCGTTTTGCCTTCAACCGGGCCGTAATAATCAACCCAGGCGGCGGCTTTGCCCCAGGTTTCGCCATCGCGCACGCCGGTGTTCATTACGATGTGACCTTGACCCGGAGTACCCTTCGGTTGCTTGAGGCGCATGGTTTCGGCGAGTCGCACTGCCATTGAGCCTTCCTTGGTGTCGCCGAAGGTGACGTCGCCGTTTGAAGCATGAATGGTGATTTCAAAATCAAACAGGCGGCTGTCGTCGGGACGATTGTAGATGCGCATGAGGCGGTCATCGGTGCAAAAGACCGAGCCATCAGCAGCCACCCATTTGTTTTTGGAACGGATAAGGCCGAAGTCCTTGCCGGATTTGATTTCGGTGAAACCGTCGTGAACCGTTTTGCCGGAGCCTTTGGCCTCTGTCCAAAAATCCTGGCCGTTGACCAGGCCATGCGCGAACCAAAGCGAACGATGATGCGGATGATCATGTTCCTCGTTGTCGGTGTTTTTCATCGGCCAATTGCGGGTCATGGGGAGCTGGCCCGGGCCGAGAAGAGGATAAAAGTAAGGGCGGGGGACATCCTTGAAAAAATATTCGGTGAAAGGTTGGCCGTTGATGGTGACCTTCAGGCTCTCGGGTCCCTCGCTGATTTGCACGCCGGAGTCCCCGGTGGAAACTGGGGCGGAATTTTTGCCGAGGTCTTGCACGCGGATATTGCGGAAGCGGACAGCGGTACCGGTGCCGGGATGCGCTTGCAGTGCGATGATGCCGTCCTTATCCATTGAGTCGATAAAATCGGTGGCGGGCACGCCGTTCACCCAGGATTTGATGGAATCGCCACGGCAAACGATGCGATACTTATTCCATTCAACCAATTTGAAAGCCTTGCGCGCCGGGGCATTGCTCGACATATCCTGCAACCAATTACGGCGACCCTGGTCATAGAGGCCGCCGGACCAGGCGCGGGCGGTGGGATCGACCTCAATTTGATAACCGACCATGAAGTCGTTTGGTTGAAGGTGGCTGCGCAGTTGCACACCGGAATTGCCGCTGGTGATATTAATCTCCAGTTCCATGATGAAATCGCCGTAGATTTTATCGGTGCAGAGCCAGCCCTGTTTGCCTTTGCCGTTCGTGCCGCGGATGACGCCATTTTCAACGTGAAATTCGCCGCCGCCGCGGTGGGTCCAACCAGTGAGAGTTTGACCATCAAAGATGGGTTTAAGATCCTCGGCTTGCAAGGGGACGCAGGCGAGGGCGAGCAAAAGGCAGAGCAAGGGGCGCGTGGTCATCCAAACTTGGACGATGCCATGGGGTGAAAGGTTACGACTTTGGTTTGCGCGCGGCTGCGGGCTCAAAGAGGAGCATCTGATCCTGGCGCAACCAACCGGAACGCTGGGCAGAATCGAGGACCTGGAGCCAGCCATCCTTGCGGTCGTGAACCGTAAGCTCCATGCCATCGCGGACTTTATAGGAGGTTTGTGATTCGTCCAGAGGTCCGTTGCGGACATCCGCCTCCCCCGCGATGATGATGGCGTAGGTGGTGAAATAATCGCGGTTCAATGCTCCGGCAAGGGTGACACCCAGAACCACCAACAAGCCGCCGATACCAGCCAACCATGGGCGCAGCCCCCGCGTTGATTCGGGCCGCCATTGCGTCAGAGCGAGCAGGATAAAAAAGAGCCAGGCCAGGCCAGCAGTGAGCAACGTCCATTCGTTTAAGGTCATCAGATGCAGCCACCGCTGCCAATAATCCCGCTGGTAGGGCGAACCGCCGCGAGCCTGAGTACGAGCGAACTGAAGATTGGCGCGCAGGTCGGGATCGCGTGGCAAGAGTTGTTCACCCTGCCGGTATGAGGCGATGGCCCGGCCGAGTTGGCCCATTTTGAAGAGAGCATTGCCGCGGTTGAAATAAACGGCCCCGGAAACCGGTCCAGCCTCAAGTAACTTGTCATACGCACCGGCGGCGGAGTCATATTTGCCTTCCTCGTAAAATTTGTTTGCCTGTTCAAAGCGGGCTTCGAATTCGACGGCACGGAGAGGCGCGGCAAGGAATAACAGAAACAAAAGGGCGGGCAGAAGCTGCTGGCTGCGTCGTGCGAATTTAAATTTATGCCATTCCATGGTCATGCCTTGAGCTCCTTGATTTGGTTTAAGGCGGATTCGACCCGGGGAATCAACGAGACCAATTCCTGGTTGGTGCTGTGATGGGCATAACGTTCCTGGTTGCAGGTCTGGAACAATTCATGCAGCGCAGCGAGCGTTTCCTCCGGCAGGCTGTTTGGGCGCAAACGTTCCTCGACGACGGCTTCGGTAATGGCCGAAGCCGGAAGGTCGAGACGTTCACCTAATTGCTCCTGCAAGAGGCGAAAGAGAGTGGCGAAGAAGGCATCGGCCTGGTTTGCGGCGGCGGATTGGCGCAATTCCTTCAAGCCGTTCCGGATGGTTTGCTCGACCTGATATTTGCGGCGCAGACGGGGATTGTTGGCGAGCCGTTCCTTTTGCTTGCGTCCGATCAGGAGCGCCAACCAGGCGATGACGGGTATGCCTTGCAAGGAGATAAACCAGGGGCGGATTGCCAAGGGCGACTGAATTTCCGCCAGCACACCGGGCCGGGGTTTGATGTGAACAATGTCTTTGGAGGCGGGGGAAGCATTCTCCGCAGCGCCATCTGGTTTTGAGGTGGCGGGCGGGGGCAGTGAGGCCATGCTGGGGCGAACCGTCAACGGGACGGACGGTTGCGTGAGCGTGCGATAACATTTCTGCTCCGGGTCGAAGAAGCTGAAGGAGAAGGGCGGCACTTCCCGGATGTCCATGTTTTCAGGAACAGCGGTCAAAGCGAAATTTTTAGTGCCACTGAGACCGAGCGGGTCCGCCGGTTGAAAATCGCTCGTGGGCGGATAGACCTTGAATTGCTGCCAGGCTGGTTGATCTGGGAGCGTGAGGGCGTCCAAATTACCGTGGCCGGTGAGCTGGACTTTTATGACAAGAGGATCGCCAACCGCGATGTTCGTGGGGCTGACCGTGGTGGTGAGCGAGAAATCCCCCACGCCACCGTTGAAACCGGGAGGCACGCCTTCCTTGGGCAGGGGCAACACCGACAAGGTGGTTGGTTCACTTTGGAGAGTGATGGATTGCCAATCCACATACTCGCCGAAGAAATTGCGGCGGGAATTTGCCGCCGGGACATTGAAGGCCATGGTGGCGGGACCGAGATCGAGCTTACCCGTTTTTGCCGCGATGACGTAGGTCTTGAAAACCACGACGTTGAAACGTTGATTGTTAAGGATGGTTTGGGATTCAGTGGGTTGGAGCATTTTGCCCAGGGTAAAGCCCTCTTCCTTGAAATGAGGCATTTCCGCGAGCTTGCCCATCTGAACGTAAAGCTGGATTTCGAGCGGCAGGATTTCACCAAGGTAAACTTCGTTTTTAGGCACGATTAATTTCAGGAAAGCGCCGCTGGGGTTGTTGGCTGCTGGCTGGCCGGCGGTTGCTGGAGCAGCGGTTCCGGGCGCGAGGACGGTGAGCTTGAGCGGTTGGGTTTTGAAGGCCTGGCCGCCGATTTCGGCGCTGAAGGCGGGAAGATTGAACTCACCCACCTGGCCCGGTGTGACCGCGAACGTATGAGATTGGGAGGCGGTGACCTGACCGTTCACCATGGTGAACTGACTGGCTTCGCCCTGATTTGCGAATTGCAGGTTGGGAATGGCGGGCAAGGTCGGGAAGGTTTTGGGTGAACCTCCTTCAAAAGTGAGTGTCAGCGTGGCATTTTCACCGAGGGTGATGGTGTCGCGATCCAACGTAGCGGTGAAGTTGGCCGCGCTGGCTGCGAGGGCGGTAAAGATGAATATTGCCAGGCACAAAGCAGCCAGTCTTCGCCGGTCGGGGCGAATAGAGGCAAACGCTTTATTTTTGGGCAGTTGCAACAATTTCAACATGTTTCGTTACCCGCAGAGTTTTGCATGGGGAAATTGGCCTGCGCAAGTATCATCCATTCAAGTTCATCGGTCTAATCCCGTCCACGGACCACCTGTCACGCAGTAGCCGAACGCTTTATGGACAGGCTGGGAGCCATTTCGTTCGCAAAAAAATGGCTGTCCGGAATGATTTGAGGGGAACCTTTCGGTGCCGTAATTTACCAATATGACAGGCAAAGCAAATCTGGCTGGATTTGAGAAATACTTTGCGACGGGTGGATTGCCGGAGTTGGGGCCCGGACCGCGCCGGGAGGTGTTACCACATGAGCAACTGGACAAGCCGCTGGAAAAACTTCTGGCCGAGACTCCATTGCCGACCACGGCGCGTGATTTGATCCGCGCACTCATACTGCTTTGGCATGATCGTTTGGATGCGGCTCATGCCATCGCGCAGGGGATTGAGGATGCAGACGGGAGTTTTGTGCATGGCATCGTGCATCGGCGTCAGAGGGATTATGGGAATGCAAAATACTGGTTTCGGCGGGTGGGGAGCCATCCGGCGTTCCCGCAAATTGCCGACAGGGTGGGGGAGTTGCCGTCGGTTGAGAATAACGGCGCCTTGCGTGACGAACTGATACCGCATAGCGAGTGGGATGCGTTTGCATTTATTGACTGGTGCGAAAAAAGCGCGAGCAAGCCAGCAACTGATCCCCAAGTGAAATTGCTGCGCATGATTCAGGGGATCGAGTCGCAAGTCCTGTTAGAGTATTTTTTGAATTCGTGACGCAGTCGCGTCAACAACTCCTACTGATTAACCAATGCTTTCACCAAGCCGTCAATAGTATGGGGTTTGGCTTCGATGGTGGGCTTCAAGCCGAGTGCGACAATGGCCTTGGTGGTTTCGGGGCCGATGGAGGCCAGCTTGATTTTTGGAAATTTTTTCAACAGCACCGGCAGATCGAAGCGGGCGTGGAAGTTTTCCACAGTGGAACTGCTGGTAAAGGTAATCCAGTCCGCCCCGTCTTCGAGTAATCTGGCCGCTGCGCCGGTTGCGTCCTCCGTCTCGGGCACGGTTTTGTAGCAGGCCACGTCATCGACAATGGCGCCCATGGCTTCCAATTCCTTCGGCAATTCCGGGTTGGCCACTTCGGCGCGCATCAGGAGAATTTTCAGGTTTTCGATGCTTTCATAATCGGCAAATGCACGGGCGATTTTCGCGGTGACATATTCGTCCGGCATCAAATCCACCTTGAGGTGCAATTCCTTGAGCTTGGCAGCGGTAGCCGGACCGACGGCGAGAATTTTAACCCCGCCAATGTCGCGCATGTCCTCGAAGCCCTTGAAGAACGTTTCAAAAAACATGGTGACGCCGTTCGGGCTGGTAAAGACGATCCAATCGTAGGAGTTCAATTCCAGCAGGGCGTCGGCGAGATCCTGATGGCGGTCGGTGGGAGCGATTCTGATGGTGGGAATTTCCAACACTTCGGCGCTGAGTTCCGCCAGTTGGCGGGAAAGCTGGCTGGCCTGGTCGCGAGTGCGGGTGACCACAATGCGCTGACCGAACAGCGGGCGGTTTTCGTACCAGTTCAGTTTTTTGCGGAGCTTGACCACGTCGCCGATGACGGTGACGGCCGGGGCGGTGAATTTGGCTTTTTCCACGACGGCGGCGATGGTGGCGAGAGTGCCTTCGATGGTTTGCTGCCGGCCGGTGGTGCCCCAGCGAATCATGGCGACGGGTGTCTTGGCCGGCAGGCCGTGCGCGATGAGTTGTTGGGAAATTTCAACAATGCGCGCGACGCCCATGAGGACAATCTTGGTACCGGGAGTTTTGGCGACCTGTGCCCAATCAATACTAGTTTCGTCCTTGGTGGGGTCTTCGTGGCCGGTGATGACCGTGTAACTCGAACAGTGATCGCGATGAGTGATGGGGATGCCGGCGTAATTGGGCGCGGCGACCACTGAGGAAATACCGGGAACGACTTCAAATTCCATGCCGGCTTTCGCCAATTCCTCCGCTTCCTCGCCGCCGCGACCAAAGACATAGGGATCGCCGCCCTTGAGCCGGACGACGGTTTTGCCAGCGCGCGCCTTGGTGACGAGCAATTCGTTCAATTCATCCTGGGGAATGGCGTGGTCCTTGGCACGTTTGCCGCCATAGATAATCTCCGCGGTCTTGGGCGCCAGGCGGAGGAGGTCCTGATTAACCAAAGCATCATAGACCACCACGTCAGCGCGCCCGAGCAATTCGGCGCCACGCAAGGTCAGCAATCCCATATCGCCCGGTCCCGCGCCCACCAGATAAACTATCCCTTTTGATTTCATTCCTGAGTAGTGTATTCGTTGAAAAGAATTACCGCAATATCTCAGCCTCGGGTGGGTGAGGCAATGGGGGGATTTTATTTGCGGCCGATGGGCTATTCCGCTATGTTTCGTTTGTGACCGAAGAGCAGCTCAAACGGTTCAAACGCATCATGAAAGACGGCTTGAAGATTCAAGACCGTTTTGCTGCCGAACCAGTGCTGGCCCGCACCGGCAAGGGATATCTTAGGAGTGAAGGTGTGGGAACATTACAGCGAATCAAGGCGGGTTTGAAGAAGTCGGCTGCCGCCTGACATGTCCCGATTGATCCAGACCTGGTTGGAGCCATTCGACTGGGAATTTATTACCGAAGTTAATCGCGGTCTTTGCAAGCAGAAGAACGCCCTCCACAAACCGACGTCTGACGGTCATGATCCCGCCCGCAAGCTATGGGAGGAAAGCCGGTCGAAAAAATTGCACTTGGTAAAGGCGCTACAAATATGCCGCCAGTGTCATCGTCTGGCCCCCTTTTGCTTTTACAATGGAAATACTTTTGCGGCAATCGCACGGGATTTTATTGCGGAGTTAGCGCCAAATTTAGCGGCAGACAAAGCCCACATTCTGCGAAGCATTGCCGGACACGTTGTGGCGGGGACGGCGACTGATCTGGAAGAGAAGCAGCTTGAGGAATTGTTAGCGGAGTTGGAGAACGTCCGATAAAATTCGATTACCCGCTCGCACCCAATTCTGTGGCCAGTTCCCGGCCCAATTCCACGGCTTCCTTAACGGAGGCTTTGCCTTCGCCACGGCGGACTATTTTGGGGTCGCGGAAGGAGACGGCGCGCAGGCGGATTTTTTTAGCGATGATCTCGGCATAGGCAGCGACGGGGCTTTGGCAGCCGCCGCCCATGGCCGCAAGAAAAGCGCGTTCCGCCGAGACGCATTGCCAGGTTTGGGGATGATTTAATCGCTCGCAGATGGGCGCGATACGCGCATCGCCGACGCGGGTTTCGAAGCCCAAGGCGCCTTGGCCCACACAGGGGAGCATGACCTCGGGTGCCAAAATTGTGGCCAATAATCCATCGGGCAGACCCTTGCCCCTGAGCTTTCCGGCGGGAGTAATGTGGAAATGCAAGCGTTGCAAACCGGCAGCGGCGAGGATGATGGCATCAAGTTCGGGCTGGTCGGCGAGTTTTTGCAGGCGGGTGAGGACATTGCCGCGCAGTTCAACGATGTTCAGTTCGGGCCGGCAGTCGAGCAACTGGGACTTGCGGCGCGTGCTGCTCGTGCCGACGGTGGCGCCTTTGGGCAGGCCTTTGATGGTGAGTTTGGGTTTGAGTCCCCGGCCTTGCGATGGTTCCGGAATTCGTTTAGCGGCGCGATAGATCAGCACGTCGCGCACATCGGCGCGTTTGCCAACTGCGCCCAGGTGCAGGCCGGGGGGCAGTTCGGTAGGCAGGTCCTTGAGACTATGCACGGCGAGATCGGCGTGGTGTTCCAGGAGCGCGACTTCCAGTTCCTTCGTGAAAAGCCCTTTGGGCAAACTCTTGCCTTCCCGGGCGAGCGAGGCGGTTTGCAGTTTGTCGCCGGTGGTCGTAATGATTTTGAGGGCGAATTTGAGTCGCGGGAAGGCGGTGCGGCATTGGGCCAGGACGGCATTGGCCTGAGCGAGCGCGAGCGCGCTGCCGCGGGTGGCGATAAAGAAAGTGTGGGCGGGAGGCATAAATTCTATTCGTGACCAAAAGCTGGACGCGCATTCGGAGGCGGGGAGGCCGACGGTCGGGAATTTAACAGGGCTTTCGCCTTCTCGCGGATAATGTGCAAGCAACGATCCACTTCCTCCTTGCGCTGTTTGAGGTAATCGTTGGCGATGGCTTGCAGATCATCGATATTATAAAGATAAACGTTTTCCAGGAAATTGACTTCCGGCTCGATGTCGCGCGGAACGGCGATATCAATGAGCAACAGCGGCCGGTTTTTGCGGAGCTTCATCAACGGCTTCAGTTTTTCCCGGTCGAGGACATAATGCGGCGCGGAAGTGCTGCTGATGACGATATCGATTTTGGAAAATTCACGGGACCAATCTTCAAAATGGACGGCGCGTCCGCCCAGTTCTTTGGCCAATTCCTCGGCACGCTCATGCGAACGGTTGGAGACGATGATGCTGTGAGCGCCGCGGCTGAGCAGTGAGCGGGCGGTTTTCTCGCTGGTGTCGCCTGCGCCAATGACCATGACCTGGCGGTCGCTGAGAGTGGTAAAGATTTTTTCGGCCAATTCCACCGCGACCGAGCCGACCGAAACACTGCCGCGCTGGATATTGGTTTCCGTGCGGATGTGCTTGGCGACATTAAAAGCTTTTTGAAAAGCCTTGTTCAAGCGGCTGCCGGAATGACGATGTTGCAGGGCGACATCGTAGGCCTTTTTCAACTGACCGAGGATTTCCGTTTCGCCGAGCACCATGGAGTCGAGGCCGCTGGCAACGCGGAACAGGTGTTCGAGGCTGTGCGGCTCGGTCAGGGTATAAAGCTCATCCGTCAAGGGGTCGCGGTAATCGTGACAGTTCACGAGAAATTCCTGCAAGGCGGGAAATGCCTTGTGCGGCTCCAGCGTGGTCACGGCGTAAAGCTCCACGCGATTGCAGGTGGAGAGAATAACGGCCTCGCTGGCGATGCCGGAATCGCGGAGCAACTGGAGCGTGGCGGGGATGCGCGCCTCGGCAAAGGCGAACCGTTCGCGCACCGTGACGGGCGCCGAATGGTGGCTGAGGCCGATGACGACAATGGACATGAAATCAGGAATTATGGAGCGCGGACAATAACATGACTCCCCAAAACGTGAGGAGGATGAAGGCAAAGCTGCCGAGCGCGCCCCACGCAAAGCGGCGTCCGCCCTGACCGCGCCAACGCATAATCAGCAAGGCGAGATAAAGCAGCCAGACAAAGCCGGACCAGATAATAACCGAGTCGCTCAAGACGTAAGCGCTGTTCTTCTGCGGCGGCAAGAGTGGGTAGAGGGAAAGGCCGGCGGTGAACAGGACCAGGCCGACGGTGAGGAGACCGCTAACGACCCTTTCGAGGCGTTGGATCGGTGGCAACAGGGAAAGAATGGCGCGGAGTTTGTGAAATTTGAGGTCGTGTTCCTGGGTGAGATACATCAGGGCGGCCACCGAGCCAAGGCCGAAAGCGCCGAAGGAGAGAAAAATAAGCGCCGCATGCAAGCTCGACCAGCCATTGATAAAGGCGGGCTGGAGTCCATGAGGCGCGTCCAGCGCGGGCATCAGGGCGAAAACACCCATCACAAACAGGATGGGGGAAGCGAAAGCGCCCAGGAAACGGAGACGCGACCAAGCGCCGAGAACGAGATAGGCCGCCACGATAGTCCAGGCGATAAAGAGAGTGGCCTCGTAAAGGTTATTAACGGGGCAACGTTGAAGGGAGAAACCGCGCTCGGTCATCGCCAAGGTGTGGAAGATAAAGGCGAACAGGAGTAGGAAATAATTAGTGCGATTGTCCTCGCGGAAACCTTTGCGCCAGAGGAAAACCGAATAGAACATGCTGAGGCCGTAAAGGATTACAGCAAGCAGGAAGAGATGTCGGTCAAAATGTTGGTTAGTGAGCCAAGCCACGTGGTAAGATTAATCCAGCAAAGCGGGGCTGCAAGTCGCAAATCCGCCCGCTTACGGCTTGAGGGAGGCTGGTTTAAGGGCTTTCTGCAGAAGTGATTGAGCCTGATCGGCACAGGCACCGGCACTGTAGGCGAACCCGGCCGCCAAACCTGAGGCGATGGCCGTGGAGGTGGAAGTGCCTTCCACAAGATAGCTCTGCCCGTTAAAGCCAACGACGTTGTCGCCGGGAGCAATCATATCAATAAAGCTGCCGCGATTGGCGTAATCAGCGAGCTTGCCACTCTGGTCGCTTGCAGTGACTGCGACAACCTCCGGGTAGGCGGCGGGATAGGTCGGCGTGGTCACGGGTTCATTGCCGGCGGCGGCATAAATGGGAATGCCTTGTTGGGTGACTTGGATAATGATGTTGTGCAGGAATTGGCTATCGCCGCTGCCGCCCAAGCTTAGGTTAATCACATTGGCACCATTGTTGACAGCCTGGACAATTCCGTTGGCGACATCGAAAGTTGTAGTGGTTTCACTGGCACCATAAACATCCACCGGCTGAATTTTGATCGAGGTGGCCGTGCCATTGGTGGATGCGCTTTTCATCATAGCCTGCTGGATGCCTTTGAGGGCAGTCTCCGCCATGGCGGTGCCGTGAGTCAATTGAGTTGCCGGTGGTTGATAATTGCCGGCAACATGAATCACCGGTTTCATGAACGCGTCCAGGTTACTACCAAGCGATTGGAATGGGGTATCAGGCATACCGATGACGAGCTGGCAATTGCCGTCGTTGTCCTTGGGCTTTAATTGCAAATCCGGCGTGGCGCCATCGAGCGGGAAATCGACGTTGGGCGGGGGCGCGAAGGCGTAGTTGGAATCAGTGCTTTGGACGTCCGGGTTATCGGCGAGCTGGGTGCGGGCGTAATCGGTGGCGGCGGCGTCTTCGAATTGAAGGAGATAGGAATTTTTGTCATCCATGCGGCGGATGATCTTTGCGCCCAGCATGCGGGCCAGGTCTTCGATTTTTGTTTTGGAACCGGGCTTGAGGGTGACGACGATTTGATTGGGAATCGGGGTGGCGGTGGTGTCGGCCTTGGCTGGCGCACGGATACGCCGGGTGGCCTGCTGCAGGGAGGTGCGGAAGACGTAGAGTCGTGAGGGGGCGTTGGTCTCTGGGATCATGACGAAGTTCAAGTCACCCAACAATGAACGGAGCGCCTGGCCGGAGGGAAGGTCCTTAAACTTAACGGAGACTTCATGCGAGGCGGAGGGTTCCAGATAAACCTGCCAGCCGGTGGCGGCGGCAACCTTTTCGAGGAGGCGAGGCAATGGCCAGGCGTGGATGTCGGCATCGACACGTTCCTGTTGCTTATGCCAGACGAGAGAATCCGCGGCGGCGCGGAGGTTGGCAGCGCCGCATAAAAGCAGGACTGAAAATAAAACCATCGCGAGCCAGTGTTTGCGGGTCGATTGCATACTGATTAAATAGTATAACTAAGGTGAAACCCTGACGCGATAGAATTGTTGCGCAGGATTGGCATTGGTTTCAACCCATTGCGCGAGGGAATTGGTGGGAATGAGGGTGTCGTGGACCTGGAAAACATCGGTAACATTGGTGGCGGTGAGGATGTCGTAACTGCGGCCAGCCGTGGCGGGCCAGACCAAGGTAGGCGGCGGTGCGCCGATTTGCAGCGTGACAGGGGATTCCAAGCCGACCAGGCGAATCCATTTGGTTTCAGTGCGGTATGACTGGCCGTTGGTGGCGGTGACGAGGGCATAGAATGGATGCAGGCCGAGATCCAGATTGGTGGCGGCGATGGAGAAAGTGGAGGAGGATTGATTGGTGGTGGCACCCAAAGAACCGCCGGTGCTGAACAGTTCGATTTTCGAGATGATGTTGGTATTGGCAACGACGCCGAATTGGAGCGTGGCTTCCAGCGCGGTATTGGGGCCGCCGAGCAGCGTGGTGAATGTGGCGGAAAGGGCGGTGTTCTGCACGAGGACAATTTGGGTGGCGCGGGTTTGGGTGCGGACATGGCTGCCTTCGTAGGCCACGGCAGCCAACTCATGATAACCGTCGGGCAACGAGGCAGTGTTGAGCGGGGAGGTAACGGAGAGGTTCGTGGTGCCGGCGGTTATGTAGAGATGGTTTCGCGGTTCCAAATCGGTGAGATTGTCGGTGAGGGTAGTGGCGCTCAGAGGTGTGACAGCGAGGCCGGTGGAACTAACGGCGGTCTGGATTTGGGCTGCGGCATAGCCTTGACCGCGCGCGATCAGATGAAATTCGTAAGCAGTGAGGGTAGCCTGCCCCAGATCTTCACCGGTCAAACCATCGATGGTCTGGAGACTGGGAGAATTGTTGATGAGGTCCAGGAGTTGTTGCGTGAATTGCGGGAGGGTGATGGTGCTGGAATTGTTGGTGATGGCCAGCGTGACCACGGCGCCGTTGGTTTTTGTCACCGTAAGTTGCAGCGAACTGCCGACGATCGGGGTTCCGCTGATTTGAATGGTTTTGATGCCTGACGCGATGGAATCCAGAAAATTGGTGCGGCTGGCAGAGACAAAGGTGCTCAAAGAGCCGGACGAATTTGTGCTGCTGACAGAGAGAGAAAGTTGAGCGCCGGTTTTGGTGGTGTCGGTGGATTGCAGTTCGATACGGTCACCGTGGAGGATGGCCGATACTTTGGTGCTGAGCTTGTAGGGATTGGCGTTGAGCACGCTCGCCAATCCGCTGGCGACGGATTTGATGGTGGCACTCGCCGGGACGGTGTAAGTGGCGGTCTGGCCGTTGAGAATGACTTTTAGTATGTCGTTCTGATGTGGCGGGAGGTTGGTCACGGTTTGAAGCCAGGTGCCGTCCAGAAAGAGATCAATCTGCTGCACGGGGTGTTGAGGGTCACTGGCGGTGAACTGCAAGTAAAGATTGGTCGTGGCAGCGAGGACGGAGTTGCTGGTGAGCGTGTTCCAAAAGCCGCTGGCGGATTGAGCGAAGGGAGCAGCCAGGGGTTCGCCCGCGACCATGCCTTGATATGGATTTATGACGCTTTGGTAGTAACATTCGGCGAGGCTGAAACCACGGGCCTGGTAGAAAAAGTTTTCAGAGCTGGGAAATTTTACCAGATAATTGCACGGTTCGGTAACGGTGCCATAACTGCCGGATGCTCCGACAGCGAGAAAGGAGAGCAGGGTGGTCTGACCGGCGGTGCCTTGAAAGATTTGGCCGCCGAAGGAGGTCAGATTGTCCGCCATGGCTCCCGGGATAAAGGCATTGGGCGAAAGATTGGCGGAATAACTGCCGTTCTCGTAGCCGAGTATGCCGGCAATGAAGGGAGGGTCAAAGATATTGGTGCGAAGGACCGAATAATTGCCGCGCAACCGGGTGTCGAAGACCGTGTTGTCAAACTCGGAGTAACGGACATCGCGGGCCGGATCGCCGCTCTTGCCGAGCAGGACGGTTTGGGTCGGGAAAGTGTGGTCGCTGATGACGCCGTGATCGATGATTTGTTTGGCCAGAGCGAGATTGCTGGCGGTGATCATGGTGACGAGAAATGAATTGCTCGACGCACTGATGGGCGGCGTGGAACGAAAGATGCCTTCACTGCCGGCGTAGGCGCTGGTCGAGCCGGACGCCAGCGAGCAGGGCGGGTTGGGGTCGGGCTTGAAGCCGTAGAACAGGGTGGAGGTGGTGCTGTTTTCCTCACTGCTGGCGGCGGCAACTCGATAGGGAAAATCCATGGAGAGGACGATGTAATCGATCTGATTGGTCAATTGGCGGCTGGCGAGCATGGCCATCAGGGGATTGAAAAGGACGCTATTAAAATCGGTGTTGGTCCAGAGAACGTTGTCACCGGGCCAGTTGACGCGGAGGACATTTTGGGGAGGCACCTGCCTTTGTTCGCAGTAATAATTGCCCAACTGAACGGAATTGGAACTGTTTTGATTCACCACAACGACCACATTCAATCCGCTGCCACCGGCCCAGAGAGCGGAGGTTAGGGCAAGGTACGCGACGAGGGTGAAAGCCAGGGTTCGCAAATTGTTCACGGGATTATCATTGCAGGAATCGTGCCGATAGTAAAGTTGAGGAAGCTTGGTTAAGGCTTGGTTTAGTGAGTTTCAGGCTGGAATCGGAGGCGTTTTAAGGGCGTTTTAGAGGCGTTTGCCCGGTTTCAGATGTGTTTCCCCTATTTCGGCTTGCGACCCGGCTTGTCGATTTGTTATTATCCCAGCTAATTATGGCAGCTATCGGCCGGTTTCAGAAGGGTGAAGACATTTTTTACGCCAAAGTAGTGGATGGCGAACTATTTCGTTTACAAGGTGATGTTTTTGGGTCTCCTTCATTTGAAAGGAAGCCGACACCGTTCAAAGGGCTGCGCACATTGATTCCCGTGGTGCCATCCAAGATCATCGCCGTGGGGCTCAATTATGCGGATCACGCGCGGGAGTGCGGCAAGCCGCTGCCCAAGGAACCTTTGTTCTGGTTTAAGGCGACCACCTCGTTGATTCCCGACGGTGGGAAGGTGGAGATTCCTTTTCCGCATCACCGGACCGATTTCGAGGCGGAGATGGGGATTGTCATTGGCCGGCGGGTGCGCAATGTGACACCGGCGGCGGCGGCGCGATATATTTTTGGCTACACGGCGGCGCAGGACATCAGCGACCGGACGATCCAGCATGCGGAGAGTCAATGGGCGCGGGCAAAATCATTCGACACCTTCACGCCACTGGGGCCGTATGTGGAAACGAAAATTGACCCGCATGATTTGACCATTCAATTGTTCCAGAACGGTCAACTGCGCCAGAATTCCAACACGAGCCAGCTCATTTTTAATTGCTATCGGCTGGTGAGTTTCATTTCGACCAACATGACGTTGTTGCCGGGCGACGTCATCCTGACCGGAACGCCCAGCGGCGTGGGGCCGATTGAATCGGGCGACCGGTTGGAAGTGCGCATCCAGGGACTGTCACCGCTGGTAAACACCGTGAAGTAAATTACTTTACGATGGGCGAGCGATTCGCCAGCGGCTATTCATCTTTAATCATAAATCAAAAACAGTCATTTATTCTATGCGTTGGACACAGACACTCATCCCGACCCTGAAGGAAACGCCAGCGGAGGCGGAAATCACGTCGCACAAATTATTGTTGCGGGCCGGACTGGTACGGAAGCTCGCCGGCGGTTTGTACACATTTTTGCCGCTGGGATTAAGGGCATTGCGGAAGGTGGAGCGGATTGTGCGCGAGGAGATGAATCGCGCGGGGGCGCTGGAGTTGCTGATGCCCGCGATGCAACCGCCGGAGATTTGGGAGAGGAGCGGCCGCTACGTGACGGCGAGCGAGGTTTTCTTCAAGGTGCGGGATCGCGCGCGGAAGGAATGGATACTCGGGCCGACGCACGAGGAGGTCATCACCACGCTGGTGGCGGGGGAGATCAATTCCTACCGGCAGCTGCCCAAGAATTTTTACCAGATTCAGACCAAGTTCCGGGATGAAATCCGGCCGCGCTTCGGGTTGATGCGCGCGAAGGAATTCATCATGAAGGACGCGTACAGTTTTGACGCGACCGATGAACTGGCGCAGGTGAGCTACCAGAAAATGTACGACGCGTACGCGCGGATTTTCCAGCGGTGCGGGCTCAAGGCCATAGCAGTGGAAGCGGATACGGGAGTGATTGGCGGCAAATTTTCGCATGAGTTCATGGTGCCGGCGGAGACGGGCGAAAATGAAGTCGCTTACTGCGAATCCGGCCAATACGCGGCCAATATTGAAAAGGCCGCCAGCAAAGGTTCGTTGATACCGACGCCAAACCTGAGCACGGGCGGTAATCCTGAAGAATTTGCGACGCCGGGTGTCGTGACCATCGAAGCGCTAGGTGCCGCGCCTTATGGTGTCGCGGCACATCAGCAGATCAAGACACTGGTTTATGTGGTTGATTCCAAAATTGTTTTGATTTTGATGCGTGGTGACGACCAGTTGAATGAAGTGAAATTCATGGCAAAAGCGGGCGCAACGCAGGTGCGTCCCGCAGGGGTGGAGGAGTGCTTCGGAGCACTTGGGGCCAAGCCGGGAAGTCTGGGCGCGGTTAAATCAACAATGACCGGGGATAAGATTCAGATTTTTGCCGACGAAAGTTTGCGCGGAGCAAAGGGCATGACAACCGGCGCGAACAAAGACGGTTTTCATTTGCGCCACGTTGAAATTGACCGGGACATCGAGGTGACGCAGTGGTTCGATTTGCGCACGGTCAAGGCCGGCGAACTGTGCGTGGCCACGGGACAGCCATTGAAAATCGGGCGGGCCATTGAAGTGGGGCACATTTTTAAACTGGGAACCAAGTATAGTGAAAAACTCAATGCGATGTTCCTGGATGAATCGGGCAAGCAGCAGCCGGCGGTGATGGGTTGCTACGGCATTGGGGTGACGCGGACACTGCAGGCCATTATTGAGCAATCCAACGACAAGGATGGGATTATCTGGCCGTTGAGCGTGGCACCGTACGCGGTTTGCCTGACGCCGCTAAGTATCGTGGCGGGCAGTCCGGTGATGGCATTAGCGGAAAAGATTTACGCGGAACTTGAAGCGCAGGGCGTGGATGTGATTTTGGATGATCGCGATGAACGTCCGGGCGTGAAGTTCAAGGATTCGGAATTGATTGGCTTTCCAATCCGGGTGGGCATCGGCGAGAAATCGCTGGCGAAGGGCGAAGTGGAACTGAAGCTGCGCGGTGGTGTTTTGACGCCCGTGAAGGTGGAAGAAGCAGTCGCCAAAGTGTTGGAACTGGTCAAGGGCACCGCCTGAATATTTTGTTGAGCAGCAATCCGCAACAACCCAAAACCCATAACCCTGTATTAGAAGGAAACCGCAATGAAATATGGCCTGAATATCCGTGAGAGTGGCGCATTGGACTTTGTGTCGCTCGGCGCTTTGGTGCACCGCCTGGATCCAGGAATCATCCCGTTCCGGAAGGCGACCGAGTGCCAAATTCATGTGAGCGGCGGTGAATTCAATGTGGCGGCCAACCTGGCCGATTGTTTCCGTCTGAAAACCGGCCTGGCGAGCGCGATGGTTGATTATCCCATCGGTGATTTGATTGCCGAGCGCGTGCGCGCCATGGGCGTGAAGCCATTCTACAAGAAATTCAAACATGACGGCGTCAATGGTCCGAACATGGCAACAGTGTACAGCGATCGCGGCCAGGGCTTGCGTGGGCCGGTGGTTTTTTACAATCGTTGCAATGAGGCGGCGTCACAACTCAAACCGGGGGACTTTAACTGGAAGGAAATTTTCGAGGGTGGGGTGCGCTGGTTCCACAGCGGCGGCATTTTTGCCGCATTGTCGCCGACCACGGCGGAAGTGATCATCGAGGGAATGCAGGCGGCGAAGGCGGCCGGTGCGATCATATCCTTCGATCTGAATTATCGGGCAAAACTTTGGAATATTTCCAGCGGGCATGACCGCGCAGTGGCGGTGCTGGACCGGATTGTCAAAAACGTGGACGTCCTGGTGGGCAACGAGGAAGATTTGCAATTGGGATTGGGCATTCCCGGGCCGGAAGTGGCGGCGAAGTCCAAGCTGGACCCGAGCGCTTTCCGCGGGATGATTGACAAGGCAATTAAGAAGCATCCGCAGATTAAAATTGTGGCGACGACGTTGCGCGAGGTGCATTCGACCAACCGGCATAGCTGGAGCGCGGTGGCGTGGATCGACGGCCAGATGCACCAGGCTCCGACCTGTGAGCTGGAGGTGATTGACCGCGTGGGTGGCGGAGATGGGTATGCGGCGGGCTTCATCTACGGATTGCTCTCGGGCGAGTCGCCGGAAGCGGCAGTCAATCTGGGCTGGGCGCATGGCGCACTGCTGACCACGTTCCCTGGTGATACGACGATGGCGACGCTGGAGCAGGTGCGGGATTTGGCCAAGGGCGGATCGGCACGCATTCAACGCTAAGCGACGAGTGAAATAATTACGCGAGGGCCGGCATGGCGCCGGCCCTTTTCATTTTAAGAGGGCACCCGGTTTACGATTTTGGCGATGGGAGGGGCGTGCGCTCCAAATCGGTCAATTCTTTGATTCGGGCGAGGGCGGGGCGCTCATCCAAGGCGAGGAGGAATTCCCAGGCGGCGAGCACGCGGCGATAAAAGAGTGCGCGCTCGGCGGCCGTTTGAGTGTCGATCGGCGGCGGGAAGATGGCCGGCGAATTATCCGGAGCGGGATTCGCACGACGACGGGCGCGTATTTGGGCAATTCTCTCTGCGGCGGTGCGGACGGTCGGGTCATTTGCCGTTTTGGCCCAGTCGAGAATTTTAGCGCGGCGGTTGGCGCCCCATTGAGCAACGGCTTCGGCTTTGGCGAGGTTTACAGTTTGGGGATCGCTATAACCGGAGCGCCAGAAAACCTCCTCTTGAAGCGCAGCACCACCACCGGAAAGATAATTGCGACCTTTGTCTTCCTGGGTGAGCAGGTATTTTTCAAATTCCAGCGCGGCGGCGGAAATGTTGGTGATCTGGTTGGCGGTGATGGCTTTTTTCCAGGCAGGACGAACGGTTTCAGCCCAGAGCTTGCGGGATTCAGCGGAGGAACCGCCGCCCCCGCGCCGCCGTCCTGGCGGGGGTTGTGTCGGCTGCGGTGGATCAATGGCGCTTTGCAGGTCCTGGCGCGTACCGGTGAACAACAGGTCTTTCAATGCGGGATCCGACTGTGACAAGTTGTTGAGGAAACGGCCAAATTGCGTCTGACGTTCCTGAAAGGCAGGGTCGGAGAGCTTGGGTGCAGTTCCGCCCACGGTGCGTTTGTAGTTCGCCACGGACTTTTTCACCATGGGGGCGAGATTGGATTCCTTGAACAGACGGGTTTCGATGAGGTTTGCCCAGCGTTCGAGATATTGTTCCGAGGTGGAGTAGGGCTTGTCGATGGTATGGTCCGAGAGCATGGCGGCGGCGTGGGCATCGGCAAAGGAGCGCAGACCATGGCCGGTGCTTTCGTGTGTGAGCAAGTTTTGGCCGAGCAGACTTTCGGGAATGTAACGTTCGTAGCCGGCCCAGTTGGCGGGATCAGGATCGGGGTCGCAGCCGGAGGCGAGGGACATTTCATCCGTGGCGGTGAAGCCGGCGGCGAGCGGGAAGGAAGGCTGATTTTTGAAGGCGGCCCAAGCGGGCACGGTCGTGAACCATTTGGGATTGGGAGAAAGCTCGTGGGGAATGGCCAGATAATGGAACCCGCCGGAGTGACATTGGGTCATGCAAAAGACAACATGGCCCTTGCCGATGCCCTTGAAGAGGGTGCGGCGCAATTCCGCGACGCCCAGCGATTCGTCTTCGTTTGAACGCCAACCGTGGTCACTGGTTGTATCGCGCTCCATGCTCCAGAGATCAATGAGGCTTTCAGCGGGACGCCCACGCGAGCGCGAGCCGTGGTCGCCGACAAAAAGATATACGGTGCCGCCGTCAGCCACGGTGGGAAGAATTTGTTCGCTGAAGGCGCGCAGGATGATATCGCGCCTGGCGGGAAGATTGTGGGGGAGCGAACCGGGAAGCCAGGCATCGACGATGATGCCGTTTTGTTTGGTTTGATGGCGGACGTCGCCGAAAATGGGTTTCTGGCCCTCGATATTGCCGGCGCCAAAGAAAACCCAGACGGAATTGGGCGGATAGTTAGCCTCGAAGTAAGTGGCGAGGGCTTTGGCTTGGAGATATTGAGAGTAATTGTTGCCGAAAGGGGAATCGCCGCCGGAGAGGACGACGAAGGCATCGCGGGCGCGCAGGGTCGGAAGACACGACAAGGTGAGGAGAAGCAAGAATACGGCGACGCGGGCAAACCGGCGGTCAGGAGATTCGAGTTTGGGCATAAATTACCGGCAATGGACGGGCATGGGTTTTGTCAGTATGCATAATGCCAGACGGTGTTTATCGTTCCGAGGAAACGTGAACTTTGCGGGGCATAAGGTCAATGGGGAATTTGTGATGGTAAGAGGGTCTTGGCAGGCGGGTGGTTTCGAGGTACTTTGGCGGTCTTTTGATGAAAACGTTCAGTAATATCGCTGCTTATAAGTTTGTGCCGTTGTCAGACCTTAAAGGGCGGCGGGCGCGGTTGCTGGCGATGTGTCAGGAGTGGGGGCTGAAGGGGAGTATTCTGCTGAGCACGGAGGGGATTAATTTATTTGTGGCAGGCGCGCCGGAGAAGGTGGATTTGCTGCTGGCGGAATTGCGGTCGTGGCCAGGGTTGGCGGATTTTGCGGTGAAGCTGAGTGCGAGCGAGGAACAACCGTTTAACCGGATGCTGGTGCGGATTAAAAAGGAGATCATCGCATTTGGAGTCGAAGGCATTGAGCCGGGGAGCAGGACGTCACCGAAGCTGGCGGCGCGGGCGTTGAAGCAGTGGCTGGATGAGGGACGAGCAGTGACGTTGCTGGATACGAGGAATGATTACGAGGTGAAGCTGGGGACGTTTAAGAATGCGCTGCCGATGGGGATTGGCCATTTTCGGGATTTTCCCGCAGCGGTGCGGAAGTTGCCGGCGGAGATGAAGGAGCAGCCGATTGTGATGTTTTGCACGGGGGGCATCCGGTGCGAGAAGGCGGGGCCATTCATGGAGCGGGAGGGATTTAAGAATATTTTCCAATTGGACGGGGGGATTCTGAAATATTTCGAAGAATGCGGCGGGGCGCATTACGAAGGGGAATGTTTTGTGTTCGATCAGCGGGTGGGGGTGGACCCGAGCCTGCAGGAAACAGAGTCAACGCAGTGTTTCCAATGTTTAACGCCGTTGAACGAAGCGGAGCAGCAGGACAGCCGCTACGTGGCGGGGCAGTCGTGCCCGCATTGTTTCAAGACGGCGGCGGAGCAGATGGCGTTGACGATCGCGCGGCGGCAGGAAGCGATTCAGCGCGCGGTGACGCCGCTGCCCGGGAGCGCGCCGTATGATAATTATCGCCCGGTGAACGTGCCGGAGGAGTGCGACGGGGGAACATTGGTGGATGCATTATGCCGCGTAGTGCGGCATGTGCCGCGTGCGGACTGGGAGGCGGAGTGCGCGCGAGGATTGATTTTGAACCAGGAACGTGAGCCGGTGGCAGGAACGCAGATCGTGCGCGGGGGCGAGCGGTATGTGCATAAATTTCCCAACGTGGTGGAACCGGCGGTGAACGGGCAGGTGGAGGTTTTGCATGAGGATGAGGCATTAATTGTGTTGAATAAACCGGCACCGCTGCCGATGCATGCGGGTGGACGGTTTAATCGCAATACGCTGCAATATATCCTGAACAAGGTGTATCACCCGGAGCGGCCGCGACAGGCGCATCGATTGGACGCGAACACGACGGGGGTGGTGTTGCTGACGCGAACGCGGCATTTTGCGTCCAAGCTGCAACCGCAATTTGCGCGCGGGCAGGTGGAGAAAATTTATCTAGTACGGGTGCAAGGCCAGCCGGCGCAGGAGAGTTTTAGTTGCGATGCACCGATCAGCGCACAGCCGGGGGAAGTGGGAAGCCGTGAAGTGGACATGGAGGCCGGGTTGGCGTCGCGCACGGATTTTCGCGTGGTGCGGCGCAATGAGGATGGCACGGCATTGCTGGAGGCGAGGCCATTGACGGGACGCACGAATCAAATTCGCGTGCATCTGTGGCATCTGGGATTTCCAGTTTGCGGTGATGCGGTCTATCTGCCGGGAAACAAGCTGGGCGTGATGCAGACGCTGGGAATTGGCGATGCGCCCTTGTGCCTGCATTCATGGCGGGTTGCGTTCGTGCATCCTTTGCATCGGAAGCGGGTGGAGTTCATGGCACCGCCGCCGGCGTGGGGCCGTGATGTGGAAAGTTGAGCGATGCCGATTTTTCATGAATGCCAGCGTTGCACGGCTTGTTGCCGGTGGCCGGGGCAGGTTCGGTTAACGGATGAAGAAATTACCCGATTGGCGGCGTTCAAAGGACTGACCGAGTTTGATTTTATCCAGCGCTTTACACGGTTGACGCAGGACCGGCGCGGGTTGGCATTAATGGATAAGCCGAATGGGGAATGCATCTTTTTGGCAGGCAATGATTGCTCGGTGCAGGCGGTGAAGCCGCAGCAATGCCGTGATTTTCCGAACCTGTGGAATTTTCCGGGTTTTGAGAAAGTCTGCCACGCAATTCCGCGGATGGTAAGCGCGGAAGAATATCAGCGGCTGGTTGCCAGGGCCACGCGGCCGCCTGATTCGGGAACCACTTAGCAGACGAATTTTTGGCCGGGCTTCAGTTCGTGACCGGCGAGAAATTCCTGGGTGGTTAAACGGCGTCCGCCTTCGCGTTGGAGAATGAGAATCTTGAGAGCATTTTGGCCGCAGGCGATGACGATGCCGGTTTTGTCCGACTGCAGGATTTCGCCGGGTGGACCGGAGCGTTCCACGACTTCGGCCGACCAGATTTTAAGCAGGGGCTTGGGTGGGTCGGGAAGGTGGGTGAAGGCCCCGGGCCAAGGCGTGAAAGCCCGGATGCGATTCCAGAGTGTCCGAGCGGGCTGGGTCCAGTCCAGATGTCCATCCTCCTTGGTAATCTTGCGCGCATGACTGGCGCCGACGGCTGGCTGCGGATGGGGAATAATTTTGCCGGCGACGTAATCATGGATGGTAGGCAGCAATAATTCAGCTCCGATTTTGGCGAGGCGGTCGTGGAGGATTTGTGAATTATCTTCGGCGTGAATGGGGGTTGACTGCCGCGAGAGAATGTCACCGGTATCCATGCCGGCGTCCATTTTCATGATGGTGATGCCCGTTTCGGTTTCGTCGTTCATGATGGCCCATTGAATGGGGGCGGCACCGCGATACTTGGGAAGGAGGGAGGTGTGGACGTTCAGACAACCGAAGCGGGGCAGTTCGAGAATGGCTTTGGGTAGAATCTGGCCGTAAGCAGCGACCACGATTAGATCCGGGCGAAGGAGACGCAGAGATTCAATGAAGCTTTCCTCACGCGCACGTTCGGGTTGCAGGACGGGAAGCTGATGGCGCAGGGCGACTTTCTTGACGGCCGAGGGTTGCAGTTTGAGGTCGCGCCCTTTGGGGCGATCAGGTTGCGTAACGACGGCAACAACCGTGAAATCAGGTGTTTGCGCCAAAGCCTCCAAGCTGGCGCAGGCCAACTCGGCAGTACCCATGAAAATGACGCGTAAGGGAGGCATGAATCGAGTGCAATGGAACCCCGGAGCCCAAACCCGCAGCTCGCGTTACCCGTGCAGCAGCCTCCGAGGCCGAGCTGGCCGGCGGGCGGGTTTTAACGGCGCAGTCAGAGCCGGTCCGGTGACTTCGCGTTCGCCCAATGAGGTGGCGCATTTGGAGCAAAGATATTCATGCAGTTCACCGTTGGGCAGCACGAGCAACAACTTTTCCCGCACCGGCTGCGCGCGACCGCATTTTGGGCAGTAAAGTTCGCTGGCGGTAAAGGCTCCAAATTGTTGCGGCATGGAATTAGTCAATCTTGGCGATGCGACGCAGAATATCCAGCAAGACCTCTACCGGGGTCTGGGTCGAATCAATTTTATGAACCACTTTCTCCCCATAGAAATTTAGCACGGGTTTGGTTTCGCGCTCGTAAGTTTTCAGGCGGCTCTTGATGATCTGGAGGTTGGCATCGTCGAGCCGGTTTTCGCGAAGGGCGCGGCGTTGGAGGCGTTCGACCAGCTTGTTCATGTTGGGGCAGCGGAGGTAGAAGATGGCGCGGACATCGAGGGTGCCCATCAACATTTCAGCCTGGTGCACGTTGCGGGGAATGCCGTCGAGCACAAGCGTATCGCGACCGGGGTTAAAACGGCCCGCCTGGGTGGAGTTGCGGATGAACTGCTGCCAGAGTTCAATGGTGGGTTCATCGGGGACCAGCTCGCCGCGGCTGGAATAATCGATGAAAATGCGACCGACCTTGCTTTCCGTGGTCAGGGTGCGGAAGACATCGCCGCAGGCGCAATGGAAGAAATTGGGGATGCTTCCCAGGATTTTGCCCTGAGTTCCCTTACCGGCTCCGGGGGCGCCAAATAAGAGTATGGTGCGATACTTCATAAAGAGGCAGTTCGTTCCGTAATATTAATTGATTTTGTTGCTGCGTTTGATTTTGGTCCCACAAGTCATGGCTTCATTTTGGTCACGCGGTGCGATGCTTGATCTGAACCTCCTGAATTTCCACGAAAGGAATGGTGACGTCCTCAAAAGCATTATTCTTTTGCACCTGCAACTGGAGGTCGTTGGCCGAAATGCGCGAGATGCGCTGGGCCACGTAACTGCCACGCGAGGCCCGGATATTGAGGATCAGGTCCTTGTCGGCTTCCGAGCGCACCATGGCAAAGAAGGCGGGCAGCTGCGTCTCGAAGAACCGGCGGTTAAAGGTAAATTGTCCGCGAAGAAAAACTTTGTCCGCGGGCGGCGCCGGGGCAGCCTGACGGGGCAGGGCATGGGCTTCCGGTGAATCCCGATCCACGGCGACTTCCGCGGGTTGTTCGGCGGCGATGGCGGCAGCGACGTTGGCATCGGCATACTCCTCGGCGGGCGGCGCCCATTCCGGAGCGGCCTTGCGTTTGTACTCTTGCGGCAGAGACAGGAAAATAATCGGTCCGATGATGGGGGCCACAGCGGCAACGCCGCAAACCAAACCGGCCGGACGCGCGCGGAAGATGGAAATTTCGTAGGCGGCATACACGTTGCCGGCATATAACACGAGGAGAATAAAGAGACCGATGCCGGAACTGGCCAAGCCGCCCAAGATTGAATGATTGGCCGGGCGTGGGAGGCGCGGCACATCCTTGATCTCGATTTCGGTTCGCTTGATTTTGTCTTCCTGCGTGAGTTCAATGAAGGGTTCGACGAAGGCAGCGGCCTTGGGGTTTTGCTGGAGATCCCGCAAATCCGCCTGGGTGAATTTGCTCCACGGGGTATGGTCGCTGTAGGTGCCATCGGGCAGCTTCACGACGATGCCGTTTTCATCCAGGGAAACCACTTCGCCGGTCAAGGACTGGCCATCCGTCAGGTGGAAGGTATCCGCGCGGACAAGGCCCGTCAGCAGGACGGAAAACAGCACAACAGCACAAAGCCGATAAAAATTGTTCACAATGAATTTTCCCATAACAAATGAGCTTAGGCAACGGAAGAAATTTAACCGTTAAATTTAATCTGTCCATCCGGCGAGTCGGACGGCGGTTCGAGTGGGGCTTCCTGAATGCTCCCAATTTCCTGCACCAACTCCTCGACGATCCAGTTTCTGCGGGTGAGGCTGAGGTGGTCGGCGGCGGCGCCATGTTGCCAGACACCGTAACGGATGGTTTTGAGCGGGTCCGCCTGCAATGGGGGTTGAGCGAGCAGACCCGCCAGATAACCGGCCAGAACATCACCGCTGCCGCCCTGGGCCAATTGAGGGTTGCCGGAAGAGTTCACGTAAATTTCACCCGTGCTGCGACCGATCAAAGTTTGGTGGCCCTTGAGCACCACCCAACAATTGCCCAGGCGGCGGGAGATTTCCCGGAGGGCATGGGGACGGTTCGCTTGAACTTGTTGTGGCGAGGTGCGGAGAAGCCGGGCGGCCTCGCCGGGATGCGGAGTGATGACGCGCGTGACATTTTTGGGGAAGGGCGCCAAAGGCAACCAGTCGAGCCCGGAGGCATCAACGACGACGGGCGCGAGAGAATCCCGCCAGATGTGGCGCGTGGCCATTTTCATTTCATCGGGAAGGTTTTCCGCAGCCAGACCGGGGCCGATCAGAACGGCGGTGTTAGGGCCGGGCAGTTTAATGATGGGTTGCCAGGTGGAAACCATGACTGCCTGCAATTGCGGGGCGATGGCATGGTAAACAATTTCCGGAGTGTAAAGTGTGATCAGACCCGGTTGGGCACGTTGCGCGCCGCGGGAGGCCAGCACGGCGGCGCCGTGATAACCGAGACTGCCCGCGACGATGGCGAGCCGGCCAAAGTCACCCTTGTGGGTCGTGGCAGGCCGGGCCGGGGGGTAATCGTGAAAATCTTCCGGCAACGTCCAACAGGTTTCGCTGGTGAACGGGCAAGGGACAAGGCCGATGTCCGGCGCAACTTCCAAACGCCCGACATACGGCCAGGCTGAAGGGAGCAGCATGCCGGATTTGGGCGCGCCCAAGGTTAGGGTGACGGCGGCGCGAATGGCGGCACCTTCCGGTTGGCCGGTGTCCGCATTTAAACCAGATGGGACATCAATGGAGAGAACTTTCGTTTGGAGTTGATTGATGCGCTGAATGAGCGCGATCCATTTCTCGTCGAGCGGCCGATTGAGGCCGATGCCGAACAGGCCATCGACGATGAGCGTCGGTCTTTGGTCGAGCAAGGTCATTACTTCCGAAACGCCGTTGACGGGGTCGGTCACGTTGCGCAGATAGACGCGCCAATCCGGCAAGTGTTCCCGGGCGCGACGGGCGTCATCGCCATTGTGGCCTTTGCCGCCGAGAATTAAAACCAGATCGCCGGGACGCGTCATTTGACCCACGCGTTGGGCGACGATTTCACCGACGCGACTGATCACCTCGGATTCAGTACGACCGGCGGCCCAAGTGGCTTTTTCCCACTCACGCATTTGAGCAACGCTGATGACAGGCGCAGGCATGCGCGGGAAGATACACTAAAACCGCCGGCAAAAAAGAAAAATTACTGGCGGGTGCCGGCGATTGCCAGTGCAGAGGCGCCGGGGCGAGTCAAAACCGGGTCACGCTTTTTTGTAGAGTGGCTCGACGTATTTGCCGTAGCCATTGAAAGGCTGGGTTTCGACGAGGTCGCCGGTGTCGATCATGCGTTCCGTGGCCTGTGACCAGCGCGGGTGGGGGATCTTGGGGTTTACGTTCGATTCAAATGGGTATTCGACAGGATTGATCGTGTCCCATAGAGTAGGTGGCTCAGTTTCGATGAAGTCGATTTTCACAATCGACTTGATGCTCTTGTAGCCATATTTCCAAGGGACGATGATGCGCAACGGCGCGCCGTGTTGCTTGGGCAGCGGCTTGCCGTAGATGCCAGTGACGACCATGGCCAGAGGATTCAGCGCTTCTTCCAGGCGCAAACCTTCGGTGTAGGGCCAGGGATAATCACTTTGTCTCGCCATGCCGGGCGCCTGGTCGGGACGGTTAAAGGTTTGGAAGCGGATAAACTTTGCGCCGGGTTTTGGGGAAACTTTTTCGATGAGTTTGGCGAGCGGAAAGCCGGTCCAGGGAACGATCATGGCCCAGGCCTCGACGCAGCGAAAGCGATAGACGCGTTCCTCCAAAGTCATTTGATCAATGAGTTCCTGGACGTCGAGCGTCATGGGTTTTTCCACGAGACCGCCGATTTGGATCGGCCAGGGTGAAATTACAAATTTATCCACCAATTTTATGACGCGCTCCTTGGTCGTGGAGAACTCGTAAAAATTATTGTAATTGGCGGCGGTTTTTTCGTTGGTCAATGGCCAGCCGGGATTAAATTCCGGGTTGCGAGTGGCGGGATAACCTTTGAGTGAGATGGGAGCAGGAGCGGCTTTTGGCTCTGCGCCAGCCGCGACGGCGTCGGAGGAGGATTTGGAGCAGCCGATCAGTGAGGCGGACATTAAACCGGCCCCGGCAAAGCCCAATTGTGTGAGAAAGCGGCGGCGATTGAGAAACACTGCTTCGGGCGTCACGAACCGTTCCGGGATATGCCAGCCGGGCCGCTTAATGATGTTAGCCATGCGGGTAAGATGCCCCAAACGGCGAAATATTCCAAAACAATATGGGAGCTAAAAGTTGGCTGGCAGGGCAATAAGCAATGCAACTTTTTCCTTCGTCCGGGGAGCCACTTGATACATGCTTTGGCCATGGAAGCGTTGGCCATGGAAGAAATTCGCGGGGCGGTGCAGTTGGCCCTGGCGGAAGATGTCGGCAGTGGCGATGCCACCACCCTGGCGACGGTTCCGGAAACGGCAACGGCAACGGCCTTGATGGTGGCGCGGGAGCCGCTCGTGCCGGCGGGGTTGGCATTTGCGGAAGCCGCTTTTCACGAACTTTCTCCAATGGTCAAAATGCAACGCGTCGCGGTCGATGGTCAGATGGTGAAGGCAGGGCAGGAGTTATTGCGAATTGTGGGTCCGGCACGCGGGATACTTACCGCGGAACGAGTAGCGCTGAATTTTGTGCAACGGCTTTCCGGTGTCGCGACTTTAACGGCGCAATTTGTGGAGGCCATCAAAGGGACGCGCGCGAAAATTCTCGATACGCGCAAGACCACTCCGGGTTGGCGGCGATTTGAAAAATATGCGGTCACCTGCGGCGGCGGTCATAATCATCGAATTGGTTTATATGATATGGTGTTGATCAAAGATAATCATCTGGCGGCGTTGCGGAATGAATCACCCAATGCGATTGCGGTGGCGGTGCAACGCGCGCGCGCGCGCTATCCGCAATTGAAAGTGGAAGTGGAAGCCGACACGTTGGAACAGGTGGAGCAGGCGGCGGCGGCGGGAGCTGATTTTGTGCTGCTGGATAATATGAACCTGATTCAATTGCGACTGGCGGTGCAACACGTCCGCGGGCGGACGCAGACGGAGGCGAGCGGCGGGGTGAATCTGGCGACGGTCCGGGCGATTGCGGAAACCGGCGTTGATTTTATTTCGGTGGGCGCGATCACCCATTCCGCACGCGCGGTTGATATTGCGCTTGATTTTGCAGAGGGTTGAGCTGGCGACCAAATGACCATCGACACCAAAATACTTTCCGCCTTGCGCGGCGCCGGAACGAATGGCGTGGCGGGCACGGAGCTTTCGCAAAAGCTCGGCATTAGTCGCGCCGCGATCTGGGCGCGGATTGAGGAATTGCGTTCGCTGGGTTACGAGATAGAGGCCAGTCCGCATCTGGGTTACCGATTGTTGAGCGTGCCGGACGTTTTGCACGCCGATGATCTGTTGTCCAGCCTCGGAAATACCAAGGTTGTCGGACGGGACATTCAAGTTTTCGAGGAAACCACTTCCACGAACGATGTGGTGGAGAAACTGGCGCGTGACGGGGTCAAGGAGGGAGCGGTGGTTTTTGCGGAATCGCAGACGAAGGGGAGGGGACGGTTGGGGCGGAAATGGATTTCGCCGGCGCGCAAAGGGCTTTGGTTTTCCGTGCTGCTGCGGCCGCCCTTGAGCCCGCTCGCCGTGACACAGCTTACGATTGCCGCGGCCACGGCGCTGTTCCGCGCGATTAAAAGCCAGACGGGAATCACGCCGGAGATTAAATGGCCGAATGATATTTTAATTCGCGGAAAAAAGACCGCGGGCATTCTCACCGAACTCAGCGCAGAACCGGACAAGGTGAAGCATGTGATCCTGGGCATGGGCGTGGATGTGAATCTGGGCGCGGGCGAGTTTCCGGTGGAGCTGCGCAAACTGGCGACGTCGTTGCGCATTGAAACCGGCCAGCGACAGAATCGCGCGGAACTGGCGGTGAAAATTTTGCAGGAGCTGGACCGGGATTATGATCGCATCTGCTCAGGGCAATTTGAGGCGCTGGCGGACGAATGGGAGGAGTATTGCTCGACCATTGGCCAGCGCGTGACCATTCGCGTGGGCGAGCGCAAGATACAGGGGACGGCGGAATCGCTCGACACGGACGGGGCGTTGCTGCTGCGCACGCAACATGGGCATCTGGAGCGGATCATCGGGGGAGATGTCACGGTTGAAAAATAAATCACAGAGACGCATGAGGCTACTTTTTGACATTGGCAATACGCATACGCACCTGGGGATGGCGAATGAGCGGCGGGTGGTCAGGCAACTTAATATCCCGACCGCCAGTTGGTTTAACGGCAAGGCGGAGAAATTGGTGCGGAAGTTTGTGGGCCGGACGCAATTAAACGGCGCGGCGCTTTGCAGTGTGGTGCCGCGTGCCACGCCGCTGGCGAGCAAGGTGATTAAACGAGGTTGGGGCCTGCAATGTCTCACACTGACACCCAAGACATTGGTGGGCGTGGGGATTGATTATCCGAAGCCGGAGACCATCGGTCCCGACCGTCTGGCCAACGCGGTGGCGGTGGCGCACCATTTCGGCGCGCCGGCGGTGGTGGTGGATTTCGGCACGGCGGTGACTTTTGATGTGGTGGATGGCAAGGGAAATTACGTGGGGGGCATCATCGCGCCGGGGTTGGCGGCGATGACGGATTATTTGCATGAGAAAACGGCGCTGTTGCCGAAGATCAAGATTCAGGAAGTGAAAGCGGTGATTGGCAAGAACACGCAGCAAGCCATGTTGATCGGGGCGGTGCATGGTTATCGCGGGCTGATACGCGGATTGATTGCGGACTTAAAGCGGGACTTGAAGGCGCGCCGCCTGCCGGTCGTGGCCACGGGTGGTTATGCGCGGCTGATTGCCGCGGGGATGCCGGAAATAACGGCGGTTGATCCATTGCTGACGCTCGAAGGGTTGCGGTTGGTTTTGGCAGGGAGGCGGCAGCCCGCAAAAGTTGCGACCGGCAATCCTCCTTGAGCTTGGGCCGTTTAATTGGCAACCTCGGCCTGAATGAATCGCATCATCGAACGGTTTGCCCGCCTGAAGGAGCAAGCGCAAAAAGGCTTTATTGTTTATATCGGCTCGGGTGATCCGAACTTGGAAGCCACGCGTCAATTGGCGCTCGCTTTTGACCGGATTGGGGTGGACGTGCTGGAGTTGGGCGTTCCTTTTAGCGATCCGCTGGCGGACGGGCTGGTGAATCAATTGGCGGCGCAGCGCGGCCTGGAATCTGGCACCACACCGCCGAAGGTGTTGGAGACGGTCAAAGCCATCCGGCGGGACTCGGCCATACCGATCGTTTTATATATTTATTTCAATTTGCTGCACCGTTATGGCTTTCAAAAGTTCATCACGGATGCGGCGCAGGCGGGAGTCGATGGCTTGCTGGTGCTGGACTTGCCGCCCGAGGAGTCGGAGAATTATGAAGCGATGATGCGGGTTGCGGGCATGTGCGTGATTTACCTGGTGGCACCAACGACGCCCGATGAGCGGATCGAATTGATTGTGAAGCGCGGCACGGGATTTATTTATTATGTATCGCGCGAAGGGGTGACGGGGATGCAGGTGAAAGTTTCCGATACCATCGCGGAGATGACGGGCAAGATTCGAGCGCACACGCAATTACCTGTGGCCGTTGGATTTGGGATTTCCAATCCGGAACAGGCGCGGACGGTGGCGGCGGCGGCCGAGGCGATTGTGGTGGGGAGCGCGGTGGTTCATCAAATTGCGCTGCATGGCCAGGGGAAGGAATTGGTGCCGCGCGTGACGGAGTTTGTGAAGTCGCTGGTGGAGGCGATTAAAAAATAGAAATCAAAACCGGAGTAGCAGGCGGGACAAATGGGGACCCCTCACCCGGCTCGCAACAAATTCTTACTCGGTCGGTGCGGACGAGGTCGCAAACAAGGAGTTTTACGGAAAAACAAAAAGGTGCCCATGCAAACCAATGCTATTTTGTCCCAACGCTCCGACTTGGATTTTTCTTCCCTGACTTTCCGGAGGAGCCCGCGCCGCCTGACGGTGATAAGGCCTTTGGGGATGCGCGCCACAAATCCGCCCACGCACCGTTGACAGTGGACACCGTTAGCGAGCTTGATTAGGCTTTGCCCATGGCCCGCAAACTACCCGTCCAATATCCCGGTGCGGTGTATCACCTCCTGAATCGCGGGGACCGCTGCGAACCCATCTTCCAGGCCGATGCGGAGCGGGCGCTGTTTCCCGACACCCTGGCCCAAGCCGGAGCGGTTGCGGCGGGAGAGGGCGATGATGACCTTGCAAATGGCTCGCGCAACGGCTGGCGATGGGCAGCGGGAGCCATGTAGCCAGCCTGCTGGCCGTCCGCCCCCGCGCCAAACGATGAAAAGCCCCCGGAAAACTTGAAAAAGTGGTCGACCCCTTTATCAACGGTTCCACAATAATTATATATGGAAGCAACAACAACAGTCAGACAGATGCTCGCTGGCAATAAAATATCCGTGCCATCATACCAACGAGCCTACTCTTGGGATACAGAAACCGATTCGAGTAAGGCACCCAAGCAAACAAAGGTCTTTCTTTCGGACCTGGAGAGTTACAGCAAGAGTTCCAACAGGTCTCCTTATTATTTCGGGCATTTTTTATTTGAGGATAAGTTAAGCAATTGCTTTCATGTTATAGATGGGCAACAGCGCCTCACTACCATTGTAATTTATCTTTCGACATTATTTAGCAGGTTGAAGTCGCTTAGGCCGCTCACAGAAGTTGAGCGGGAATGCTTTGAGGATATAATTAAACGCAATTCGACATACCGCTTTTCCACTGTTGATTATGACAGTCAACTGTTTAGGGATTACGTGATTGACCAAAGCATAAAAAACAAGAATGGCTTTGATACGGAATCAGTAAAACGCATCGGCAGAGCCTTTGATTATTTTGTGCAGCACAACTCCGACAAAAACGAACAATATCTGCGCACCATGTTAAATGTCATTCAGATAGCATCTTGCACGACACATTTGGTAACAGACGAATCCGAGGCAATACAAATGTTCATTTTCCAAAACAACAGGGGTAAAAAGCCATCTAACCTAGAAATAATAAAGGCTCAGTTCATGTTTAGTGTTCACCTATTCGGGGGTGAAGAAAAGGAGGAATTGATCGCAGAGATTAAAAACCGCTTCGAAAAAATCTACAAGTCCATTTCTTCTATTGATTATCAAATAGACGAAGATGATGTATTGCTCTACACATTGAAGGTTCACTTTAATTCGTTGTGGGAATCAAACCCGATTGAAAAGATCAACAGATTGCTTTCCGAGGAGAATCCAATTCCGTTTGTGAAAGCGTTTACTCATTCACTGGCAGTCAGCTTTGAGTATCTAACTGCATTTTTTGGGAAGGATGAAAGAGAAAGTATGCCAATACATTCGTTAATAACACTTGGCGACATCGCAATGGCAATTCCATTTATCATCAAGGCGTATACGTTCAGTTTAACAAAGGTCCAAATTGGCAATTTGTGCTCGACTTTGGAATCCATTGTTTTGCGCCATCGGCTTGTTGGAACGCGGGCGGATATTACGTCGAGGATAAATGATGTTTATCAAAAGTTTATTGATACAAACTGCGACATAAAACCGATAAGGGAAGTGGTGGAACAATTGAAAACTGCTCCCAGCAATACATGGTGGGGTTATTGGAACAATGGCGAATTTGAGCGGTCTATTCAAGGTCTGATACATCATCCAACGGCAAAGTATTTGCTTTGGAAATACGAATGCTTTTTGGAAAGCCATGGTAAGGATGGTTACGCCCTCTCACGTTTTGATAGAATAACGAGCCCCGAATTAGAACATATAGCCCCACAAACTCCGAGTGACAACGAACCTGTGGAGGCAGGCTATTGTGAATATGACGAAGAATTCAAACGTGAGTATATTGACTGCGTTGGCAATTACTTATTGATCTCGAAATCTCACAACTGTTCTGTCGGCAATAAGCCGTTTGCAGACAAGCTTGCTTCATACACTCATCTTTCACAACAAAGGGAAATAAAAGACATGACAATTGGCGGAATGAAATGGTCCAAAGAATTGATTACGAAAAGAAAAGCAAAAATCATCGATTTTATTTTGAAGAACTTTTGACCCCGGGATCACTGCCAAAATCAAGATTAAACGATGAACTGCTATTGCAAATATTGTGGAGCTAAAAACTCTAGCATTGCCAGCCTGACTGCCTCCCACTGTCCACGACACCCGGCTGGCGCGAACAAGGGCCTGCACGCCTTGTATGAGGGCGGCGAGAAAGCCAAATATGTGTGTAAGCATTGTGGCACCAGCAACTCCAGTCTTGCAAGTTTGACCGGCTCTCACTGTCCGCGCCACCCGCTCTGGGCAAACAAAGGACTGCATGAGCCGGCCCTGTAACGGGTCAACTCTGTGCCACGAACCGCGCAATGCCTAGCTGCATCCGCTTGTTTCGTACCGACGCCAAAAAGCGCCTCGATCGCCGGGCAATTTCAGCATCAGACAGTCGGCCAAGCAAACGTAATTCAGACGGTGTCCACCGTTTTGGAGTTCGGATGAAACGAATACTCGTGTTGTCGTTTCGACGGGAACGCACACTCGACACGCTCCGTTTCAGCTTCCGGGCCAGTTCAGCGTCCCGCATCGTTCCCAACTGAGCGTCCTCCGATGAAGTCCAAGCGCGGCGATCCTCCCAGCACTGCGGAATGTTCAAAGAATGGCGTTTTAGTTGCACTGCATATCGCGTTCGGCCCAACATCCGTGCCACAATGGCATCGGGCCTTTTGCCGAGCAGTTCAATCTCTCGGCTGGACCAGCGAATGCGTTGCGGCGAGAAAATCGGAATATCAAGGGATTCCCGCTTCGCCGCAATAGCGGCAGGACTACGACGCAGCAGCTTTGCCAGTTCCTCGTCTCGGATGCGCCCCACAAGATGGAGTTCGTAATCGGCCCATCGCTCTCGGTGTGACACGTTTGAACGGCGGCGATGCGGATTCAGCAGGTGATAAGACGTTCGCAACAGGCGCGCAATTTCGCGGTCTGATTTCGCACGTATGAGCTTCTGAATCGCCAATCGCTGGACGGCGGTCAATCCATCCTGCAACATGGACTCGTTATGCCCGAAATTCTCGTGCCGTTCAATCGCGATTAAACGCCAGGCAATCTCTGTCATTGACCCAATCCCGGCCGTGCCTTACGGCTAATACCTTTATGAAACAAACAAAAATACGCAAGCTACTGCCCATAGCTCTTGTACTGGTGATATTCGTCTGTGTAGCGTGCCAAACGCCTCGACAAGTGTTTTCAGGGCTGGCGGAAAGGCTTTTCTCGGCTTGCGATTTATCGGAATATGGGTGGGCGAAGCTCGTATTCGCCTCTGGTAATTCTCAACACTGCTGCTACTCTCCCGTCCGAGTGCTTCCACCTTCGCCGAGGCTGCGGCGGACAGGTCCGCACGGGGCATCAAGGGAAATGGAAACTGTGTTCAAGGGTTAGGGTTTTGATTGGTTTTTGCGCTGATGAATATATTGGCTGGGATCGGGGGCAGGATGCCTCCCTCCACGGCAGGCGAGACGCCTGCCACTACGCATGCGGGACGGGGGAGATGAATGGTTGGCAGGCAGGCTGGGCAGGGCGCAAGTGCGGCGGGTTTGGAATTTTAACAGAAAGCGATTGAGCATGAAAAAGAAAGCGAAACCGAATACGAATGACCGTTACGTCATCATCATGGCGGGCGGCAAGGGGGAGCGCTTTTGGCCGGTCAGCCGAGAAAAGACGCCGAAGCAACTCATCACGTTGCTGGGCAAGCGGTCGTTTCTACAGCAGGCCGTGGATCGCGTGTTGCCGGTGGTGCCGCTCAAAAACATCATCATCATCACCAACGCGGTGCAGGCGCCGACCGTGCGGAAACAATTGCCCAAGTTGCCCAAGCATAATGTCATTGCCGAACCGTGC
>JAQGPA010000083.1 GCA_028293325.1 Pedosphaera sp. | reverse complement strand
GGTCGAGCTTCGCCTCAAAGGAAATGTGGCCGGGTTGATTTGCGTTCAGGCGCAATACCATTGCTTCGTCCGGCGCACTGACAAACATTTCGCGGCTGAATTCAACGCCGCCACGGTTGAACGATACCTGGACCACTGCGTCATTGAGATTCAACTCCCGGTGATAACCGGTCGCCGGCGTATTCGTGCTTTCCGGCAAAAAATTCAAACGCAGGTTGCCGAGCACTTGATAGCATCCATATTGGCCGCCGCCCGAGCCCGGCCCCTGGCAGGTGAAATTGGCGTTCACCAAGGCCTCGGCTTCCGGATTTTTTCCTTCGAGCAGCAGACGGCGGATTTCGGGGAGCGCTTTGTTGGCGTCGGGCCGGTCGGCGTCCTGCCTCGAGCCCGACCAAACCGAGCTTTCATTCAGCACAATCCGCTCTTCATCCACACCGCCGAACAGCATGGCACCGAGCCGGCCATTTCCCATGGGGGACGATTCCGTAAACTCTTTTGCCGGTGTGCTGAACCAAATCGTTGTTTCGGGGGCGGCGGAATGACTGGGCGCGGCTGACAAAGGCAGAACAATTGAAATGAAGCTGATCCAAGCTAAAATATTGCATCCGATTATCGCGCCGGTTTTCATTTTTTTATGCTACCGGTCGAGCCGGAGAATAAAACCGCCGCGAGGCGGAATCTTGTGCTGCCAGTGATTGGTCTTGCGCAGCGTGGTGACGGCGACCTGCATGGCGGCATCCTTTGCCTCGGTAATCGCCAATCTATGAAGGAATGCCGCGTACGGCGATAAATCCAAATCCACCGGCATGAGGTCACTTGTCCCATTCAAGCCGGCAATAAACCAGGTGGCGCCAGAGCGCCGCGCGAAGACGACAACCCGTCCCGGTTCGCCGACCAGACAAATGGTTTCGTCCCACCGTGCCGGCGCATCGCGAAATACCTGCAGAGCTTCCGCAGGCAACGATTCAAAGAATTCGGGCTTGTCCGCGTAATGGACCAGGCCCGAGGTGATGACAAGCCCTGTGGCCAATTCATGCGCTGCGGTGGTGGTGCGGGGATATTTCTTGGGCGAGCACGCCACCGGCGTGCTGTCCATCGGGCCAACGGCATTGCGGGTGAAAGGAAGCACCGTGTTGAGTTCCGCCGCCTTTTCGGTGTAGTGCGGCTCGTAAAAATAGGATTCACATCCCAGAACTGCTTCGGCAGTCAAAAAATTTGGCCAGGTCCGTTGCCAGCCTCGCGGAATGGTGCAGCCATGCAGGTTTACCAACATGCGGCGCAAGGCCGCTTCCTGGAACAACGATTGCATGGCGGCGATGGTTTCCTGGCGATCGGAACACCAGAAATCCACTTTCACTCCGCGAATGCCGGCGGCAGCCATTTGGTCCAATTTTGCAGTCCGTTGTCTGGGATCATAAAAATCCCGGGCATGCAACCAGGCCCAGGGCGCCACGTTGAGGGAGATGGCGTGGGCTGAAATGTTTGACAAACCGGGCTTCCACCAACCGGCATCGAACAAGGTATATTCCCAGCCCATCTTCGCGGCGAAATCGGTGAAGTGGTCAAACATCTCTTTCGTGGCCGGACCTTCGGGATAAGACCACCAAGCCCATGAGGCACGACCCGGTTTTATCCATGACGTGCCGGTGATGCGCGACGGCGGCGCCAGATCCGTGACCAGCGTGGCGGTGGCAATGTCACGGGCCGACTTGCCCAAAACCAGCACACGCCAGGGCATCGTCCAAGGCAGGGCATAACGCGGCTCGGGCCCAACTGAAAAGGTCTGCCCTTTCGTCGCTTCATTGGCCAGGGGAAAAGCAATGCGATAAAGGCCGCCGGAGGAATCGGGGCCAAGATGACAGGCGCAGTAGGATTCGTCCGTCCCTGATTCTGTCAGCAACACCCAGGTTTCGGCGTTGGGGACATGGAAAAGCGCCGGAAAAGCCCAGCCCATTGGCTTGGCGCGCGAGCGCGGCGGCGGATCTCCGGGAGCAACATCAAAGTAAAAATCCTCGTAGGCCGGCGTGTAGTCGCTGGCGGCATGATAAGGCTGAAGCCAGCCTTTTGATTCGGATGGCAGCTTGAAGCCGGTCAACTCTGATTGAACCACACGAACCTTGCCGGAGTTTTCAGGGAAGTGATAGCGAAAGGCGACGCCCTCGTTGCCAGCAGCGAGTTCAAGCTCAATCGGTACCCTGTTGGCATTGCGAAAAACGAGGGTTCGATGGTTTAATGAGTGGTCCACGCGCGGGGCGATTCCGGCAAAAAGATCGTAATTCTCGCTTCGACTCTCAATTTGCCCGGCATCTGCGAGAACCAGCGCGCGCTCGAAATCTTCATCGTCCCGGAGCAGCCCAAGCGGCGATTTTCTGATCACCAATTTTCCTTTGTGCCGCACTTCATAAGCCATTTTTCCTCCGTCGCCGAGGCTGACGGAAATGACGCATTGCCCATCCGGCGAGGCAAGCGACCAGGAATTTTTTTGGTCCGCCCGCAGCTCGGCGGAGAAAATCATTTCCACCAGGAAAAGCAGAAGTCCTCCCAGAAGCATGCCTATGGCTGCGTTTCTTTTATGTCGAAGAGAAATGCTGTGGAAATCAGCGTGCCGGCTCACAGCGCCCCTGCCTTGCCGGCATACCGGATTTTTGCACGCGAAACCGGCGATTTTTTCATGGTCAATTACTGCTGCAAAAGTTTTTCAATCTGTGAAGCCACTTGTGCGGCTTCCAAGGCGATTCCCTGGCCGTTAAAATGCACGTTGTCACTATGATATTCAGGATGCCCGCGGACAAGCGCATTGAGATCATCCATTGGAATCCTTTGCGGCCCCAAATATTCAAGCGCAATGGCATTGCGCGCGGCGATGCGTTCATCCGATGCGTGGGTGCGGTCGTCTGGCGGCAGCGGCTTGGATTCCTTCAGCGACGTTGTGGTGGCCCAAATTAATTTGGCTCCGGGCGCGTGTGATTTGATGGCCGCCAGGAATTGCGGAAATGCGTTGCGATATTCCGTTTCGGCATGCTGCCAGCCATGCATCCCATTGTTGAAATGAATGACGTCGAATTTCGCATTGTCGAGCACCAGGGCGATTTCTTGAATCAAAACCGGATCGGACGCAAAACGTGAGGTGGCAAGCCTGGCGACATAAGCTTTGCCCGCCAGATGCTTTTCAACCTCGGGATAGTAGGCCCGGGTGATCGAGTCCCCGATGAGCAGTACCCGCGGCAGGTTGGTTTCATTGGCGTGCGAGATCCAAACATCGCACCATTCGATTGACTCCCGTGATTCTGGCGAAACGTCGGATGGCGCTGCGCCGGCAACCGATAAGAGGCAAATGATGAAAGTGGCGCCGAGCAGGCATTGATTCTTAATTTTCATCGTTGTGCGCTTAAGGCTAAACTCCGCAGCGGTGCGTTTCAAGCCTGCTTGCAATCAGCAGCGACTGTCGAACTGCTGCCAGCATATGCTAACGATGCTTCTTTGCATCCATGCCGATCAATAGGCCGGTGTAAAAGCGAACCGCCGGACGGTTTTTCGCGTCCGGCGGTCGTTGAGACTTTAACTTCTGGCGATTTGCAGGCGCCAAAGGGCTGCGGCGATGGACCGCAGCCCCGGCATGCAATCTATTGAAGCTTGAGCAGGAAGAACCGTTGTGGAACTCCTGGAGCAGTCGCGTTGGTCACGCTAAAGGCCCCGTTATTATCGAATGCATTGGTGGATACGACGATCCAACTGGCTACAGGAGTGGTGAGATTGGTCGCGCTGAGAACATAGAAGCCAGCGTTGGCGACTCCGTTCGTGCCTCTGAATATCAGATTGCTTCCCGAGACACCGACTTTGCTGATGATGGGCCGTGGAGTGCCCGCCATCACACCCAATATGCCGCTGGGCAGTTGGGTCGTGTCCCACGCCAATCCGGACCCCGGCGTGGCCGGCGTGATGTTTGTGAATGAACCCGAGTAACCGCCCGCCCCGAATAACTGGAAGCTGTCGCCCACCGCCATCGGCGAGCCGCTGATGTTGACCAGATTCAGGGTGCCGCCGTAGGTGATGCCCGCGCCGGCTTGAACTTCGTCATTCACGCCTGAACCGTTCAACTTCAGGGTGGTCGTGCCGTTCAGCGCGACAGCATTGGTGGCTGCAATAGTGCCAGTGGCGTTGTTTCCCGTCGTAATACCGATGGTCGTGTTAGTTCCAGATGGCGACAAAGTCGCACCGGCGGATACGACTAAACTGCCGTTGATGGTTCCGATACCACCCAAAGTCTGGCCGCTGGCCAGTGTCAATGTTTGGTCGGGACGTCCGCTCACGTCCAGCGAAACATTGGTCGGACTCGATCCGCCGAAGAAGATAAGCGAACTGTGCGAGATAGAACCGTTGCCGGTCAAGGCCAGCACCGGTCCGCTGCCGCCAATGATGGTCGGGCCTGCATAGGTATTGGCAGCCGAGAACACCATTTGATGGTTGTAAGCATCCCACACAAACCCGCCGGGACCACTGATCAAGTTTGTGTAAATCATGTTGTGATCGCCAACCACAATGTGAGCAATGCCATTCAGAGTGATGGCGCTGTTGATGGGCTCGTTGCCGGAACCGCCCCAACTTAACCATTGGGCATTATCCTCCAGAATAACATTGCTGCCGTTGAATGCCGCCGGTGCCGTCCAGAGATATACCTGGCCACCGTTGAGAACGTGGAAGCTTCCATTCCATCCACCATTCCAAAAATTTACCTGACTATTGGTGCCGACGGTAAAGACGGTGCCGGGATTCTGGAAGCCCGTATCCATGCCATGCATCCCCTGTTTGCTACCGGTGGCCAATGTAATTCCAAGCACATCTGCCCCAATGGTTACTCCGCTCCATTCGCAATAGGGGTTGCCATCGCCGCCGGTGGAACCGGTATTGCCTGACCAGTCCAGCATCAAATTGTGCGCGCCGGTAATTTGCGAGCCGCCGGCCAGATCCCATCGGGCGAAGGCGCCAAAGGTCGTATCACCGGCCAGGGTGATGTTCACCGATTGTCCAGGATAATCGTTATAGCTGTTGGCGATTGCCCCCTGGCCATTTACCCCGGAGCCAGAAACAGTGATGGGCTTGTTGCCGTTCAAAGTGCCGCCGGAAAGGTCCAGCGTGGCATTGTTGGTGATGGTGATGGAAGAGACCGAGCTAAAAGTATTATTCCCAGCAATAATCGAGCCACCGCTGATCGTCACCGGCCCGGTCATAGTGCCCGAGTCGTAGATGGTCAACGTGCTGGAACCTTTCTTGACTAAACCACCCGATCCAGTGACGGTGCCGGAGCCGATGGTAAAATTATTGGTGCTGGAATTGACGGTAATCATGCCGGGAATCAACGAGCCGCTGCCCGTCACGGAGGTGGGCACGCCGACGGTGTCATCAAACAATACGAAGTCGCCGGGGGTAAAGACCGATTGCGAGCTGTTGCTCTGGTTGATCCAGTTCGTCGAGGTGCTGTTATCCCAAATTGCGCTGTTCGCACCGCTCCACTTCAGATTATTCGGCGTGAATAATGAAAGAGCAACCACCGAACTGGTCGTGGTTCCCTTAATGTTGCCGACAATTACACTATAATTGGTCGCATCACTAACCTGCACGTTATTCAAGGTCAGCGTCGCGTTGGTCTTGCCACTGAGGGGAATGCCGTTTTTCAGCCATTGGTTGGTTGTTGCGAAGGCACTGACAGCACTCACGCTGAATGTCGCCGAGCCGGTAATATAAGTTGCCTGTGGTTTAGGCTGGGTGATGATGATTGGCGCAGAGTTGCTGGGGTAGGCATTTATCTCGCCAATATAATAGTGCGTCAGCACTTGGTCTGCCGTCAGGCCATGGTTATAAATGGCCACCTGGCTCATGTTGCCATGGTAATACCGGATGTTGGTGTTAAATTGACCATCAGGGGATCCAGTGCCAATTGCCCAGTCACTTGAAAATGCGGCTGATCCGCTCGTGTCCGCAGTATGATTGACCATTACTCCGTTCACATAAAGACTGCAATTGGTTCCATCACTGGACAAAACTAGATACGTCCAGTCTGTGGTTTGGGTGCCGCCACTAACGCCGGCATTGCCCGAGTTGCCATAGTAATTAAAGTCGTTGTCCCGCAAGACAATTTCATAAGAACCGTTATATCCCTTGGCGATGATGTTCCCTAACTCATTCCCGGAATTATTGATGATATTGGTGGGCTGCACCCAGACTTCCATGGTGATGGGGCCGTTAAAGTTCAGCAGGGCGGGGCTGCCGCTCACATCAATTGATGCGTCCAAACCATCAAAACTCGCGGCGTTGGTGATGTAAGGCGACGGTCCTGAAGCGGCATTGAGGTTGAAAGCATTTCCATTGTTGCCATTGCCGCTCAAGTCGGTGGCGGTGCCGTTGGTCACGTTTGAATCAAGCGCGTAATAGAGCAGCGGAGTGTCACCGAGCACAGTGCTCTGGTAATCCGCACGCACAGTAACCATGGTCATAAACAGCAAGCCAATGGCAGTGAGAAACCTCCCGCAAACGGAGAGGGTTGTTGAGTTATATATTTTCATATTTATCTGATTGTTTGGCTGGTTTGGTTATCGTTTGGATCGGAAAAATTTAGGGGTTTTGCAAGGTGGCATAGCCGTTTGCCAGGAAATAAACATCGCGTGGCGCAGAGTATGGACCCGGGCCAAGAGTGGGGCTTGTACCATTGAAATATTTATTGGGATCCTTACTCAATGCATACGCTATGTTGGGACCATCCAGCCAATGATGATTTTCCACATGCCCGTCCACCCAACCGAAAGTGCTGTTATGCCCATGCCAGGAAGCCGGTGAATCAGTAAGTTTGGTGCCTGTGAACGCCGGCGCTGCGCCTACTGGAATAAGTTCCCACCAACTTCGATTTTCCCCACGTGGATCGTTTTCTTCGATCCACACATATCTCTGGGACGGATGTAGCACGCTTGAAAGCCGGTCTATTCTGATTGTGGATCCAGAATCAGGAGCAAGTCCATTAAGCCCGCCCGCGCCGGAATAACTGCCCCAAGCATAATTGCCGGGGGCAGTAGCAACACCCATGGTCGAATTATTAGCCCGGTCATCGGCAGGACAATGCAGAATATTTAAATTGGGCGCATATTGATAAAGCCCACCTTGTCTATAGCCTGCTTGCAAATTTGCCATATCCGCGTCTACTGGCGATAAACCGGCTATAGGCGGAGGCGGAAACGGATTTGCATAACGCCAAGGCACACATCCGTTTTGTGAGTTGTCGCCCGTGTTAATGATCAGGTCATGATTATCGTCGGCATACATGGTCCACGCCAGCGTGATCTGTTTCTGATTGTTTACGCACGCGGCCGCCTGCCCCCTCTTTTTGGCATTGGCCAAAGCGGGCAGCAACAAGCCCGCCAGAATGGCGATGATTGCAATCACCACGAGCAATTCGATTAATGTGAAGGCGCGACACGGCTCGTTGTCGCACCTCTTATTTATGCGTCTTTTCATTTTTTCAGTGATTATAAAAATAATACCTCATCACTGACCCATTGGTCTTGCGATTCTCTTCGGCGAAGAAGATTGAACATACCCAAAAAACGGGCACGTGGCGGCCGGCTGGGCAGGGCTATACGGAAAGGGCAATTTGCTGGTTTTAGCAGCAAAAACAGGTTTTTATGAGCATAGGAATCGAATCAAAGAAGCATTCTTTGGCTTTCGACCGCGCCGACGAGGGAAGGCTGATCCGCAGAATTGTTTTCACAACCAGACAATTGGGAGTGCTTGGGCGCCAAGTGTTAAGCCAGGCAACAATGAATATCCGTCCGCCTGATCGCCTTAAGCAGCCTGGATCAGGTTTTTTTCCGGTAATCTGTCGGGCTGAGGCGAAAGCGGTGGCCAAACGCGGTGGCGAAATACTGGCTGGAATTGAAGCCATTGGCCAAGGCGATGTCGGTAATGGAAAGGTTGCTGCCCTCCCGCAGTTGTTGCGCGGCGCGATCAAGGCGGCAGCGATTCAGGAATTCGACGGGGCCGGCGTTGACCAATTCGCGGCAGTATTTGGAGAATGCAGTTATGCCCATGCCGCAATGTGCGGCCATCCGGTCCAGGGACCACTGTTCGCCAGTATTAATATGGCCAGTCTCGAGTTCGAGGAGAAAGATTTCCACCGCCCGGCGGCGGGATGTCAGTTGTTCATTTTCGTGGGTTTGCTGCTCCGTCAGCGCATCCAAAATGCCGATGAGCAACTGGTTTAAATGGACCACCAGGCGTGAAACTGCGTGCGGCTGGTCCCAGGCGGCAACGTTTCGGGCGAGTTCGCGGAAGGATTGGCCGATGGCGGGCGTGGAGTTCCAAACCGGATTTTCATTGTGGCGTAATTTACGGGTTAGCTCCGCCAAATCACTTTTGGTCAGCACCACCCACTTGGGCCAGCACCAGTCTTGATGAGGCCGCCGTACACCGACATCGAGGATAAGCCAGTGCAATCGACCGGGGCCGATGTTGGGTGCGCCGAGCTTATGGAGTTGCCAGGGGCGGGTGATGGTGAAATTGCCCGCACGCAGGGCGTGTTCCTTTTGGTCGGCGGCAAAGCCCATGGTGCCGGTTTCCAAGAACATGATTTCAACCCCTTCATTGCGGTGCGCATCTAATCCCCAATCCTGCGTGGCGCCGGCATTCCAAAAACCGATGCTATTGAGCCCCGGCAGAATATTGTTGGGGACGGGCGTGCCGGGATAATGGCCCTTGGTGAGGGCGTGGAAATTGATTTTGCCCATGCGGATCGCGGCATTCTGCGGATCGCAACGGTCGATTTCGTAATGGGCGTGCCGAGTACGGTACGTGGGTTTGCCGGTCATAGGATGTTTAATATTCTTCGCCGCAGGATAATGCAAGACAGAGTTGTTCACCGTCTGGCAAGTTTGAGGGAATGAAATCCTTGCTGAAAAAGCGCCCTGCCGCTGTCCGAACTCCCGAAAAAGTGGAACAAGGTTCAGCAAGAACATCCGCGATTGATTTATGAGGTTACTTAAAAAAAGCGGAGTGCTGGCCCTGGTCGCCCTTTGCGTGGCAGTGGCTGGTTTTCAGGCGGAAGCGAATGAAACCGCTGCGCAACACGCTGCGCGGCTGGCGTGGTGGCGCGAGGCGCGCTTCGGGATGTTCATTCATTGGGGGCCGGTGAGCCTTACGGGCCAGGAAATCAGCTGGTCCCGCGCGAATTCGAACACCAATTGCCCGAATAATGGTCCGACACCGGTCGAAGTTTACGACAACCTTTACAAGAGCTTTAACCCGACAAATTTCCAGGCCGACGCATGGGTCCGGATTGCGAAGACGACCGGCATGAAATACATGGTGCTGACCGCCAAACATGCCGACGGTTTCCTGCTCTGGAATTCCAAGGTGGACGATTACAATATCGGCGCAACACCGTTTCGGCGAGATGTTTGCGCGGAACTATCAGAGGCCGCGCGCCGAAAGAGTTTGAAAATCGGCTGGTATTTTTCGCCTATGGACTGGCGTGATCCGGATTGCCGCTCCGCGAACAACAATCGTTTTGTCAAAAAGATCCAAGGCGAGCTGGAGGAGTTGCTTTCGCGCCGGGGCAATATTGACCTGGTCTGGTTTGATTGTGATGGACGACCGGTCGATTGGGACCCCGCAAACACCTATGCGTTAGTGCGCCGACTGCAGCCGCATATTCTGATCAATAACCGGCTGGAGATGGGCACGCAGGAAGAGTGGCTGCATCAGGACCAGCTTCGACCGAATGAAGATTATTGCACGCCGGAGCAACGCATTGGGGTTTATAATGACCGCAATCCTTGGGAAACCTGCATGACCATTGGCACGCAATGGTCGTGGAAACCCAACGATCAAATCAAATCGGTAAATGAAATCATCAAAATCCTCGCGCAATGCGCCGGGGGTGACGGGAATCTTTTGCTGGATGTCGGCCCGATGCCGGATGGCCGCATCGAACCACGCCAGGTTGAGGTTTTAAAACAGGTCGGCGCCTGGATGGCTAAAAACGGCGGGAGTATATATGGCACGCGCGGCGGTCCCTGGAAGCCAACCGAGGTAATCGCCAGCACGCGCAGGGCAAACACAATTTACCTTCACATTTTGCAGTGGAAGGGAGATGAAATTGAGTTGCCGGCCTTCGCGGGCAAAATCAAATCGGCGACCCTCCTGGGTGGCGGCGGCAAAATCAGTGTTGAAAGGAAAGGGGAAAGGCTCATCATCCAAGTACCCGTGCTGGCGCGTGATGCCATTGATACGGTTGTGAAATTGAAACTGGACGGTTCCGCGATGGATTTGCCGGTGTTGGAGTCACAGCAATGAACAACCCAATGAGCAGACTCGACTGGACGATTATTGTCGTCTATCTGCTCGCCATTGTTGGCTTGGGAGTGGCGGCGGGGTGTCTGCGGCGCAAAGGGCAGGGCGGGGAGAGTGGACGCTATTTCCTGGCGAACAATACGCTCAAATGGCCGGTGATTGGGCTTGCCATGTTTGCGGCAAACATCTCGACCGTCCATCTCGTCAGCCTGGCGGAAGCGGCTTACAAATATGGGCTGGTATTCGGTAATTTTGAATGGATGGCCGGCTTCACGCTGATTCTGCTTTCGCTGTTCTTCGCGCCGCTTTACCTCCGCTCACGCGTGGCGACCCTGCCGGATTTTTTGGAACGCCGTTTCAATCGCGGTTGCCGGGACGTGTTATCGGTGGTTTCGCTTTTTTCCGCCATCGTGATTCACATGGGGGTGGCACTTTATACGGCGGCATGGGTGTTGCGCGGGATAATGGGACTGGCACCGGGCGCAACGATTCTGGGGATGGATGCGCTCATGCTCTTTATCATTGTGCTGGGAGCATTGACGGGAATTTACACGATGCTCGGGGGGTTGCTCGCGGTCGTGTGGACGGAAAGTGTGCAAACGGTTTTGCTTTTGGTCGGCGCCGTGGTCATCACCGTGGCGGGTTATTGGAAAATCGGCGGCTGGACTGAACTCGCGCATACGCTCGCGGTGAATCCGCATCCGCTCGCCAGCGTGGCCGGCAGCAAGGTCACCTGGGGCACGGGCAATTTTCTGAGCATGGCCCGCGATTCAAAAGATCCCAGCGGCCTGGCGTGGTATTCGATTTTGCTCGGCTATCCGGTGCTGGGAATCTGGTATTGGTGCTGCGACCAGACGATTGTGCAGCGCGTGCTGGCGGCGAAAGACGAGAAGCAGGCCCGCCTGGGCCCGTTGTTTTGCGGGTTTCTGAAAATCTGGCCGGTGTTTTTCTTTGTCCTGCCCGGTGTGGTTTGTGTCGCGCTGGTGCAGAAGTCCGCGTTCGGTGGCGATGCCCCACAAACCGCGGCCGACACCTATACCTTCCTCATCACGCACCTGTTGCCGGTGGGGTTGAAGGGGCTCATTGCCGCCGCGATGCTGGCCGCCGCGATGCAAACCTGTTCCGCCGCGCTCAACTCCACGGCCACGCTGGTGGCCTACGACCTGTTCAAACGTTACCAACCGGAGATCAGCGACCACAAGCTGGTCCGCATTGGCAAAATCACGACCGTCATCGGGACGATCCTCGCCATAGTCTGTTCGCCATTGTTCGGCCATTACACGACGATCTTTGAAGGGATCAACAAGTTGATTTCCTATGTTGCGCCGCCGATCACCACGGTTTTTTTGCTGGGCGTGTTTTGGAAACGGGCCTCGGGCAAGGCGGCATTCATCACGCTTGTGGCGGGCATGGGATTGGGTTTGGTGACGTTTTACCTGGATTGGAACAAAATCTATCGCGGAGATTTCATGCTTATGGCGTTTTACCTGTTCGTGGCGTGCTGCGTCATCATGGGCGTCACAACCCTGATGTTTCCGGAAGCGTTGAAGGCTGAAGCCCGGCCATTGGTTTGGGAAAACTGGCGCGAGCCATTGCGCGGCGAGGCGGGTGGCCGCGGCCTGGCCAACTATCGACTGCTCGCGGTTTTATTGCTGGCGGTATTCATCACCCTTTACCTCATTTTTCGTTGATGAAAACAGATCACAATTTTTGTTATGAGCGCGTTACTACTTAAAGACAAAGTCATTTTTCTCACAGGCGGTTCGACCGGCATTGGCTTGGATTGCGCGAAAGCGTACGCCGCGGAGGGTGCGAAAGTGGTCATCGCGGCACAGGGCAAAAAGGCAGTGGCCAAGGCCGCGAGCCAGTTGGGCGCGAACCATCTTTGCCTGGTCTGTGATGTTTCCCGTGACGCTGAAGTGAAGAGCGCGATCCACAAAGCCCTGGCGCGTTTTGGCAAATTAGATGCCGTCCATAATAACGCCGGCATTGCCACACCGTGCAAGCCGGTGCATGAAACCAGCGATACCGAGTGGGAGACGCTGTTCAACACCAACCTGAAAAGTGTTTTGCACACCACACGCCATGCCTTTGCCGCCCTGGCGGCGAGCAAAGGTTGCATACTCAACACCTCGAGTATTGTTGGCGTTATCGGGCAGGAGATTCACGCCGCTTACACCGCGACGAAAGGCGGCATGAACACACTGACAAAATCGATGGCGCTCGATTACGCCAGGCAGGGCGTGCGCGTGAACGCGGTTTGTCCCGCAGGCACCTGGACACCGATGCTGCGCAAATGGTGCGCCGAGCAACCCGATCCGAGTTCCGTGGAGCGCTACCTTGATGAAATCCACCCACTGGGTTACTGCCCGGAAGGCTTGGCCATTGCCGACGCCTGTGTCTTTTTGATTTCGGACAAGGCTCGCTTCATCACGGGCCACATCATGCACATCAGCGGCGGCGCAGAGTTGGGGTATCGCCGGTCACTGTGAGCCTATGATTCAACACATTTCCATTCGCGATGCGCGATATCCGATTGGCCATGGGCATGGCAGCGATGCGATTCATCGCGACCCGATTTATTCGTATGCGGTCACTGAATTGCACGACGATCAGGGGCGGATAGGCACGGGCCTCGCATTTACGCTGGGTGAAGGCAATCAGCTGGTCTGTGCCGCCGCGCAATTTTATGCGCAACGGCTCGTCGGCAAGTCCATCGAGACCATCATGGCGGACTTTGGCGCCTTGCAGCGCGTCATGGCCGACGAACAGCAATTCCGCTGGCTCGGGCCGCATAAAGGCATCGTGCAACTGGCGCTGGCATCGGTAACGAACGCCTGCTGGGATATGTGGGCCAAGACGCGCGGAGTGCCGTTATGGAAATTATTACTCGACTTAACACCGGAACAGGTCGTCGCTACGCTCGACCTGTCCTATCTGGAAGACGAGTTGACCACGCCATTGGCGCAAGGGATGTTGCGCGAACAGCAACCGACCCGAGATTCACGAGCGGGCATATTGAAGACCGGCTATCCGGGTTACGACACGTCCGTGGGCTGGTTCAACTATGATGACGGGCAGGTGCGCGACAATTGCAAACGCGCCATGGATGCCGGTTTTACGGCAATGAAGCTGAAGGTTGGATCGCGGGATCCGGAACGCGATTTGCGGCGTGCGGCGATCGTGCGCGAAGTAGCCGGCAAAAAGGCCCGGGTGATGCTGGACGCCAATCAGCAATGGACGTTGCCGCAAGCGTTGGACATCTGCCAGCGGTTGCGCGCGATCGAGCCATTTTGGATTGAAGAGCCAACCCACCCCGATGACGTGCTCGGCCATAAAATATTGGCGGAAGCGATTGCGCCCACAAAGCTGGCCATCGGCGAACACGTGCCCAATCGTGTGGTCTTCAAAAATTATTTGCAGGCCGCGTGCGCGGGGTTCATCCAGGTGGACGCTGTTCGTGTGGCGGGCGTAAGCGAATTTCTCGTGGTCAGCCTGCTGTGCCGCAAGTTTGGATTGCCCGTGGTGCCGCACGTGGGTGACATGGGCCAGTTGCATCAGCATCTCGTGTTGTTCAACCGCATTGCGCTAGGCCATGAAGTCGTGTTCCTGGAACATATTCCGCATCTGCGGGAGCATTTTGTGCATCCGTGCCGGGTTACCGGTGGCGTTTATCAAACTCCCCAGGAAGTGGGGGCGAGTTGCGAATTAAAAGCGCCGTGAGCCATGAACGAGTTGTCCATTGTTGATTCGCATGTGCATTGGTGGGAGCCCGCGCTTTTTAAATATTCATGGTTGGACGGTTTGCCGGCGTTGAACCGTGCATTTCTCCCGGCGGAAATGGCCGAAGCGAGCGCGACCGCGAAGGTTGGCAAGCTGATCTTTGTGGAGTGCGGCGGTGAAGCGGAGCAGGGGATTGCCGAAGTCGATTGGGTTTCCAATCTGGCGAAGGAGGAACTGCGCCTGAAAGGAATTATTGCCCGGGCATCGCTGGAGAAGGGTAAGGCTGTGCGCGCGGAACTCACGGCGCTGGCCCGTCGCCCGCTGGTGAAGGGCGTGCGCCGGTTATTGCAGGGTGAGCGGGAAGCAGACTTTTTGATGCGCCCGGAGTTTGTCACGGGCATAGAGATGCTGGGTGAATTTGGTTTCACATTTGATCTCTGCATCCGGCAGGATCAATTGCGTGGCAGCGTGGAGTTGGTGCGTCGCGTCCCGCAAGTCATGTTTGTGCTGAACCACTTTGGCAAGCCGGAGGTGCGCAGCGGAAGAATGGAGCCGTGGGCGGCCGATTTGAAAGCACTGGCGGAATTGCCGAATGTAGTTTGCAAACTGTCGGGCCTCGCCACCGAGGCCGATTGGCGCCATTGGCAGGCGGGCGACCTGAAGCCGTACTTTGAACGGGCCTTGGAATGTTTTGGTTTCGACCGTGTGTTATTTGGCGGCGATTGGCCGGTGGCGACGTTGGCAACGAGTTATGATCGCTGGGTGGAAACCGTGCGAGGTATGATTTTAGGCGCGAAGAAAACGGACTGGATCAAAGTGTTCCAAACCAACGCAGAAAGAATTTATCATGTTTAAACTCGACAACAAAACCGCCCTGATCACCGGCGGTGCCTCCGGCATTGGGGCGGCCGTGGCGGAAATCTTTGCGCAGGCCGGGGCGAAAGTGTGGATTGCCGACCGGGATAAGGTCGGAGGACAGGCGATGGCAGACCGGATCGGGGGCAAATTTCTGGCGCTGGACGTGGCGAGTGAAACAGACTGCGCGCAGGCGGCGCTAACCACGGGCACGCTGGACGTGCTGGCAAATATTGCGGGCCTGGGGCACGTGGGGACGCTGATGAACACGACGGGAGCGGACCTGGATAAACTTTATGCGGTGAACGTGCGCGGCGTGTTCAATTGCTGCAAGGCGTTCGTGCCCGCGATGCTGGAGCGCAAATCGGGCAGCGTGATTAACATGGCTTCGATTGCGGGGGTGATCGCCGTGGGGGAAAGACTTGCTTACACGACGACAAAATTTGCGGTAGTCGGCATCACGAAGGCGCTGGCGCTGGACCATTCGCACACGGGTGTGAGGTTCAATTGCGTCTGCCCCGGACGGGTCGAGACACCGTTTGTGACTGCGCGGCTCAAGGAATACCCGGATCCGCAGGCCGCATATCGTGAGATGGCGGCGACACAATTGAATGGACGGATGTTGCGGCCGGAGGAGGTGGCGGCAGGTGTGCTGTATCTTGCCGCAGACGAGAGCGCGATGGTGACGGGCAGCACGTTCATGATGGATGGCGGTTGGAGCGCGGGAAAATAGATTAACGCAAATGAAAATTATTCGTTATCAGGATGGCAAAGGAAACACCGGATATGCCGCGAAACAGGAGGATGGTTCGACGTTGAAGCTCACCGGCAACATTTACGCAAAGCCACAAATTACGAGCGAGGTGGTGGAAGTGGCCCGGTTGCTGGCGCCGATCGAGCCAACGACCATCATCTGCATCGGACTGAATTACCGCCGGCACGCCCAGGAAACCGGAGCGAAGTTGCCGGAGTATCCGGTGGTGTTTTTCAAAGGGATAAATACGCTGCTGCATCCCGGCGAGCCGATTCAACTGCCCACCCATCTCCATAGCGACGAAGTGGATTATGAATGCGAACTGGCAGTGGTCATTGGCCGGGCCTGCAAAAATGTTTCCCGCGCGCAGGCGCTGGATTATGTGCTTGGTTATACTTGCTGCAACGACGTGAGCGCGCGCGACTGGCAGCTCAAGCGCGGCGGCGGGCAATGGTCGCGGGGCAAGAGCTTCGATACGTTCAGTCCGCTCGGTCCAGTGCTCGTCACACGCGATGAGGTCGCCAATCCGAACGAATTATCCATCCGCACGGTGTTGAATGGCCAGGTCATGCAGGATTGGAATACCAACGACATGATATTTCAGGTGCCCGAGCTGATTGAGTTTCTGAGTGGCAGCACGACATTGTTGCCCGGAACGGTCATCCTTACCGGCACGCCCCATGGCGTGGGCATGGCGCAAAAGCCGCCCCGGTGGTTGCGGAGCGGCGATCAGGTCAGCATTGAAATAGAGCGGATTGGGGTGCTGACAAATTCAGTGATAGAAGAAGCTTAGATGCTTTAATGGCGCGAGCGATTCTCCGGTTTATGAACTTGTCGGTCATGGTTTTACCTGGTGCTGCCTGACGGAACTGCGGGCAGACTGGTGAGTCTTAAATGCGTTGCGCCGTAAGGGACAAGAGTCATCATCGTTGGCTGGCCTTCGGTCAGCAGTTGACTGCCGAAAGGCAAGCCGGAAGGTTCACTCGCCGTGTCGGCAGTGCTGCCCGCTCCCGGAGCCCAGCCAGGCAGGTGGCAAAGAGGAACTTCCAGGTGAACCGGCGCCAATGCTTCGATAAATGGATTTTCAGTAATTTTTGATTCCACGATTTTGATTTTTTCCAGATTGATTTCCCGTGCTGCTGCAAACCCGAAGCGCCAATCACTTGCGGGAAGAAATTCCACTTCGGGAAATCCCTGGATGTCATGTCCGCTCATAAATGCCTTGATGCCGGCCGGGTCGTTGGTGTGCTCCAAGCGTTTTTCGGCGATCGTGAGGGAAAAAACCAGGGGGCCGCGGGTGAAGCTAACGGCCTGATTTTTGAACCAATTTTCAATCCGCACCGGCATGGGCAGACTTAGGCTGACAATATCGCCATCGTGAAATTCCCGGCGGACGGAGGCGAAGGTTCCCGGTTTTTGCAGATTGTGCATGGGTTGTCCGTTCACGCCGACGGTGGCGTTGTCACACCATTGCGGGATGCGGCATTGAAAATTGAAATCAACCGGCCTGGCAGTTTTGATGCGAAAAGTAATGTGATCACGGAAAGGATAGTCCGTTTCTTCGGTGATGGTGACCGTTTGCCCATGAACTTTGGTGGTGACTTCGTTGGGGCCAAAATAGACCGCAGCCAGGCCGTCATCTGGCGTCCGCATCCACATGCGGATGACGTAGTTTGGCATGGCGCGGTTGATGTTACCGGCGCAACACTCCGTGTCGTGTGCCGCGCGATAAGTCATGCGCGTAGGCCAATGCGGCAGGTGACTATTGCTAGCGGCGATCACCGTCTGGTTCACCGCCGAGAAGTACTGAAGCTGCTTGAAATCCTTGGTGACCGCGCCAGGCAGCGCGTTAAAGGTCGTGCGCTCAATCAGATCGGCAAAGCGGGCTTCGCCGGTCGCCATGAACAGGTAGCCCAGGCTCCATGACCAATCCGTGATGTCGCAGCTTTCGTGGACGGAATAAAACGCGGTGGGCCCCAAATGTTCCGAACTGACGATGCCGCCGTCGGCCATGAGATTGTTGTCCAAAACTTTCTGGTAAGCGCGCTCCGCTAGGCGCAGAGCCGTGGGATCACCGGTGTAACTAAACATCAACGGCAGGCATTTCAATTCCTCCGCCGCGGTCACACCGTGTTCGCGGAAGAGAGCCTTGCTCTGGATCTTGGCCATGGTGCAAAATGAATTGGTGTCCTGCAGATAACTGTCGTAAACCTGCCGACCGAGGTCCAAAAGGCGCTGGTCGCCAGTCAGTCCATAAAGATAGAAAGCTTCCTCGAAATTGGCGCCGTTCCGGCCACCTTTGGCAATTTCAGCGGCGCTGGTCAGCAGCCAATTTTGCAGCACCGCCGCCAGGCGTGGGTTTCCCGTCGCTGAATATTGCGCCATCAGCGCGCGTCCCACAACCGCGTTGGGCCAGCACCAATGCGAGCCGCCGAGGTTCGTGCCGCTGGAGTGATCCAGGATGTAATTGAGGTTGGCATCGCGCCTTTGATTGATGGCCGGGTCATTGAGCAGCCAGCTTAGCCGCGTGGTGGCATCCACGAAGTAAGCCGACTGTTCATAGGGCCACCACTCCTTCCACCATTTGTCCTTGAACAAAGGCGGCGGGATGAGGCCGGCATACATGCAGGTGTCATACGGATAGGACATGTTTTCTGGATGACCCGTCAAACCTTGCGCCTGCCGCTTTAGCCACTGCTGGAGCCAGCCACGCGGTTGGACAGCACCCACCGGCAGTTCGGAAAATTGGCCATAATACTTGACCTTAAATTGCCCCGGCTCCGGTGTGGCTGGGGCAGGTTGAATCTGCGCCGTCCCGGCACAAGTGAGCCCAATTGCCAGAAGGCCGGCAGCCAGGCAGCGGTATGATTTTATTTTCATAATGGCACTTCTTAAAATGACTGGTCCGTCGGCAACACGTTGCGACGGGATTGAGGCGAGGTTGGTAAAATCATCAAGTCGGACGCATTTAGAGAATTTCGCGAGAGGAGATTTTTCCATTGCGACTGCCGGAGGCGTATGGCGCGCAAAGTTCATCGCCAATTACCTGAGTTGTGGCCATCAAACCGCCGGGCAATTTAATTGCCCGGCGGCCAGCATCCCAACAAGACTGGTGAAGGCAAGCAGTTCCAGTCATCCACAGGCCAGATTAAGGAACCTGGATAATGAAGAATTGCTGATTGTTTGTTACCGCCGAATTAGTGGACGAGAAATTGCCGTTCCCGTCAAAGCTATCATTGGTAATCACGGTCCAGCTCGCCAGCGGCAACAGCAGATTTGTCGAAGTCAGCAGATGGTAAGTTCCGCCGGCTCCAAGATTGTTTGTGCCGCTAATAACCACCTGGCCGCCGTTGACAGTGATATTGCCAATGGTTGGCGCCGGCAGCGGCGCGGCGACAACAACGAATTGCAAGGCCGTGAGCGAATTGGGATTGCTCGCGTCATTAACCAAATTGGTCGTGCCATTGCTGACTGAATAGAATTCAAGACTGCCGCCGCCGCTCTCCTGAAAATACAGCAGATTCATCGGGTACCAGCCGGTGGTGGGGACATTAATAAACAGGTCCGTGGGCGTGGTATTGGCGCGACCACCGTTGAATTGACCGAGTGTTTGTGTGGTATTGGTGGGTGTGGGGCCGGCAGTCAAATTGAAGCCGTCGTCGCTGCGCACGACAATATGATAACTGCCATTGGTTAGCCGCAGATAAAACAATGACTGCATTACGAAGTTGAATTGGCTTCCCACGGTGGGGATGAGCGGAAATGCCGATTTGTTGGTGAAGGTGAAGCTGCCAGTGGCCGCGCCGGTGGTGTCATAGTTGAGGGTGTTGGTCTCGTTAGTGGACGCGGCGGTAAAGAGGCCATTAATGGTATTGGTCCATGGCAGGACGGTGGCGCCATTGGTGACCTGGCCGTTTAATTGCAACAAGGCATTGACGATGGTGCTCGGTTCCGGTCCGGTATTGTCAATTTTGTAAAGGCTCAAGCCGAAGCCAACCGCCGTTCCCGGACTGGTTGTCAGCACGTTGGTCAGGGTGGTGAGGGTCTGGTTGACGGTGGTAAAGCTCCAGGTGTTCGTCACCGAGTTAGTGCCGGTGTTATCCTTGAAAACGGACGTCAAGGTGTTGGTGGTGTTTGGCGTCAGGAAGACGGAGGGCGAATACGTGACCACGGTTCCCGCCGCGTTATTGCTTAAAGCGAGGCTGCCCGTCACGTCGGTTCCATTCAAGGACAACGTGATCGTGGCCGGATTGACTGCCGTCTGACGGTTGGCAATCGTGAAGGAAATTTTGCTATCCAGCACCACGCTGCCGGCGGCTGGCGCGGGTGAGCCCAGGCTGATATATGGTTTCAAAAGGCTCGTGCTGGAATTCGGCACGAACGTGAGGTAACTCAAATTATAAGTTCTGACCTGGGTGGAGGTTTGGCGCAGTGTGGTAGTGCCAGAAAGATGGAGCACCACCGTATTGCCAAACATGTCAACCAGCGGCACCAATTGACCGCTATAAACCTTGCTGCCGCCGGTGGCTGGAATGGTGCAGGTGCCCAGGGCCGCCAGCGGTTGAATTGCCGTGGTCGCAGTGGGATTTGCCAATTGATCCACCTCGAAGGCGCCGCCACCCGCACTGGCGGCGCGCGCATAGACAGTATAGTTCGTGGTTGGGAAAGTGCGCGTATAATTCGCCCAGTCGCCAGCGTCCGTGAAAGCCGTTTGATAATCGACAATGCTACCGGCAATGAAGCCTTCATGGTCCACCGGGTCGCCGGTGGCGTCGGGTGCGATGGTAATCAGTTGGGGCAACGGCGGGTCGCCGAGCGTGTAGTCAGGGCGATAGTCGTTAAAGTTGGTTAGCGTCGTTACATCGAGGTAATCAATGCCATTGGTTCCCAGCAGGCCGCCGTATTGGGCGGGACCGGGATTAGGGATGAACTGGCCAGCGCCATAATTGTAGTCCATGGCATCAATGCTCAGGTTGCTGGATGAGAACGTATTGAAAGTCACGCTGTTGCTGGTGATATTGCCGTTGGCGTCCTGGGCGACCACAGCGTAGTTGTAAAAAGTGTTGGGGGAGAGCACCGCGTTATTGGTTCCCAGGAGTTGGTTCGTGGCGGTGGTGGTATTGAAAATCGATCCGGATTGTAAAACACCATTTAAAAAGACGCTGACAAAATTGCTGGCCACGGTTGAGTTGAACGAATCCACTTCAAAGGTGAGGGGGGTGGCGGTGGGCAGGTAAATGGAGCCATTAGTGGGCTGTATGTTGACAATCGTCGGCGGCACGAGCGAGGGGATGGCGATTTGCATGCGGTTATAAACCTGATCGGCAGTGGTTTCATGGCAAAAAAGCGCCGCGCTATCAATGGTGCCCGCACCCATCAAGGTGCTGTCCAAAGTATATAGCGTCTTGTTTTGCACACTATCCTTCAACAGCAGATGGTAAGAGTTGCCGTCTGCTCCCACGGTGACTTCGGCCTCCACGGCATTGGTGATGGTGGTCCGTCCTAAATTGCCGAAGCCGGTGCCAGCCAAGGATTGGACGCCATTGCCATCCCAAACATAAAGGGTGGACGGGGCCGCGCCGTCGAGGAAGTAGAGGTAGAAACGCACACCCGTCTGAAAGTCTGAAGCGCTGTTGGTGGCGTTGCCGTTGCGCAAGGTGAAGCCGCACCAGCCATGCACAGCGCCCGTGCCGGGAATGGTGGTAACGCCCGCACCCTTGGATCCCCATTGGAGCTTGAAGGTATTGGTTCCCAATGGGCTGGCAAAACCGCGAAAGGCGGTCGTTTCGTTAATGCCATTGGTGCCGTTCGCAAACAAACCCCAAACATTGGTATAAGTAACGCCGCTAATGTTGGTGACTGAGGCGATGACATAGCGAGGGTTTAGGAAGCCAGTGTTGACATAATTACCATGAAACTGCGACGGGCCGGGGCCGCTGTTGTTGGTGACAATGGTCCAGGACGTGAAGCCAAACCCCGGATTGACGCCATTGGTCCAGTTGCCGACATTGCCGCCAACGCCATTGGTGTGATAATTTGAAGCGTCATCATAAGCGACGAGCTGGGCAGAAACAGAGCCCGCAAACGCGAGCAGCATGGCAATGGCCGCAGCGAGCAGCGAGAGCTTGGATTTTAACGATTTCATATGGGTTGGTTCTGCAATCATGGTCGGCATGTCATTCGTTTTGCTGGTTTCAACGTCCATAAATCAGGTGCATTCGCGGACATTGTGGAACGGTGACAAATATAGGCGGCTATTGAAAAGTGCCTAGCCCCCAAAAACTGTGGTATTTGATTTTTTCATGGCAATGATGGCGTTGATTGTTTCATATTCGCATCGTGCAGCCCGCCGCAAGATTTTTCTCTTTGTATTTGATGCTGTCCCTCTGGCTGGTGCTGCCAACGATTTCGTCCGCGGGCGAAGACAATTCCGCCGGCCAGGATTACGTGGTTAAAGTCTGGGGTGCGGATGAAGGGTTGACGGAAGGCTCGGTTACGGACGTGGGGCAGACGCCGGAGGGGTATTTATGGGTCGGCACTTTGTTTGGCAGTGTACTGCGGTTCGACGGCACGCGCTTTGTCAGTTACAACTCGGCCAACACGCCGGAGTTCTCTTTGAAATGGGGCGTGCCCCGGTTGATGGTGGATCACGGCGGCACACTCTGGATCAGCATGTATGACGGAGGCATGACGACCTGGGACGAGCATGGCTTCCGCTCCATGTTCGCGAGCACCAATCAGCCGGACCGCATGTTATGGTCGGCGCCGGGCAAGGTCATATTTGTATATGGCGCCGGGAAATTGCTGTCCGGCCAAAAAACGCGCGACCATTGGGACTGGCAGACGGTGATGCCACCAGGCGCGTTGCTGCAGGAGCAATTTTGCGCCGACGCGGACGGGCGGGTGTGGTATCTGCGCGGCGAAAATGAAATCGGCATTTGGAGCGAGGAGGAAACCAATACCCTGGCGCTGACCGCCGGGCTGGAAGGCCAAACGATCAAAGTGCTGGCCGCCGACGCGCAGGGACGCATCTGGATCGGCACAGACCAGACATTGGCCGTATGGCAAACGAACCATTTTGAAGTGATGACGCCGACAAACGGCGAGCCGGTTTTGAACGTGAAAAGAATTATTCCTTCCGGCGGCGGCAATATCTGGGTGGAAGCCAACGGGCGAATGCGGCGTTGCGCCGGACGGCAATGGCTGGCGGAGTCCGGCGGCTGGAACCGGGAACTGGGCAAGCGAACTTCGTTGCGCTTTTTGCACGGCGACAAAGAAGGCGGTTTGTGGTCGGGCGTCGGCGATTTGGGATTAATCCACGTTGCGGCAGACGGGAACTTCCGCCGGTTGACCACGAGCGATGGGTTGCCCAGCAACACGATCCATTTTGCCTACGAGGATCGTGACGGGAACATCTGGACCGGTTACGAGCGGGGCGGTTTGGTGCAAGTGCGGCGGCGCCTGTTCCGCTCCATCGGAAAGGAAGAAGGATTGGGCGACAGCTTGATCAATACCGTGTGCGAAGACGCGCAAGGCGCGGTGTGGATTGGCACGCACCGAAGCATGGTCGGCCGTTATGAGAACGGCGTCTGCACCAACATCGTTCTGCCGGGACCCGCGCGCGCGCAGGACAGTTGCGTGGTAGCCGACGCGCGGGGACGGGTGTGGGTCGGTGCGCAAGGCATCGGCCTGTTGATGTCGGAAAACGGACCGCTGCAGCAAATTGCCTCGCAGACGCAATTGCAAGGGTATCCGCGCCTGCTGTTGCCGGGCCGTGATGGCCGACTCTGGCTGGGAACTCTTTGGTCGATTATCAGTGTGACCAACGGGAATCTCACCTTTGAGTATACGGCAGACAGCGTGGGCGGGCACCCGACGGCGCTGGCGGAAGCGGCGGATGGAACGATTTGGGCAGGCACATTGGCAGGAGGTCTCTTGCGCTGGAAAGGCGGGCAATTTGTCCCGTTGGAACCGCCGGACCGGAGTTCGCTGGGGCGCATCTGGGCGTTGTGTCCGACACCCGATGGCGGATTGTGGGCGGGAACAGAGGAAGGCGGATTATTACACTGGAGCAACGGTCAATTCCATCGCTACACGATGAAAAACGGTCTGCCTTCAGAAAGCATTGTGCAGGTGCTGGGCGATGAGCAGGGCAACTTGTGGCTGGGCACCCGCGCCGGCATTGCCCGCATCCCCGGCGCCGCGCTGGCCCGATTTGAACGCGGTGAACTGGAGGAGCTGCCGGTGAGTGTTTATGGCCAGCCCGATGGCTTGCTGACGATAGGCAGCGCGATTATTTACCAGCCAAACTGCTGGCGCGGACGGGATGGCACTTTGTTTTTCGCCATGGCCAACAGCGTGGCAGAACTGAAACCCGGCCGATTCCGCATCAACCCCCTGCCACCAACGGTGGCGTTGGAAGAAATGTGGGCCGACGACAAAAGGGTCTGGCCGGAGCGTGCGGGCGCAATCCTGACGGTGGCCGAAAACGGTAAAGATCGCCACGTCCCGGGGACAACGATCAAGGTCGGTCCCGGTCGCGGCGATCTAGAATTTCACTATACGGGCTTGAGTCTTGGCTCGCCGTTGCGCGTACGATTCAAATACAAACTTGAAGGATTGGAAAGCGCATGGAATGACACCGGCGTCGAGCGAAAAGCCATTTATCGCCATGTGCCTCCGGGGGAATATGTCTTCCGTGTGATGGCCTGCAACAGCGATGGCGTTTACAGCCAGGAAGGGGATCTGCTGACGGTGAGGGTCGCTCCCCATTTTTACCAAACGGTTTGGTTCCGGGGTGGCGGGGCGCTGTTGGCTGTGACCGGGCTGTCTTTTGCGGTGGCCATCACCATGCGCCGGCGCATACGCCGCCGCATGGAGCAGTTGGAACTGCAGCACGAACTCGAACGCGAGCGGGCGCGCATCGCCCAGGATTTGCACGATGATCTGGGCGCGGGTCTGACCGAAATCGGCCTGCTCGGCGGATTGCTGCAGGATCCGTCCAGGTTCGCGATGCGCAAGCAGGAGGCATTGGCCCGGATTGTCCAGCGCTGCAACGATCTGGTTACGGTGTTGGACGAGATTGTGTGGGCGGTAAATCCGCGGAACGACTCGGTGAATTCGCTCGGCGGATATCTCTGCCGGTATGCGCAGACCTTTCTGGAGCCGACCACGATTCGTTGCCGTCTGGAAATGCAGGAAGCGGATCCCGATCATCCTTTGAATTCGGAACAGCGGCATAATCTTTTTTTGGCATTTGAAGAAGCGTTGACCAACGTCGTAAGACATTCCAGCGCAACCGAGGTTTGGATCAAAATTTCCTGCGCGGAAAAAGGCTGGCTAATCATTGGCATTGAAGACAATGGACGGGGCCTGCCGACGATCATGGAAGAAGGCGCCGACGGCTTGATTAACTTGCGCCAAAGAATGGCCCATATTGGGGGACACTGCGAGATTGCCAACCGGTCACCCGGTGGGGTGCTCGTCAGCTTGAGTTTGCCACTTGCCGCGCGGCGGAAAGAGCAGCGATAATCACGAGCCCATAGGCCTTTAGAAGTTTTCTGATTTTTTGGAATGAAAAGCGAAATAATCACGGTGGCGATAGTTGAGGATGACGCGGGCATCCGCCGCAGTCTGGAGTGGCTGCTGAAGTCGTCGGCAGAATTCTCGTGCATTGCCTCCTGCAAGAACGTCGAGGAGGCGTTGCGCCTGCTACCGAAGGCCGCGCCGCAGGTCATTCTGATGGACATTAATTTGCCCGACCGTTCGGGGATCGAATGCACTGCACGCATCAAGGAATTGCTGCCGTCGGTGCAGGTGGTGATGATCACGGTTTATGGTGACACCGAAAAAGTATTCAACGCCCTGCGTGCCGGCGCGAGCGGTTACATCCTCAAACGGACAGCGCCGGAGCGGATTTTGCAGGCCATCAGGGAGGTTCACGCCGGCGGCGTGCCGATGTCGAGCGAGATTGCGCGCAAGGTTCTGGGCGCGTTTCGCGAACCGGCGCCCGCTCCCGCGGAGGAGCAGAATCTCTCGCGCCGCGAGCAGGAGGTGCTGGAATTGCTGTCCCAGGGATGCCCGAACAAGGAAATTGCGGACAAGCTTTCGATCAGCATCGAGACGGTGACCTGGCATCTGCGGCACATTTACACCAAGCTGCACGTCCGCTCGCGCACGCAGGCGGCCTTAAAATTTCTAAGTCACCGCAAAGGCGCCTGACTGGCGCGCGTTGGAAGGGGTGGTAATTACCACAGTTTTTGGGGGCTGGCCAGTTGGGAAAGTCCGCGCATAGTTAATAGTGATGAACCCGCAGCAACAGAATTGTCAGCGTATCCGTCTGGATGCAGTGTCCCGTCCGGATTTGGCTCGGAACAAAAAAAGCAGAGAGCTGGGCTTTACCCTGATCGAACTTTTGGTGGTGATCGCCATTATCGCCATCCTGGCCGCCTTGTTGCTGCCGGTTTTGGGCAAAGCCAAGCTGAAGGCCCAGCGGATTGCCTGCTTGAACAATCAGAAGCAATTGACCTACGCGTGGCTGATTTATACCGATGATAGCAGCGGAAATTTGCCGTTTAATGTCAACAATACCGTGGGCCCCGGCGTCACCGGTTGGGTCAATGGCAACATGAGTTGGGATTTTCCGCCTTCACCCTCGAATCCGGACAATACCAACTGGTTGCTGTTAGCCTATTCCGCGCTTTCGGATTATGGGGCCAAATCGGTGGCCATCTACAAATGTCCCGGCGACATCTACAACAGCGCCAGAGGGCCGCGAGTAAGGACCATCTCGATGAACGGACAGATGAACGGCAACACCGGGAATGATCCCAACGGTCCGGCCGTGCTGAACCAGTTTGGCCCCGGCCAAAACTATAAGATTTTCAAAAAGGGGAGCGACATCATTAATCCCGGTCCGTCGATGGCGTGGGTGTTTATTGACGAACAGGCTGATTCGATCAACGACGGATTGTTTCATGTGGACATGAAACCGGGTGACAACAAATGGTCGGACTGGCCCGGCAACTATCACGGCAGCAGCGGGGCGTTATCCTTTGCCGATGGGCATGCGGAAACGCACAAATGGACGGATCCGGTCATTGCCAACCGGGTGGTCGCTTTTGGTGGTCATACGGCGCTCGCGGCGACGAGCCCTTACACTGATTTACAATGGCTACAACAAAGGACTACGAGCCTAGAGTAACTTTAGTAATCAGGATTCACCCGGTTTCCACAATTAACTCCAACGTCCCCTGGCCAGGGCAACCCTTTAATAACTCAATTCAATGTTCCATTCCTTCAAAACTCACAAAAAAACTTTTTTGCCGCTGGTCGCAGCCGTGCTGACACTTGCGTTAAGTGGCAGCAAGTCGGCGACTACGAGCCTGGCCGGGACGCGGAGCGGATTATCAGTGCAACTGGATGCAAAGAGCGGAGGTTACCGGGTTATTTCGAAGAAGCCGGCCTGGACCTATGGCGGCAGTCTGACGACGCCGCTGATGAACATCACGACCAGCCGGGGACATGACAAGGCAGGCGATTATCAGCAGATGGCCTTTGACTGGCGGAATGGACCGATGCCGATGAGCGGCCAGATCCGGCTCTACGATGGCAAAGCGCTGGCGTTGTTTTCCCAGACGTGCGGCATGGCGACCGAAATGCCGCCGCCCGCTTTCCCCGACTTCACGACGTTGCCGGAAAAGTTGCACATCTTCAGTTATGGCCACCATGAATTCGCGCCGCCACAATTTACCAACAACGAAATCTCGACGCCCTGGATGTTGTTTGATGACCAAGCCAATGCCTTGCTCATTTCACCCGCTTCGCATTTCATGGTGGCGAGCATGGTCGGCGACGGGCGCAAGGAAGTGGGCAGCGGTTTCAATCCCAATTTGCGCAACCTGCCCGCCGGTTTTACGCAGCAAACACTCGTGGCCTGTGGCAAGGGCATCAACCAGACCTGGGATATGTGGGGCCGCGCGTTGGTTGATTTGCAGGGGGCCAAACGACCGGTTGAGGATGCAGATGCAATTCTGAAGTATCTGGGTTACTGGACTGACAATGGCGCGACATACTACTATAACTACGATCTGACCAAAGGCTACGCCAATACACTTCAGGCATTGGTCGAGCATTATCGTCAGGAGCAAATCCCCATTCGATATTTGCAATTGGATTCATGGTGGTATTACAAGACCACCACTGATGCGGATGGCACGCAAGGCAAAGCCAAGAAATCAAAGAAACTGCCCGCCGGCGAATGGAATCGTTATGGCGGTCTGCTGGAATACAAAGCCCACACTGATCTTTTTCCGAACGGGCTGGATGCGTTCCAAAAGACGATTGGCCTGCCGCTGATTACGCACAACCGGTGGATTGACCCGGCCAGCGCCTATCATCAGCATTACCAGATCTCCGGCATTGCGGCGGTGGATCCGAAGTGGTGGGACAACATTGCGGATTACATGAAGGCCTCCGGCATTGTCACGTACGAGCAGGACTGGCTGGACCGGATCTATACCTATTCTCCGGCCTTTAGCAGCAACGTGGAAACCGGTGAGGCCTTTCTGGATAACATGGCGCGCGCGTGCCGGGAACGGGGAATCACCGTCCAGTATTGCATGCCTTATCCGTGCTATTTTCTGCAAGGCAGCCGCTACGAAAACCTGACGACCATCCGCACCAGCGGCGACCGGTTCCACCAGAATAAATGGAATGATTTTCTGTACACATCCCGTTTGGCCGCTGCCATGGGCATTCGGCCGTGGGCGGATGTCTATATGAGCGACGAAACCAACAATGTTCTGCTGTCCACGCTTTCCGCCGGGCCGGTGGGCATTGGCGACGCCATTGGGGCGGAGAACAAGGCCAACCTGCTCCAAGCCGTCCGCGCTGACGGAGTCATTGTCAAACCCGATGCAACCATCGTGCCACTCGACCGCAGTTACATCGCGGACGCCGGGAAAAAACCGGTGCCGCTGACGGCCAGCACCCACACCGACCGGGATGGAATCAGAACCGAATATGTGTTTGCCTTCAACCGGTCCAAGACGCCGGAGGACAAAGTTCATTTTTCAGCCGCTGAACTCGGCTTGAGCGGCCCGACTTATGTTTATGATTACTTTTCCGGCGCGGGCAAATTGCTGAATCGCGGCGCCCAGTTTTCCGCGCCGCTGGGCAAAGAGGCGAGCGCGTTTTACGTCGTGGCACCCGTGGGCAAGAGCCGGATCGCCTTTCTGGGCGACAAGAATAAATTTGTGGGCACCGGCAGACAGCGGATTGCCTCGCTGCACGATGAGGCCGGCCGGTTGACCGTTGGTGTCGTGTTTGCGAAAACTGAAGAATCCGTCATGCTCCATGGCTACGCCTCCGTCGTGCCAAAAGTAATGGCGCTGGCAGGGCAAGATGATAAGGTCCAATACAACCCGGACACACACTACTTCACGGTCAAAGTAAAGTCCGACCTGGCCGCGCCGACTGATAATGCGACGGGCGATCCCGTCCGGTTGCTGACAGTGGTGCTGGAAACCCGAACGAAATGATACAGAGTTTTTTGCCAAAACGGCCCGCCCTGGCACTCGCATGGGCCGCGGCGCTACTTATTTTTTGCCCGGCCCGGCTGCACAGCCAATCCGCTTCCAACGGTTTCTGGCAGGCGCAGAGCATCTATCAGATTATCACCGACCGTTTTTTCGATGGCGATCCCGCGAATAACAATGCCGACGGCAATTACGATCCGGCCGGCCACAGCGGCACGTCGGTTCACGGCGGCGATTTCAAAGGGATTGAGCAGAAATTGGATTACATCAAGGCGCTGGGGGCCACGGCCATATGGATTTCGCCGATAGTGTTGAACGCGAACGGCGAATTTCACGGCTACTCCGGTCGCGATTTTTATAAAGTGGACCCGCACTGGGGCACGCTGACGAATTTGCAGCACATGATCCAGGCGGCGCACGCACGCGGCTTGCTGGTCATTGACGACATCGTGGTGAATCACGGCGGGGACCTGATTTACAGCACGGATTCCGGCTACAGCAATTTTCTCGCTCCGCCGTCCGGCTATACGCTCAAGTATCGCGGTTCAAAAATGTTTGCGCCGCCGTTCGACATTTACAACGCCACTTACAATTCAGCCAACAACGCGCTCACAAATCTTTTTCACAACAACGGCAACATCCAAAATTTCGGTGATGCGAGCCAGGTGGTCCTGGGCGAGTTAAGCGGGTTGGACGACTTTCGCACGGAGAGCGATTACGTACGGACCCAGATGGCGGCCATTTACGAGTATTGGATTGGGCAGGCTGGCTTTGACGGCTTCCGCATTGACACCACGAAGCACGTGGACATGGGTTTCTGGCAAACCTGGTGTCCGGCGGTACACGCTTTTGCCGCGACGAACGGTTTGCCGAACTTTTTCATGTTCGGCGAAGTCGAGGACGGTTCTGATGCCAAATGCGGTTCCTACACGGGCACGATGGGGGGCGGCGCGTTCAAGCAGGACTCGGTGGTGGATTACCCGCTCTATTTCCTGGTCAATAACGTCTTCGCCTCCGCAACGGGGAATACGAAACAGATTGAAGACCGTTATAATGCCATTGCGGCCAACTACGATCCTGCGGCGCAAAAGCGGCTGGTGACATTTCTCGACAATCACGACCAGCCGCGTTTTTTGAGCATCGGCGGCGCGACCACCAGCCGGTTGCAGGTGGCGCTGACCTTTCTTTATACCGCGCGCGGTATTCCTTGTTTGTATTATGGCACGGAGCAGGGCTTCAATGGCGGCACGGACCCCTATGACCGCGAGGACATGTTCGCCGGGCAATTCAAGGATGGTCCTACGGGCGTGGATAGCTTTAACATGACGCAGCCATTGTTCCAGTTGACAGCCGAGTTGAATAATTTCCGCCGGCTTTATCCCGCTTTGCAACTGGGGGATCACGTGAACAAGTGGAATGATCCGGACAGTCCGGGCTTGTTTGCCTACGCACGCCGGCTGGCAACGGGAGCGGGAACAACCCAGGAAGTTTTTGTCGTCTTCAACACCGCCACGACGACGCAAACGTTGACCAATCGGACCACCGTTTTTGCGGCCGGAACACAAATCGTCAATTTGTTCAACACGAACGAGGTGCTGACGATCCAGGCCGGACCGCAAACACCGGTGATCAGCGTGCCCGGCACGAGCGCAAAAATATTTGTCGCGCAATCGGATTGGAAACCGCTGGATCCGGTCGTGACGAGCAATGCGCCGGCGCACGATGCCACCAACGTGCCGACATTCGCGTCCATCGTGCTGCAGTTTAGCAAGCCGATGGACACGAACAGTGTCCAGTCGGCGTTCAGCACGACGCCGGCCGTGGCGGGCACGTTTACGTGGTCGGGGGCGCATGACGCGATGACCTTTACACCCGGCGGCACCGGGTTTCCGTCGCTGGCCAACGTTATTATTCGCGTCACCAACTCGGCGGTGGACGCGGTTACCGGGAACACGATGTTCGCACCGTATCAAATGCAAATCCACACGTCGATCACAAGTGAGGCCGTGCCGCCGACGGTAGCCATCCAGACGCCGGCGGAAAGCGCGGTCATTGCCGGAAATTTGCAGATTTCCGGAACGGCCAGTGACAACTTCGCGGTTCAAAAAGTGGAGATCGCATTAGACAATGGCGCGTGGGTGACCGCCAGCGGCACGAATTCCTGGAGCTTGAATTTAAACAGCGCCAACTTTCTCAACGGTCCGCATATCCTCAGCGCGCGGGCCACCGACACGTCGGGGAACGTTTCCAGCACCAATACCGTGGGCATCCGTATGGTCAACGTGCCGGGAACTTATTTGCAGCGGATTAGCGGAGGCAATCCGAGCAACGTGACAGATTGCAATGGCTTCGTTTGGTTCAAAGACACAGCCTATACTCTCGGCGGGTTCGGTTATTTGAACGGGGGAACCGGATACGTTGCCAACGCCATTTCCGGCATCTGCGCCGGCGCACAATCACTTTACCAGCATGAGCGTTTCAGCACGAACAGCGCCGGAGTCCTCTATCAGTTTGATTGCCCGGAGGGAGTTTATGAGATCACTCTGCTCGAAGCCGAAACGTATTGGAACGGCGCCGGCAAACGAAAATTCAACGCCTTCATCCAGGGCCAGCAGGTGCTGACCAACTTTGATATTTACGCCACGGCGGGCGGGATGAATCTACCCCTCACGCTCGTATTCACCAACAGCGTGACTAATTCGCAATTGCAGGCGCTTTTTCAGCCGGTCGTGGACAACGCCCGTATTTCCGGCTTGCAGGTGCGAAAAATCGCCGAAGTGTACAGCGACACGGATGGAATTCCTGACTGGTGGCGGCTCGCTTACTTCGGTCATCCGCTCGGACAGGCCAATGATTCCTCGCGCGGTTCGGATGACGTGGACGGCGACGGCGTTTCCAACCTTACTGAATTTCTGGCGGGAACGGACCCGCTTAATGTTGCATCCTTCCCGTCTTTACCGGCCTTCAGTATCGGGCAAATTGTGGTGGCGGGCAGCGATGTCCAGTTAAGTTGTGCCACGGCGGCGATTTGGACTTACCAACTCCAGTGCCGCGACAGCCTGGATACCGCTTCGTCGTGGGTTAATATCGGCCCGGCCGTATCCGGCACGGGTGGAAACATGCTCTTGAGCGCCACCGGCAACGCGACCAACGCCACGCGGTTTTATCGTGTGCAAGCGCGTTAAAGCGGCGCAAAAAGAGGGACTATCTTTTGCTGATGAACTTTGCCGATATTTTTTTTAAATTGGGTTGTGACCGCAGCAGCCTTGCCATTGTCTGGCTCCTGGCCGGCGGGGTTTGCTTTACGCCCCAGGCCAACGCGCAACCCGGTGAAAACGAATTCTGGCAGCGGCAAAGCATCTACCAGATTGTCACTGATCGCTTTTATGACGGCGACGCGTCGAACAACAATGCCGACGGCAATTATGATCCCGCGGGCCACAGCGGCACGTCCATTCACGGCGGCGATTTCAAGGGCATCGAAGAGAAACTGGACTACATCAAGGCACTGGGGGCCACGGCGATCTGGATTTCGCCCGTGATACTAAACGCGCGCGGTGAGTTTCACGGCTACGCCGGTTTGGATTTTTACAAGGTGGATCCGCACTGGGGCACGATGGCGGATTTGCAGCGCATGGTTCGGGCGGCGCATGCGCGCGGTCTGCTGGTCATTGATGACATTGTGGTGAACCACGGCGGCAACCTCATCGACAGCGCCGACCCGGGCTATCCGAATTTCAAGGCTGCGCCGGACGGGTACCAGTTGCGATTTCGCAATCCGGCCAAACAGTATCCACCACCATTTGATCTCAACGCCACGAATCCATCGCTCACGAATCTCTTTCACAACAACGGGTTCGTGCAGGATTATGACAATTCAACCCAACTCGAATTGGGTGAGTTGAGCAGTTTGGATGATTTCAGGACCGAAACTTCATTTGTGCGTGAGCAAATGACCCGAATTTACAAGTATTGGATCGAGCAAGCGGGGTTTGACGGCTTTCGCATTGACACCATCAAGCACGTTGAAATGGGGTTCTGGCAGGAGTGGTGCCCGGCCATCCGCACCTACGCTGCGGCGCACGGCAAACCGCATTTTTTCATGTTTGGCGAAGTGCCCCATCATTCCGACGTCAAGTGCGGCTCTTACACGGGCACGATGGGGGGCGGGCCATTCAAGTTCGATTCCATTTTGGATTATACCCTTTATTTCGAAAGCGACTCCACCTTTGCCCGGGCCGACGGCAGCACGCGGCAAATCGCGGACCATTACCAGGCGGTGGCGGCGAATTACGATCCGACAACGGCAAGTCAACTGGTGACATTTATTGACAACCACGACCAGCCACGGTTTTTGAGTCCGCACTGCGCGAACAATGCGGCCAACCGGCTCGCCGTGGCGCTGGTCTTTCTTTATACCTCACGCGGCGTGCCGTGTTTGTATTATGGGACGGAGCAGGCCTTCAACGGCGCCAAGGACCCATGGGACCGCGAGGACATGTTTGCCGGGCAATTTGAGTGGGGACCGTCGCTCGGCGACAACTTCAACATGACGCATCCGCTCTTTCAATTCGTCGCCGAACTGAACAATTTCCGCCGGCTATATCCGGCGCTGCAAACCGGCGTCCAATCCAATTTGTGGAGCAGCGCAAACAGTCCCGGATTGCTCGCCTACACGCGGCGACTCGGCACGCAGGAAGTGTTGGTGGTTTGCAACACGGCGAATACAAACCAAATGTTGCCCGCTTGCCCGACGATTTATCCGGCGGGCACCAAACTGGCGAACCTGCTCGACGAAAATGAAACGGCAACCGTGGGCGCCGGGGGATGGACAGCGCCTTTCGCCGTGCCGGGCACGTCCGCGAAGATTTTCGCCGCGCAATCGCTCCCACTCGATCCGATGGTGACCGGCATTTCGCCCGCGCACGACGCGAAGAAAGTTGCGCCAACCGTCCCGATTGTGATTCGGTTCAACAGGGCAATGGACAACCGCAGCGTCGAGTCAGCATTTTCGACCATGCCGCCGGTGCGCGGCAGGTTTTCCTGGTCGCCGAAGCGGGACGTGATGACGGTCACGCTGCCGGGGCAGGGGTTCCCGCCGCAAACAATGGTTACGGTCCGCATCGGCAACACTGCGCGCGACGCAGTTTCCGGAAGGACGTTTTACGCCGGGTTTGAATCGCGTTACCAGTGCGGCAGCGCGGAGCCAACGCCTTGAGCGAGGAATGGTCCGGAAGTTGTACGGTTTAATTCCCCCCCAGTTTCTGTGGCTAGGCGGACGGCGATTTTGTGCTTAATGACTATAAACACTCGCGATTCAATTGTAATTGGTCTTTCCCGACCGATGGCCGGTTTGTAGTCAAAACAGATGGAAGTTAATCTGGCATTATGAAGTTATGCGTTCTCGGCCTGACTTTGGCGATGATTCTCTGCGCCACGATTCGGGCACGCGCAGCCGTCTATCGAATGTTGACCGGCGATTACACCACCATCAATCCCGACTGGTCCGCCTACGAGAATGGCAGATCATTTGACACGGTGGAAAGTGGGAGTCCGCTGCAACCTTTAATCTCGACGCAACACTTTGCCGGAAGCAATTCAATTCAAATCCAGGTTCCGACCGATACCTGCGGCAGCAAGGAACGGTTCGAATACACGATAGCCCACGCCAGCGATCCGGACGGTTTACACTTTGATAACGCGAGGTATTGCGGGTTTGCATTTAAACTGGGCTCGCCGTCGGCTGCGTTCAACAGTTCAGACCTGTTCTGGCAGGCGTGGCAGGGTTCACCGTGGGGACCCCCGGCCAGCTTGAAGCTGACGGCGGGCAGTTCGGCTCCCTACACGGTGGGCCTCTACATTCGCAACATGGTCACCGGGCCGGATTCAGCGGTTTCCGACGTCAAGCTCTGGAGCAGTCCGATGGTTCAGCCGGACACCTGGTACACCGTCGTGATTTATATTGCGCCGCGCTTCACCAATAACAATGGCAACATCAAGCTTTGGATCAACCGCACAAACTATGTGAATTGCACCACTAATATTGGCTACGATCCAAACCTGGTGGCCGGCGCTTATAATGGTCTCGACATCAAGAATGGGATGTATCAGCCCGACGCCAACAATGGACACACAATGTATTTTGACCAAATCATGGTGGCGGACACTTACGTGGAAGCGGCGGGCACGCCGTTGCCAACCAACACGCCACCGACCGCCACCGCCAGCAACGCAACGATTCTTCGAAACACGTTTGCGGAGGTGGACCTGGCGACGCTGGTGCATGATTCGGAGTCGGCGGCGACACAATGCCTCTACAGCGTCAACGCAACCAATGGAACGGCAATGTTGCTCGCCGATGGTCACACGGCGCGCTATACGCCCGCGGTAAATTTTTTCGGCACGGCAAATTACACCTATATCGTGAGTGACCAAGGTGAAGACCCGCGCGAGTTTTTGCATTACAGCTTTGAGCCACCGGACAGTACGGACGAAAATTTTGTCACGGACAATTCCGGCCATTTTCGGGATGGCAATCTGCTCGCCATGGGAGCCGGTACGTTCAGCCACTCCACCAACGTGCCACCGAGCACTGGTAATGTCGCCTCGTTGCAATTGACCAAAAGCGGAACGGGCAATGCAGCGCGATTGACGCGGTTCATCAGCAATCCGGCAGAACTGAATTTAAGCGAGAGCAGCTGGACCTTTAGCGGCTGGTTTCAGCGCGAGACCACAACGGGTCATGATTTTTTATTTTACATCGGCAATGGCGACGGCTTTGGCGGCGATGGCGATGAATTGCAATTCTATTGTCCCGTTGGCAACGCGACGCTCGCGGTGCAGCACTACAATACAAACAATGTTCTGGACGTTAATGTTTCCTCACCGGCGAGCGCAACGACGGGCCAATGGCATCACGCCGCGCTCGTATTTCAGAGCACGAACACCAATTCGGGGGTGCTCCGCGCCTATCTGAATGGCACGCAGTTTGCGATGACGAATGTCACATGGACGCTGCCGCGGCAAATGCCGATCGTATTTGGCGGTCACAATAAAACGAATGCGAATGTAAATCGCTGGTTTAACGGCTGTCTGGACGACCTCGCAATTTTCACGAACGCCTTGAGCGCGGCGGAGGTTTCCCGGCTCGCCACGCGCACGGTCAGTCAATTTGGCGGTTTCAGCGCGACCAACAGCGTCAACATCACCGTCACTAATTTTGTGTCCCCGAGATTGAGTAATGTGGCGCTGACCAACGGCACTTGGAGCATGTTGGTGAGCGGCGACAGCGGCGCCAACTACACGATCCAAACTTCGACCGACCTGATTCATTGGACGGCGCTTTTAATTACCAACCCTGCCACTTTGCCATTTTATTTTGGAGAACCGCTGTCCAGCAGTCCCAGTTCGCAATTTTATCGCGTTGAGATTGGTCCTTGATCGAATTAAGCCGTCCACTGAAGAGCAATACTTTTTCCTCCAGCACATGGGATGGAGGAGAGGTTGCAAGTAATGGGTAGGCCGCCGGGTGTTAAGGGCCCGGCGGCCTTATTTAACGGTATTAGCCTTTCACGCGCAGCAGGTTGTCGTCACCGCACCCGGCCAACCGCACAAACATGCGGTAGCATCCCCGGGCGTGAGCCTGTTATTTTAAAAGCTGAAATCACCGGTAAAAATGACGCAAAATGCCCGGAAGGCTTGCCTGGCCAGCGCTCGCTTGTGCTGTAAAACACAGTCAAAATTGGGATGCGTTTTGGTGTGAGTAGTATATGATCATAATGCAATTCCCATTAGGCCTAACAGCGGACGGCAGCAAAATGTTGACGGCCTTTTCGCGGGATTGGGCGCGGGTTAGCCGCGCAAAAGCAGATTTGAATGAACAGATATTTTAATCGTGTGCGGCTTGGCTGGGTGTCTTTAATCGTCGCGTTAGCCTGCCTGGGAAGCGCGCGCGGCGAAGCGATGCTGCAGTTGTTTAACGTCAACTGGGATGCGCTGGTGCAAAAGATGCCGGAGATTGCGGAAGCGGGTTACACGAGTCTGTGGCTGCCGCCGCCCGCCAAGGCGGGGAGTGTGTTTTCGGTGGGTTACGATTTGTTTGATCCATTTGATCTGGGCGACAAGAACCAGCGGGGCACAGTGCGCACCATGTATGGAACCAAGTCGCAACTGTTGCAAGTGGTGGAGGTGGCGCATCGTTTCGGCATTCGCGTCTATTTTGACAATATCATGAATCACCGGGGTTTTGATGTGCCGGGATTCAATGCGGGGACGCCAACCAATCTGTATCCGGCCATGGTGCCGCAGGATTTTCACCTGCAAACAGTTTCGGGCGGCTTTTACCAAAATTGGACGAGCATTCAAAATTTCAACAATGTTTGGGAGGTGCAGAACCAGCCGCTGTTCGGGCTGATTGACATCGCCAATGAGCCGGGATCCATCAATGACAACTTTGGTTCGACATTGGGCAGCACTATTACCAAGGTTTCGTTCATCCGACAGCCGCAAAACCCAGAGTATTACATGGTGCCGAGCGGGGTGTCGCTGGGCGGCCCATGGCATCCATTCAACGGGACCAACGGGGTCCCGACGGCTGAGGATGTGAACAGTTATTTAATCCGGGCCGCGATGTGGATGTTAAATGAAACCAAGTGCGACGGATTTCGTTTTGACGCGGTGAAGCATGTGCCCTCCGGTTTCTTTGGCGACACCACTTCGACGCCGAACGGTTATACTGGCGCCATTCAGGCGATGTTTGATTATGTGCATGGCTACGGGAACAACGTGACCGGCAACGGTTATGTGGAGGCGGATGATAATCGCAACAGTTGTTTTGATACCGAAGCTCCGCGAAATGATGCGATGCTGTTTGGCGAGCACCTGGGCGAGCCGCCATCCTTTCAGGAATACATTGATCGTGGGATGCGGCTGTTGAATTCCCCGTATCACTTTCAATTGAACAATGTGCTGGGAAATTCGGGGGCCTCGCTGGCGGGTCTGGACCAGCGGGATTATCGTCCGTACGCGGATGCCTTTACCGGGGCGCAGAGCGTGCTCTTCGCGCAAAGCCATGACGATGACACGTCCACGCATCGGGAGTTGCAAAATGCCTATAATTTTACGCGCGAGGGATTGCCGGACATCTATTCGGATGGATACAACCAATCGCAAGCGCCGCAAGGGCAGGCACCTTTTCCGCGTCATGCGAATGCCCCCTATCTCGGAGAATTCGGTGACAACAAGATGCCGGATGTGGCCTATCTGCACCATCAATTGGCGCGCGGCGGCACGCGGTCGCGGTGGAGCGACAGCGACATCGTGGCGTATGAGCGTTATGATTATCGCGAAGGGAGCAGCGGCAGTCTGCAGGATCAAACGGTGATGTTGTTCGCGATGAACGATAACTATGGTTTTCCGGGCGACATCAGTTTTGATGACGGGGTGGCGCAGGCGGACGATGGTTACTATGAATGCTTTCCGGTCCAGAACTCGCGCGGGCAGGGATTGGTCGTCAGTTTCCCGCCGGGGTCGGTGCTGGTGCAATTGGCGGATTCGCCGGGCAAAGAACGCGCTTGCGCGAAGTTGCTGGTGCGGCAGGCCACCCAAAGTCTGGCGCAGGCACAGACAACGGCGAATGATCCCAACCCGATAAACCGGATGGTTTATGTCGGGAGCCAGACCCTGGCGACTGGTGGCGGAGCGATTGAATGTAAAATTCCCAGCGGTGGTTATGTGATGTATGGCTATCAATGGCCGGAAGCGAGTCGTGCGAGTTTGAAGGATGCCATTACCTTGCAGCAAAACGGAGTGGATGCCCCGCGGATCACGGTGTTTCGGCACGATGGCGTGAATGGCGATGCGGGGTTTAATCCGCTTTATCCCTTCAAGATGCGCGGCAGCGTGGACACCGCCGGCAATATTGTTGGCGGCGCCAGTATTTCGAACCAGACTTATGCCATTGATATTCCGGTGGTGACCAACGCTCCGTTTGACATTCTCGTGCGCAACGATGCCTCCTCCGTGAACACGCTCGTCAAGCTGGACGGCGGCATTGATTTGAACAGTCAAATGGCCATCGGCCCGCTCAGCGGGCTGGATCGACGGGACAATCGTCCGGGGGTGGCGACGGATGTATTTTTGGGTTACGAGCAGACGTTGTTTCAATTCCGGAACGGGCCGGAAAAATTTGCCGCTCGCGACTTGCGCAGCAACAACATTGTTTCACTGGGAGCCGAGACATATTATTACAGGGTTGACAGCACAAATTTTGTGGCGGATGGCGCTGGATTCAACCAGAGCATTACCAACCAGACGGCGACCTGGGTGATTCATGATCCGACGAACAGCGTGACGGCGGTGGGGAACAGCCTGGCGACTCAACGGGTGCCGCTTTCACCGGCCACGGGTCAGGCAGTGGATATATGGGTAAAGGTGGGCTACCAATTTCAGATCGACACCTGTTACATTTATTACACCACGAATGGAAGCAACCCAGAAGGTTCATTTGGGGTGGGGAAAGGGGCCACAAAGGTGGTGCAGGCATTTTTCATTAATCACGATAGTGTGACGAGTAACATTGATTGGTGGAAAGGGACAATTCCCGCTGTAAACCAAACGAGCCAGACACAGGTTCGGTACAAGGTGGCGCTGTTTCTCAGCAATATTCCCGCCATTTCCGACGCGGAAAGCTCTGGTTCCAAGCTGTATGGTTTGAATCAGTCAGCGATCACCAACTTCAATCCCACCACAGCGACCGTCTGGCGGCACAACGACCTGAACACAAATAATACCATGACGGGTTTGACGGAGGGTTTTCATATTTTGCGGGCGCGGACGTTCCTGCCGCGGACCAACAAGTCGAGCGTGTATAATACCTTTTTGCAGACGTTTTACTATGATGCGCAATTGCCGACGGGCGTGGTGGCGTTGCCGGCGGCGGATGGCAATACTGTCACCAACGGCACTTATATCGTGGTGGTGCGGGCGGACACGACAACGACCAGCGTGGAATATAATATTTCCGACGGGGATCCCAACAACGATGATGTCATCACCCTGCTGCACAATGGCAATGGCAGCAGCAATGGCGTGCCAATTTTTATCCAAGCCCCGCAGGCGACAGCGACCGCGGCGCTGGATCAACAATATCCCAACCAACCGCAGGAATACCGGTTCAATTATATTGCCGTGCCGAACAGCGGCAGCGCGACCATCACGGTGCGGTTGAAGAAACTGACGACCAGCATTTATACCAATCGTTTCACCACCATCACCCGCACGATCAATACCGCGGCGCCGGCGCAGGTGTTGCGGGTTTCCAATCCGCCGACTGAAGGCCAGACCCTGCTGTTGAATCCCGATGATACCTACACCGTCATGGCGTGCTTCACCCAGACCCTGACGACCAACAACATCAATGCATTTTCCATTTTCATAAACGGAGTATTGCAGCCGCGCCGGGCAGGGGATGGGACGCCACTTTACGTGATTGGCGGATCCGCCTGCGGATTTGGGATGCGCACGTTGAGTTATGTGTGGGGCGGAATTCCCACAGGCACGAATATCATCCAGGTGACCTTCAATGGCACGGTCACCCTGAGTGATACGCGCACAATCAATGTCTCGCGCTTTGGCATCAATGACATTTCCGTCAATCCATCCGGCAATTTGATCGTGTGGGACACGGTGCCGAATTTCAATTATGAGGTGCTGGCGACGACGAATCTCAACATACCGATGGTGCCCATCAGCGGGGTGATTCCCGCCAACGGATCGTCCGCGTTCTTTTTCGATTCGGCGCCTGATCCCACCAACGAGTTTTACCGGATACAGGTGGTGCCATAACTCCAGCCTGCGCGTTTGCGAAACTTTTTACGAACCATGAACTATCGCCCGATCGCCGCCCGACTCGCCGGTTTGCTTTGCCGCACTTGTGGATTGGGGGCGTTGCTCTTGGCGGTGATGATGCCGTTCAGTGGGAGGGCGGAAGCAGCAAGGGATTTTTCGCGCGAGACGGCGCGCGTGGTTCCCACCTGGCTGCGAGACGGCATCATTTACGAGATTTTTCCGCGGAACTTTTCGGCAACGGGGGATTTTGGGGGCATCACGGCACGTCTGGATGAGTTGCACGATTTGGGAGTGACGATCCTCTGGCTAATGCCGATTCATCCGACCGGCAAGGAGAAGAGCAAGGGGGCATTGGGCAGTCCGTATGCGGTGAAGGATTATTATGGCATCAATCCGGATTACGGCACGGCGGAGGATTTAAAAAAGCTGGTCAAGGAAGCGCATCAACGCGGCATGAAAGTGATCATCGATATCGTGGCAAACCATACGGCGTGGGACAGCGTGTTGATGAAGCACCCGGAATTTTACAAGCAGGATGGCAAAGGCAAAATTATTCCGCCCGTGGCCGGGTGGAGCGATGTGGCCGGATTGAATTACGGCAATCCCCAGTTGCGCGAGTACATGACGGAGATGTTGAAACATTGGGTTGATCCGAAGGGGTTCGACCTGGACGGTTTTCGCTGTGACGTGGCGTACATGGTACCGACGAGTTTCTGGGAAGAGGCGCGGGGGGAGTTGATGAAGGTCAAGCCCGACATCATGATGCTGGCCGAGGCGAGCGCACCGGATTTGATGGTAAAGGCGTTTGATGCGGATTACTCCTGGCCGCTGCTCGGCACGCTAAATGATGTGCTGCTGAACGGCGCACCGGCAACGGAGCTGAAGAAAACCTGGGAAGAAGGGTTGAGGAAATTTCCGCAGGGAACACTCCACATGCGGATCACGGATGATCACGATGAGGCGCGGGCGGTGACGCGGTTTGGCATTGAAGGAGCGCTGGCCGCTTCCGTGCTGATGCTTTCGCTCGATGGCGTCCCGTTGCTCTATAACGGCATGGAAGTTGGCGATGCCACCGAGTCCGGCGACCCGGCGTTGTTCGAACGGATGCCGGTTTTTTGGCAACCGCGGGGACGGCCATCGCTACGGGACATTTACCGGAATTTGATCAAGCTGCGTAATCAACATCCGGCGTTTCGCAATGGCAAAGTCACGTGGCTGAAAAGCTCCAACGAAGCCGATCTGGTTGCCCTGTCGCGGTCGGACGAGCACGATGAATTCGTGGTCGTCGTCAATCTTTCCAATCGACCGGTGCGGGGACAGGTGGAGGTGCCGAACAGCCAGGAATTCAAACTGATTGTTGGTGGGGTGAAAGTCATCTCCAATGGTTTCCCGGCGCTGGCACTAAAAGGTTTCGAATATCGCATTTACCAGCGGTCACTCACGGCGGCAATCGCCAATCACTGAAGCCGGATGTTCATGGCCGAGGGGGACTCGCCAAATTCAAGGACGCAGATATTTGTGGTCCGGTCAAAATGAGTGGCAATGGGGCGGCCGTTAATCTGCGCGCGGAATTTGCGGGAGGAATCCCGCAGAATCAACCGCCAGGTTTTGACTTCGCCGGGGCGATTTCCTATCACGGGTGAGAATTTTATGGTGCCACCGCGGGGGTGGAAGTTCGCCTCAATCTTTCTTTGGCTAAAGTCGCCGGTCGTATAACCCATGGAGGCGCCGTCGTCTTCATAGCAGTTCAACGCGCCAGCAGCTCCCGGCCACAAGTGGAGGTTGATAGTGTCGACGGGTTTTTCCCCGACAAATTGCTGCACGGCGGACATCGGCACAATGGCTCCGGCGCGAGCGAACAAGGGAATCAGTTCCATGGGCGCTGTCGCGACGATGTGCTGTCCGCCTTCGTGGCGTTCGCCAGTCCAGAAGTTAAACCAGACGCCACGCGGGAGATAAACACTGCGGGCCGTCGCACCTTGCCGAAGGATTGGCGCGACCAACAGGTTCCGTCCCAGCAGGAATTGGTCACCGGTGGCAACGGCGGTGGCGTCGTCCTGATAGTGCCAGAACAACGGGCGCATGATGGGGGCGCCAAAACGGTGGGCTTCGACGAACAACCCGTAGAGGTAAGGAAGCAGTTGGTAGCGCAGTTCGATGTAACGGCGACAGATGGACTCGACTTTGGAACCGAACGCCCAGGGTTCCTGAGCAATGGTTCCGATGTTGGAATGGTTTCGGTAAAAAGGGGTGAAGGTAGCCATCTGCAGCCAGCGCACCAATAATTCGGGCGTGGTGTTGTCGAGAAAACCGCCGATGTCGCCGCCGCAAAAAGGGAGGCCGCTGATGCTCAGGTTGAGAAACATCTGGACGGCGTCGGCGAGGTGTTCCCAAACGGAACTGTTGTCGCCGGTCCAGACCATGGCATGGCGTTGCACGCCGGCGTAACCGGCGCGGGTAATAACGAAGGGTCGGGTATCGGGTTGGTGGGCGAGGGCTCCGTCACGCGAGGCGCGCGCCATTTGCATGCCGTACAAATTGTGCGCCGGGGCGTGGCGCAATGGGCCGTTGTCAGTGTGATGGCGGCAATCCGGCGGCAGCGTTTTGGTGGGGAGCGCAAAATTGGCCGGCTCGTTCATGTCGTTCCAAAAACCGACGACACCAAGTTTAAGCAACTTGCTTTGTTCGCGGCCCCACCATTGGCGGACGCGCGCATTCAGGAAATCGGGGAACCGGGCTTTGCCCGGCCATACTTTGCCGATGTAATCTTTGCTGCCGTTGGGTTCCTTGACAAAAGCATGCAGGGCACGTCCGCGTTTCAAGACGCCGAACTTCGGGTCTTCCTTGACGCCGGGATCGACGATGGTCACGACCTTGAAGCCTTGGCGGGAGAGTCGGGCCAGCATTTGCGATGGCTTAGGGAATGTTTTGCCGAAAGTGAAGACGCGATAGCCATCCATGTGATGGATGTCGAGATAGAGGGCATCACAGGGAATTTTCCGGCGGCGAAAGTTTCGGGCAATCTCCTCAAACTGCGCGCGGGTTTCGTAACTGTAGCGGCATTGTTGATAGCCGAGCGCCCAGCGCGGAGGCAAGGGCATGCGACCGGTGAGTTCCGAAAAGCGCGAAACGACTTCACTGACGGAAGGACCGACAAACAGGTAGAGATCGATTTCACCTGAAGCGGCGGTCATTGACCATTGGTCCAGATGTGTCTGGCCCAAGTCCCAGGTTTGGCGGGCGGGGTTATCCCAGAAAAGACCGGCAGCGCGGCTTTGATGCAGCGAAAGAGCAAAAGGAATGGAGACGTAAAGGCTGCGGAGGCTGGGATGAATTGCCGGGGCATGGCCGAGGACATCGAGGTTCCAGAACTCACGGATCAAGCCGCGTTTGTTGAAAGTGCCGGTGGTTTCGCCGAGACCAAAAATGCCCTGACCTTCGGCGAGCGGGCAAGTCAAGCGGGCTTGCGCCCCCGCGAAGCCGGTGGCGTTGCGTCGAGCGCCGAGCAGTGGGCGAGCTTGTGCGTCGGATAACTCCCACCGGCCATCCTTGAGATGCAGGGTGAGTTTGCCAAGGGCAGTTTCGAGAGCCACCTGGCTGGTGGTTTGGCGGAGCTTGGTAAAAGTCGCGGGCCAATTCGTCTTGGAAACGGCCCAGGAAGGCTTGGTGGAGAATCGTTTTCCGTGGGCGATGCGCAAGCGAAACAGATCTGGAGCCAGCACACTGAGTTCGACCGTTTGGCTCCGGGATTTGAGCAGAATGGATTGAGAGCCGGTCTTGGCGAGCGTGAGTTTTTCGAGGGGCTGGAACGCGGGCTGATCTGACTTGCTCATGGGCGATATTAGACAGGAAGGGAGCGGATTTGTCACCGTTCAAAAGTGCTGTCCAGACGTCGAATACGCTTGCAGGAAGTGTTAAAAAATGGTGCATTTAAGGGGTGAGTTCCCAAACACCTGCGGGCAAAAATGCCAGTGGTCCGACGACCAGCCAACCGGGATCAAACACCTTCGCCCTGACCGGTAACAGCCGGGGAAAACCGCTTCTGAGTTTCTGGCAAATTTGGAACATGAGCTTTGGTTTTTGGGGAATCCAGTTTGGGTGGGGATTACAGATGGCCAACATGAGCGCCATCTACGAATATCTGGGAGCCAAGCCCGATCAAATTCCGTTGCTCTGGCTGGCAGCGCCGCTGACTGGATTACTGATTCAACCGATCATTGGCCACATGAGTGACCGGACCTGGGGGCGGTTGGGACGCCGGCGGCCTTATTTTTTAACCGGCGCCATTCTCAGTTCGCTGGCGCTGGTGTTGATGCCCAATTCCTCCGCGTTATGGATGGCGGCGGGACTGCTCTGGATTCTCGACGCATCGATCAACATCAGCATGGAGCCGTTTCGCGCTTTTGTGGCGGACATGCTGCCGGAGAAACAACGGACCCGCGGGTTTGCGATGCAAAGTTTGTTTATCGGGTTGGGCGCGATCGTAGCCTCCGCGCTGCCCTGGATGATGACCCATTGGTTTGGCATCAGCAATGCCACGGGAGTCGCGCAACAAATTCCGTTGACGGTAAAATACTCGTTCTATCTCGGGGCGGCCGCATTTTTTATTGCGGTGCTCTGGACTATTCTGAGCACCAGGGAATATCCCCCCGACGATCTGGCTTCATTTCGCAAGATGAAGACGGAAAAAGCCGGCTTGGGTCGCGGAGCGGCAGAGATTGTTGAGGCCATCCTCAAGATGCCACCCGCGATGAGACAGTTGGCATGGGTGCAAATTTTCACCTGGCTGGGGTTGTTTTGCATGTGGCTCTATTTTCCGGTGGCGGTGGCGCATAATGTGTTTGGCGCGCCCGATGAAAAATCACCGCTTTATGCTGAAGGCACGGAATGGGGCGGACTTTGCTTTGCCATGTATTCCGTCGTCACGTTCATTTTTTCCTTTTTTCTGGTGGGTCTCGCGCAGAAGTTCAATCGAAAATGGGTCCACACGATTTGTTTGATATGCGGTGCGGCCGGACTTTTGTCCGTGGCGGTTATTCACAACAAGTATTTGCTGTTGATTTCAATGACGGGGGTCGGCATTGCCTGGGCGAGCATACTTTCCATGCCTTACGCGATCCTTGCGGGATCGCTACCGCCCGGCAAGACCGGGGTCTACATGGGCATCTTCAATTTCTTCATTGTGTTGCCGGAGATTGCGGCTTCGCTGGGGTTTGGCTGGGTGATGAATCATCTGCTCAATAACAATCGGTTGGCGGCGGTGATAGCCGGCGGCGTCTTTCTGCTGATCGCGGCCATTCTGACTCAGCGAGTCAAGGATGTCGCCGATGAAACAGTCGCAGTATGATTAGCTTTTCCAGGGCCGCGCGTATTGGCCGTTTTCCACTTCTGGTCGCAAGGCTGGTTATCGCGATGGCCGGTTTGATGGGAATGCGGGAAATTCAGGCTGCCCCTGAAGTTCAGAAAGTGGAACCGCCGAGTTGGTGGGCGGGGCATTCGCTCAACCCGGTGCGGGTGATGATGCGCGGACAGGATTTGGCGGGTGCGCACGTTGAAGCGGCCGGCGAAGGTTTGCGGGCCGGAAATGTTCGCGTCAATGCGGCGGGCACGTACCTGTTTGTTGATGTGACCATCAATCCATCGGCCAAGCCCGGAGCCTACCGGCTAAACATCGTCACGGCTGAGGAAGGGACAACGGCTCCGTTCGAAGTGTTGCAACCGCTGGCACCCGCGGGCCGCTTCCAAGGGTTTTCCAATGACGATGTCATTTACTTAATAATGCCGGATCGTTTTGCGGATGGCGATTCAGCCAACGATGATCCAATTGTTTCCCGCGGGCTCTTTAATCCGCAAAAAAGCCGGTATTATCATGGGGGTGATTTTCAAGGGATTATTAATCATCTATCTTATCTGAAGGAGTTGGGGGTGACGGCACTTTGGCTGACACCCTGGTATGATAATGTGAATCACGCGAACCAGCGCGAGAAATACAGTTCCGAAAACCGTCTCGACGCGCACGGCGAGGCCATTACGGACTATCACGGCTATGGGGCGGTGGATTTTTACGGGGTGGAGGAACACTTTGGGGACCTGGCAAAATTGAAGGCACTCACCGATGCGGCGCATCATTTGGGGATAAAAATTATTCAGGATGAAGTGGCCAATCATACGGGGCCGTATCATCCCTGGGTCACCAATTCACCCACGGCGACGTGGTACAACGGCACGCTGGAAAAACACCTGGCCAACAATTGGCAGACGTGGAGTCTAACAGTGCCGGACGCTCCGGCCGACCAGCGCAGGCAAACGCTGGAAGGATGGTTTATTGATATTTTGCCTGACCTTAACCAAGGCGACGAAGAATGTTCCCGCTACCTGATTCAGAACAGCCTTTGGTGGGTGGGCACCACGGGAATGGATGGCATTCGACTTGATACCCTGCCATATGTGCCACGGAGCTTCTGGCACGATTGGCGTGCGGCGGTGGGGCGTCAGTATCCACAGTTGAATGTAGTGGGCGAAATGTATGACGGCGATGCGCGGAAGGTGGCCTTTTTCCAGGGGGGGTGCGCCCGCTTCGATAGCGTTGATTCCGGCATTGAATCACTGTTTGATTTTCCGCTTTTTTACGCCATTCGCAGAGCATTTATTGAAGGCAAAAGCATGAAGGAACTCACCAACGTGCTGGCACAGGACAGCCTTTACGTGGATTCGCAACGGTTGGTCACCTTTTTGGGGTTGCATGATGTGGAGCGTTTCATGAATAAGGGAGACAGCGCCGGATTGGCGATGGCATTTACGTTTTTGCTGACCACGCGAGGGATTCCGATGATTTATTATGGCGATGAGATTGGCCTGCGCGGCGGCGGCGATCCCGATAACCGGCGGGATTTCCCGGGTGGATTTCCCAATGGTGCTCGCAACGCATTCGAAACTGCGGGACGCACACCAGAGGAGCGGGTTATTTTTGATCGCGTAAAACAGTTGTTGCATTTGCGGGCGGAGTTCGAGCCGCTGCGTCATGGCCGGATAATGAATCTCGAGGTTGGAGACAATCGCTATGCCTTTGCCCGGACCATGACCACCGGGACAGCGCTGGTGCTGCTCAACACGGCCACAGTGGCGCAATCGCTGGAGCTGCAGATGCAGCCGCTCGGTTTGGGCGATGGAACAATATTTAGAGATCGGCTGGGGCTGGCTGGTGAAATACAGGTGAAAGGTGGCAAAATAAAAATTACCTTGGAACCGCGTTCGGCAGCAGTTTATACCACGATCAACGCGAGCAATGGAAAATAGCCATGGCTCAGCAAGGGTATTACAATTTTTGGGCGAAGGCACTTCGCTCACTTGCGCGCAGTTGGGCGCGCTGCTAATATCGTCAGCAAGCCATTTAATAACCACGCAATTTATGAAAAGCATCCAATTCTCCCGATTCACCATATTGTTGCTCGGCGCATTGACTGTCGGCGCGTCGCAGTTGGGTTCCAATTGTTTGGCGGCACCCGATCCGAACTGGCTGGATCATGATCACGAACGGCCTTTGCCGCCGGTGGTGACGCCGGGCGAGAGCAGCACCGGGACCCAAGCCGGCAAGCCACCCTCGGACGCGACCGTATTGTTTGATGGCAAGGATGTCGCGTCATGGGTGAGCATGGATGGCAGCCCGACGAAATGGATTGCGAGGGATGGATATATGGAGTGCGTGAAGGGGAGCGGTTATGTGCGCACACTGCAGAATTTTGGCGACTGCCAGCTCCACGTGGTGTGGGCCGCACCGGTTCCGGCCCATGGCGAAGGTCAAGGGCGGGGGAATAGTGGTGTGTTCTTTGGGTTGGACCGGTACGAAATCCAGGTATTAGATTCGTTCGAGAGCAAGACTTACGCGGACGGTTCCGCCGGGTCGGTGTACGGACAGTATCCGCCATTGGTTAATGCAAGCCGCCGTCCGGGCGAGTGGCAAAACTATGACATCATCTACACGGCGCCGCGGTTTGATGAAGCGGGCAAGGTGTTGTCGCGCGCGCGGGTGACGGTGTTCCTCAACGGAGTGTTGATCCAGAACAATGTCGAGCTTACCGGTCCCACTTCCTGGCTGCAACGGGCGCCGTATAGTCCGCATCCCGTGAAGCAGCCGATTTCCCTGCAAGACCACGGGAACCCGGTGCGTTTTCGCAACATCTGGGTGCGTGAATTAGGCAAGCCGGGGAAGAAAGAGTTCACACCAGCGGTTGCCTTGCTGGAGAGTTACACAGGCGTTTATGGAAGCGACAACAAGTTTGAGATAACCCGCGAGGGAAATCAATTGATGGCGGACCTGCAAGGCATACGCTTTGTGCTGTTCGCAGAGTCACCGACAAAGTTCTTTGCGAAAACGACCGATGTGCAGATGGAGTTTATGTCCAACAATCAAGGGAAAGTGGATCGATTGGTGTGGTCGGTGGGCGAAGGGGCAAATACAGCGCAGAAGGCGCCGTAAGGTTTCAAAGCGAGTCCCGTCTATCGTCCCAACCGAACGAGATGGAGGGCGGAGATGTTCACAAAATTGCAGGCGTCATTCCCGCCACCTGGAAGGGCGGTGTAACGCTCGTTGTGCGCCAGATAACTCATGTTGTGGCAGTATTCGTCCTCGAAGATGCGCAAGGAATAGGTTTGCCCGGCATTCAAATTCACAGGGATGGAGGAGGAGAGATCAAAGCGTTTCCAATCGCCGGACTGCGGCATGATCAGGTAACCGCTGGCAACCAGAGTGTCCGAAGCGAGCTGCCGAATTTCCAATCTTTTGATGGCGCACGTGATGCCGGTGTTGATCGGTCCAGCGCCGTTTGAAAATTCCGCGCGCACGAAGTAACGTCCGTCCTGTTCCGCGGAGAAGGTTTTGACCAGCAATTGATGGTCCGTCCTGCCCCAGTCCTCGAAATGGTGTGAGTTAACCAATCTTCCGCCCTGATTTTTCATGAGTTTGGCGGGGATGGTCCACTCCTGGCTGGCGCCGAGATAATAATGCGTCGGAGTCAGATGCGAGGAATTGCCGGTCCGGGCATCGATGGCTTCAATGGCGTAAAAATATAACTGGCGGGCATAGTTTGTTGATTGAGGATCGGTCCACTGTGTGGCGGTGATTGCCTTGGTGCAGAGTTGGCCATCGCGATAGATATTGAACAGAACGTTGGTGGCGTCGTCGTGGTCGTAATGGAGGGTCAAGCGGCCATTTTCGACGACGATGCCGTCTTGTCCGACCGCCTGCCAGCGTGGCGGAAGCGGTCCAAACACGGACCGCTCGTCCGAAACGCTGGCGAGCATGTGGATGGTCTGGCGAACCGCTTCACTGGGTGGATCCAGATAAATATCCCATTGGTTTTCCGGCAGCAACGCTGCCGCCGGCACGAATCCACGACTAATAGGGTGGCCGTTTACTTCAATTTTACGGATGGGGCAGGCCGCGTTTCCTTTGGTGTTGGCGGCGGGCAGATGCACGCGCACTTGGATGATTTTGCCCTGATAGGCAAAGCTCCGCAGTTCCAAAAGATTGGTGGAGGCGAACGTGTCATTGCGAAGCGCACCGGTGATAAAAGGCAAAAAGCGAATGCCGTCCCAGGAGGTTTCGAGGCCGAAAACCACATCCTGAACCATGGAAAGATAGCCAGCGACCGACCAGATCTGACGCTGGGAGTTGATGACCGGACCGGTCAGCCGTTCACCTTTCACCCAGGCCCCGCCGCTGGCAAAGTCAAAGTTTTCCATATTGGACAGATTCAGCGCAGCACCGCGCATTAACGACTTGATGCCTTGATCGACGGCCGCGGCGTTATTTGCCTTGCGGGCTGCCTTCGTCCAATAGGCGGTTACGAATGGCCAGAGACTGTGATTATGGTAAATCGGAACCGTGCGTTCCTGCGGCCAGACGACCGGCGTGCCGTAGGGGCCAGTGGGATAATTTTGGGTGATGGCAGTGGCCTGCTCATTGTTTGCGACATCCAACAAAACAGCCAGGGATTCCCCCAGCAAATCGTAACGGTGAACTGGTATGCCCGCGCCAACATCGGCCAGGAGATACGTGCTGTAGAGGCCCGCCTCAGGATCGAAGAAACGCAGGTTAATCGCAGTTTTGAGCGCCGCTGCCCAGGTGGCGTAGCGCGCTTGTTCCTCAAGGTGGCCTAAGCGGCCCGCGAGTTCGGCGGTGGTTTGGAGCGCGAAGTAGTTGGCGACGTTCATGGATAATGCCTTGGAGGTTCCAATCGCCAGCACCTGATCCTTCGTCCAACCCGGATAGGTTTGTTCGCGCCAATCCAGAAAAGACTGCTCACCACGGTAAAGACCATCCTGCGGGTCGAAGATTAAACGACGATCCTGTTCGAGCGTGTCATGCAGAATGGGATAGATCCGGGAAAGCAGGATTGCGCGCTCCGGTTCCGGGAGAAACTTCAACACCTCATAGATGCCGAGTGCCCAGACGATGCGGTCGCTTGAGATTGGATAACTGCCGCCCGAACCGGTGTCTTGCACGATTTGATTGGTCAAGCCGCCCGCGACGGAGGGTTTAAGGGCGGAAGACTTGAATAAAAGTGAGTTTGCTGCGCGTTGCGAGTCGAAGCCAGCCAGCGCCAAGTGCGTGGAGTAGGAGATGTCCCGCGTCCAGACATAGGTCCAAAATGCGCCCGTCTGGAAGGCTTCGAGCGGGATGGGTTGGCCGTGATTGTAGGCACCGTCTTTGATTTGAGAAACGGAGTTTTGGAGCGCTTCGTTGACCGCAAGGGCGTAGAGACCATCGAACAGCAGACTGCCCGTACGGATGCGGGCGTGTGCCGGCGGTTCAGAAAAGACCACGGATTTACCGGGAGGATTGTCATCGCGCAGTTTGGCATTGGTGGTCAGTTCGTAGGTCCGGGTGTCACCGGCGGTTTTTGCCGAGATGGTTGCGCGATACGGGCCGACCACCAAAGATTCACTCATTTCACAACATGCAGTCATGGGGACGAGATAACCAAGCAACAAAAGAATAGCAGCCGGCAGGGGCATGCTTGAGGAGGTCATACCCAGACAGGTTACCGCTGGTTCAACCCGGAGGACAATCGCGAAATGCCGCCGGTGACAGGCAAAACGACCGCATAAACATGCGGTAGAATTCAGGTGAGCGGGACCGGTATTATCTGAGCTGATACATAAACAAAAACCGTGACGGCAAAAAATTATGCATGCCAGAACCGCTGCCAATCCCAGTCGCCGCAGGTTGAACGAAGGTCGAATTAAGCTGCATACCCGCCCAGATACATGTATAATAAAACAAGTGATTCCCGTTACTGAAATTGGCACGCCGGTATTCTTTTTGGCCCGGCTCGGGGTGCAGAATTGCGCGCATCCCAGATAGCGTCATAACCGTCAACCCGCATGACGGGCGAAATTTCCAAAAACCGATGAATTTTCGACCGATAATGTCCCTGGCCCTCGGGTTTATAGTCCTCGTCGCCAGCGGGCGTGATTCCCTGGCGGTCCTGGCCAACGCTTTTCATATCCCGGACGATAACGGCGAGGTATTGAGCACGAGTCAAAGCGGCCTGCACATGCGCGAGCCGGAATTTGAAATTGGGACGAACACCACCGTGACGATTTATAGCGGGGTGCAGAAGTTCAACAACTCCTATGGGACGGCGAATCAGACCGGGGGCACGCTTTACTACAAGGGATTGACGCAAGGAGTTTGGAGTTCGACGAACCTCGGTTTTGCTAACAACAACGGCAACAACCAGTATTGGAGCAACAGCTTCAACACCGTGGCTTTTGGCACAAATGAGGTTATTCAGTATTATCTCTACCTGACCTTTGACGGGGGCAACGGCGTCCAGAACACTTACGTTTACGGAGGCGATGCCGGGAGCACCACCACCGCCACCCAGAGCGTGGCGGCGACAGCGCCGTTCACGATTCGCAATCGCCCGGCATTTTTATTTCATGCCAACAACCGCGTGATCAGTTCGGGCTCAGATACCACGCATAGCAATGTTCAGTTTTGGATCAAGGCGGGTTATATCGGAAAGGACGGCAGCCTGGGTTCCCGGTGGGCGGACAACGGCCGCATATATTACACCACAGATGGTTCAATTCCGGTCGGGTCTTTGGGTTTTGGGAGCAACACGACGCAGGTGGCCGTCATGGGGCTCGACCACCTGGAGAATGATCCCAGCATTGCGGGGAATGCCATGTGGTGGGCGGGGACGGTGACGAACCTGCCGAACGCGACGAGCATTAATTACAAGGTTGGCGTCTGGCACAGCAGCAACAATCAGGAAAAGTTCGCGGATTATAACGCCGGCACGGACAACTCGGTTTTCAACTTTACCATGGGTTCAGCCGGCGATCCGGTATTAACGGTGAACGGCGTGAATGCGGATTATACCACCACGCATATTTTTGTGGATGAACTGGCAAATGAGGCTGCGCCACTGACGATTCTTTTCAGCCCGGGCCAGCCGAACATCACCGCGGCCGAGGTGTTTTCCAACCTGAACCGGCGTGACCGGGCGACGCAGGATGCGAATGGAGATGGCATTGAAGATGGAATCGTGCCGCCGGACGGCAACGGGATTGCGGCCGGAGACGATGGCAATTATTACAAGGCCTATGTGATGACAGCCACCGGCACGCCGGGGCAGTATTCATTTACCTTGAATGCCCAGAAGACCGGCGCGTACCGATTGACGGCGCGTTATAAAGTCACCGGCAATACGAATTGGAATTGGTATACCGCAAATGGGCGTCGCGACCATGCAGTTGTGGTTTCACCCCGGAAATCCCGGGACATTGTACTCTATGAATTGAACGCCCTTAACATCGGGGCGGCGGGCACGCAGGATTATCAGCGCAGCACCTTTGCCGATTTGTACAATGGCCCCGGCTCGCGGCCGTATGACGCGGTGACCAATCGTTTCAATCTGGATTATGCGAAGAACCTGGGGGTGAACTGGCTGTGGTTTCAACCGATTCATCCGGCGGGAGTGGATGGTCGCCAGATTGATCCCGCTACCAGCCAGCCCTATACGGTGGGCAGTCCGTATGCGGTAAAGAATTTCTTTGAAGTATCACCGCTGATGAGCAAGGCCAATACGCGTCCGGCGGCGATGCAGGAATTCCAGGGATTCGTGGCCGCGGCGGATGCCGCCGGGCTCAATGTGATGCTGGATGCGCCTTTCAACCATACGGCGTACGACTGCGAACTGGCGGCCAGCGGGGTGTTTTATTTTGGCGGGGCAGGCAATCCGAACAACTGGCAAACGACGGATGAGATACGGAACCGGCAGGCGGCATTTTATTCCCTGTCGGGCGATTATTGTAATCGGGCATCCGCATCGAACAACGTGGCGGTGGCGCCGGACCGGGGAGATTTTGGGAAGTTTGGTGACACGCATGATATATTCTTTGGCCGCTATTCCGCGTTGGTGTGCCAAAACCCACAGGACAACGGGAACTATTTGAATGAGGGGGACTTTTTTGATTTCAGCCCGGTCAACGGACATTTTGACGCCATCACCCAAAACACGTGGAGATATTTTTCAGATTACATCCTGTTTTGGCTCGATCAAACGGGATGCACGAACGGGACGCCGGCGAGCCAGACGTATAAAGGGATTGACGGGTTGCGCGCAGATTTTGGACAGGGACTGCCGCCGCAATGCTGGGAATACATCATCAATAAAACGCGGGCGCGCAAATGGGATTTTGTGTTCATGACAGAATCGCTGGACGGCGGCGCAGTCACCTATCGTTCCAACCGGCATTTTGACGTATTGAACGAGAATATCGTATTTCCATTCCAGGCGGCGGCCACGGCGAGCGACTACCGCAATATTTTTGAATCCCGCCGGAACGCTTACGGGCAGGGGTTGGTGCTGCTGAACAGCACCTCGCATGATGAGCAGACCTACCAAGACCCATTCCAGGCGTTGATTCGCTATCAGGTCAGCGGGAGCATTGATGGCGCGCCGATGATTTTTTACGGCCAGGAATTGGGCATCTCCCAGAACTTTGGTTTTGACCAGTATGAACTGAATTTTGGCAAGATGATCCCGCACTTCAAGAAATTCAATTCGCTGCAGCCGATTTTTGCACCGGCGAACCGGAATTACGGGTTGGATCAACTCTATCCGGTTTACGCGGCGGTAGGGCAGGCCCGGCAGTTCAGTCCCGCACTGCGCAGTTCGAACCGGTATTACCTGGATCAAACCGGGGGCGGCGGTCCGCAGGCGAATATATTTTCCGTGGCAAAGTATGAAACAGCGAATGCCTCACCCAACTTCAACGATGTGGTGTTTGCCTTTGTGAACCTGGACCGCAACAACAATCAGCAGGGCAATTTTAATGTAAACATCATCCAAAACAGCGCCAACTTATTCGGTATCAAGACAGGGCGGACGTATAACGTCCGGAACATAGCGGCGGATACGCAGATTGACAGCACCCGGCGCACCCAGTACCTGATTCCGGGCGGGATATCAGGCAACAATTTATTGAACAATGGCTTGTTCGTGCTGCTGAAGAAAGTTCCCACGGCTGACAGCGCATGGGCCACGGACCCGTTTGAAGCGCAATATCTGAAGCTGTATGACGTGACGCCGCCGGTAGCGACCGGGACACCGACAACACCGAAGCCCTATGCGATCGGCAATGTGGTGACCTTCACCTGGCCGGCGCTCAATGATCCGGATGGCGGAGTTGCCAGCTACCATGTTTTGATCGGGACGACACCGGGTGGCGCGAATGTTTTCAACGGCAATAGCAGCAGCAATTCGATCACGGTGACCAACGCCTTCGGCCAGACCCTGTATGCGCGCGTGAGTGCCATTAATAATGCGGGAGTGGAAGGGGGCGCCAGCGCCGACAGTTCCGGAACGCTGCTGCTGGATCCAAATGGTGATTATGACGGGGACGGCATGAGCAATTTGCAGGAGGACATAGCGGGGACGAATCCATTGGACCCGAATTCAGCGTTGCGGATCATCAGTCTGGCAAATGGCGCGAGCGTGCTTACCTGGATGAGTGTGGCAGGGAAGAACTACCAAGTGTTGGCGACGACCAATCTCTCCCATTCATTCCAGGCTGTCAGCGGCAGCATCAGCGCGTCGGGCACGACGACAAGCTTTACGAATAGTCCCGGGGCAGCGGCGCAATATTATCGCATTCAAGTTATTCCCTGAAGTTGTTCAACTACCAGCAGGTTTGTGAAGGGCTCCGGAGTCGCCGATAGCTTTCAGATTCCCGGGCCGGCACGAGTGTGATTTTCTGTGGGATTGGAATGAGATGGAGGTGTTCCAACGACTGGACAAAGAAAAAGCCCCGCAAGATGCGGGGCTCGAAAATACAGAGAGGCCGATGATTATTTACGGCGGCGGAGGAAGGCAACCGCCCCAAAGGCACCCATGCCGAGTAATGCTAGAGAGGAGGGTTCGGGAACAACGCTGAAACCGTTGGCGCCGATATTTGCCTGATCCTGATTGCCTGTACCCTGGATGAAGAGCTGAAACGAATCGATGGAACCAGCCAGGTTGGCGACTTGTGAAAAGGTGGTAAAGCCGGGGCGGACGACACTCACCAGCACATCATTACCACCGAGTTGGTTGAAGGAGAAACTAAAGGGAGCCGTGCCGCTGTAAGCGTTGCCGAAAAGATCCTGCGAGCTACCGCCGATGGTCAGGATGTACCTATCATTCATAACTTCGAAATCGAGCAGGTCAGTGCCCGAAGGGCCACCGGAGAACAATCTGAAACCACGGTCACCGGGGTTGCGGAAGTTCACGGAAAGATCAAAGGAGAAGATTTGGTCAGTGGCCAAGGCACCGGTCAAGGAACGATTAGCCACGTTGGTGGCTCCGCCCGGATTGGCGTACATCTGGAAAGCCGTGCCGATGTTGGGGCCAATTTGCGTTGAGGGGGCGATGAAGTTACCGGCAAAAAGAGAGCCGCCATTATTATTGGCCAGTGACCAGGCGCCAAAGCCGGTACCACCGTTCTGGCCACTGGACCAGCCGCCGCTGTAAGTGGGATTGGAGGCGTTGTCACTCGCAATCGAAGAGGCAGTGGCTGCACTCTGGGCAAGCAAGAAGGTGGTTAGGGCGAAACCGGATATCAACAGTTGCTTTTTCATAGCTAGGGATCCTCTGATTTGTGTGTCGGTTTGTGGTTGGATTATTCTGATTTTTTCTGCTAAAAATGTCAATCGTATTCGTGCCAAAGATATTCACTTTTCTGCCTGTTTACTGCACGGCCGTGGTGGTGCGGGCCTGGAGCCAGAGCAGGTCCTTGTTGGGGCTGGCAACGGCGCTCAAGGCCGTGTATTGCGTCTTGGTCACCGGCCGGTTGCGGATGGACCCATCGCTCCACACCTTGATCTCCACGTGCCCGTCGGCAAAGGACAGGGCCCCGCTGCCCCCGTGGTAGCTGGCCGGCACGTCCGCCCAGCCGGTGGTGTTGCTCATGTTCACCTTGAAGAACCCGTCGTTGATGGAGTCGGCATGCTCGTCGATGAACACCCAGGCCAGGGAGGGGGAGGGGGCAATGACCTGGTTGAGCTTGAGGAAGAGCTGGAAGCCCGGCGAGTTGAGCGAGGCCGGGTCGTTGGGGCTGTAGCCGCCCATCATGCCGTTCATGGAGATGCTGCGCACCCGCGGGCCCTTGGCCCCGTCCACCTTGTCCCCCGGACAGCGGTAGATGCCGGTGGAGCGGCCGCAATACGGCCCCAAAAGCGAGCCCGTCAGGTTGGCCGTGTTGGTGTTGTCCGGGTTGGTGGGCAGGGGCGGGAAGTCCCAGTTGAGCTTGCCGGCCATCCAGCTGGGGGCAACGCCCCCGGCCAGGGAGTTGTTGGGGGCGAGCTTGTCCCCATTGTCATCGGCATACATGAGCCAGGCCAGGGTCAGTTGCTTCTGGTTGTTGATGCAGGTGGTGCGCTCAGCCCGCAGCTTGGCCTTGTTGAGGGCGGGCAACAACAGGCTGGCCAGAATGGCAATGATCGCAATCACCACCAACAACTCAATCAGCGTGAAACCCGCGGCTGGGAAGCGGCCGCAGGAATCCGCATTTGAACGTGCAAAGGGAGCAGACTGCATAGGCTATTGAGTGCCGACCCGATAGAACCGCGTGGTGTTGGTGGCATTAATGTCGGACACGTTGGTGACTGAGCCGTTGCCCGTAATGGTAATCAAGGGTGTCCAAGGCCCGCTGGCCAGAGAGGATTTGTATTCCACAAAGTGTGTGCGACCTGATTGGGTCAGGAAACTGAAACTGGCGGTGGTGCCGCTACGGGCGGCGTTAAACAGATTGACCGGTGTGGCACTGGAGATGACGCCTTGGAAAGCTTTGATGGAGTTGGGATCAGATGGATCATTGATAAGGATGGGCTTGTTGCCTTGCGCCCGGTTGAGGGAATAGAACTCCACGCTACCGCCAAACTTGGCTTGCAGATAGAGGAGGCGGATGGGGTAAAGCCCGTTGGTTAGGACATTGACATACATGGTGGTGGGATTGTCGTTACCGCGGCCGCCATCAAATGCGCCAACGATGATGTTGGTGTCCTTGGTTGTGATTCCGCTGCTGAGTTGGAAACCGTCGTCGCTGCGGACCAGGAAATTGTAACTGCCGGGCGCCAATTGCAGATAAGCTTCCGCGGCCATAGCGATGAAATTATTGGTGCCACCTGCGGGAACGTATGGGAACGCTGCCTTGGTGGGGAAAGTGTAAGAACCGGAGGGCGCCCCGGTGATATCAAAATTAATAGTGCCGGTATCGGCAAAAAAGTTGGTGCCGCCGCCATCGACCGCCAGATTTGGATAAGGTTGGGTGGTGTTGGTATCGATAATGGAACCGGTCAACTGCGCTTCCGCACGAGCCAAAGTGGTGGGGAAATCATAGTCCGGCGCGGTGTCGACCGCCTTGACGATGTGGATGGCGAATCCGGGAGTGGTGCCGGCAGCAACCGGTTGTGCATTGGTGCCGGGGAGGGAAATGATTTGCGGATTGCTGACGGTGAATTGCCAGTTATTGGTGACGGTGACGGGAGTTCCGCCGTTATCCGTGAAGATGGCGGTCAAGGTGTTGGTCGAGTTCGACGCCAGGAAAGCGGGCGGGATGTAGGAAACGACCGTTCCGGCAGCAGTGTTGCTGAGCGTAATTCCGCTGGTCACGCTGTTAGAGTTCAACAGCAACTGAATCGTGGCCGGATTCACGGCCGTCTGCCGATTGGCAATGGTGAAGGAAATGATAGTTTCCGGTCCCGCAGTCGCACCGGGGAAGGGGAAACCGGCACTGATGTAAGGTGTCAGAGTCGCGTTATTGGTATTCGGCACAAAGAGCAAATAATTAAAGTTGTAGGAGCCGCCGATGCGGGTGGAGCGGAAGGTATTCGTGCCGGGGAAACGAATGGAAACGGGGTTGCTGAAGAAATCCTTCAACGGAACAAACGTGTAGCCCTGGGAGCCACCGGTGTTGGCCGGACAAACGAATGTTCCCAAGGCAGCCAGCGGTTGATTTGAACCGGTGGCCTTGGGAGTGGCGATCCGGTCCAGTTCCATCGTTGGATTGCCGGAAAGCGAAGCCATACGGGCGTAAACATCGTACGTTACATTGCTGAGTCCACGCGTGTAATTCTCCCATTCGCCAAACTGGACGAAAGAGAGATTGTAATCAGAATAGGTGTTCAGGGCATAATCGTTGTGGTCCACGTCGGCGGAAACGGGCGGGGCGTCCAAATCAACCAGGCCAAAATCCTGTGGGCGATAGGCATTGGTGCCGCCGTCAATGGGGAAGGGTTTGAAGACATCGATGCCATTGGTGGCATTGGCGATGATAGAGCCATACACATTGGGGAAGGGATTGGGGATAAAGCTGCCGGCATTATAATTGTAATCTTCCGCCTCGATGAAAAACAGGTTGGTGACCCAGGTATTGAAGGTGAAGTTGTTGGTGATGCGATTGCCGTTGGCATCGGCGGCAATGATCTGGCCATTATAAACTGTGTCGCGCGCGAGCGCAGTGGTATTGGTCACAAAAAGTTGGTTCGTGATGCCAGTGGTATTGAAAACGAGGTTGGTTTGTTTTACACCGTTCAGGAAGAGGGAAGTGTTATTGCTGGAGACGGTGGAAAAGACGGAATCCACTTCAAAGGAGATATTATTGGTGCTGGGATCGACAAAGACGGCGCCGTTGGTCGGTTGGATATTGGCAATGGCCGGGGGAACGAGGGAAGTGGAGGAGATTTCAAGACTGTTGAAATTCTGGTCACCACCTGTGTTGGCGGCATACATGGCAACGCTGTCAATGGTGCCGGAACCGGCGAGAGCCTGTCCATCCACAGTGCCCAGGATGGTTGAGCCGGACGCGTCCTTGATGACAAACCGATAGGTGTCATCAGCATGGAGAGTGAATTCCAAGGATAAACCAGCACTGGTAAAGGGAACTCCGACAGCCGTGACGCCAGTACCGTCCTGAACGAGAAAAGAATTTACGCCGGAATTACCAAGGTAGTAAAAATCAAAGCGGGAGCCGGTGCCGACATCATCGGTGGTGGTGGCGGCGTTGCCATTGCGCAAACTGAAACCGCCGCGGCTGGCGGTGCTAAAACCGATGCCGTAAGTTTCCCATTTAATTTTGAAAACCTGATTGGTGGTCAAAGGTGCGGAGAAACCGCGAAAGGCAGCTGCGACATTGCTGCTACCACTGTTGGCATACATACCGAAGGAATTACCACTGGTGCCGATGTTTCCGGGGTTGCCGATATAAAAACCGGAGAAACCACCGCCGACGTTCACGTTGAGCAGAGTCCAAGGGGTAAAACCAAAACCTTGGTTCGCGTTATTGGTCCAGGTCGAGCCGTTGTAGGCGGCGGCGTCATCGTGGGCGGCAATTTGGGCAGCAGCGGAACCGGCCAGCGTGAACAGGGATGCCAACGTGGCACTCACAAAGAGGGTGGATTTTTTGAAGATTTTCATAGGGCGCAATATTATGACCATCACAATAACGTACAAAATCCGGAAATCCGGCATCGGTTTGGGCGACAATCGTTCTGGCACTTAGTCATCGTTTTCCGTGTGGTATCAGGCTAGATAATAGCATTCAACTGGTTAGATGCTACCGCATGTTTGTGCGGTGAGGGCCGGCGGCGGGCGATAACCCGGCGGGTTGGACAGAAATCCAAGCCATCAACCGCGCAGGTATTTCACGACGGCTTCAGTCCGGGAATGGACATGCAGCTTTTCGTAAACTGCTCGCACGTAGCTACGTACCGTGTCGATGCTGATATTCATGCGGTCGGCAATCTCTTTATAGGCATAGCCGTTGGCGAGTTGATCCAGAAATTCCTTCTCGCCGGGGGTCAAGCGTGAAACCGGGGAGCTGTCGGCTGAAGGCTTGGAGAAATGCTGAACGACCCGACGGGCCAATTGGGGGGTCATGGGCGAGCCGCCGGCGTGGACATCGCGGATGGCTTCCAGCAGGCGGGCGGAGGCGGTACGTTTGAGCAGGTAGCCGCTGGCCCCTACCTTAAAGGATTTAAAAAGCGAGTCGCTGTCTTCGTAAACCGTCAACATGAGGAACTGCACGCCGGGCAAGGCGGCCTTTAATTGGCGGACGCATTCCACGCCGTTCATCCCGGGCAGATTGATATCCATGAGCACCACATCGGGCTGGCGGAGCGGGATTTCTTTGAGAGCAGTTTCCGCGTCCGCATAGTCACCGACCAACCGGAAAGAGGGAGCGCGACGAAGCAGCGCCGCGAGACTCGTCCGGATACCTTCATCATCTTCCACGATGGCGACTTTAATTTGCATATGCCCGATGGCCACAGGTTCTCATAAGAATGATTTAAACCGGGCGCGGGCTCAAGTATTTCCCGGCACTCTCCCGGGCGGAAAGTTTACGGCCACGCGGACGGTGGTGCCTTGCCCGCGCGTGCTTTGCAACGAAAAGGTTCCGCCCATGGCCTCGGCGCGCCGGCGCATGTTCCCGAGTCCATGGCGTTTGCCTGCGGTCGGGGGAGCGGCCGGATCGAAGCCCTGGCCATCGTCCTGGACGAGAATTTCAAGTGAGTGCGAGGAAGCTTTGGCTTGTACGCGGACTTCCCGGGCGGAGGCGTGTTTAAAGGCATTGGTGAGCGCCTCCTTGACGACGAGAAAAATATTGTGCCGCAATTCCGGCGGCAATGAGCGCACGGGAAGATCGTGGGGCAGGTCAAGCCGACAACGGGTCTCGCCACCTTCGAACAATTCATTGGCAAAATGAGCCATATATTCCAGCAGACTTTGCAGGGAATCGCTGTCCGGCCGTACGGCCCAGACAATTTCTTCGAGCGCGCGCACCGTCTGGGCGGCGGATTGGGAGAGCTTGCCAGTGTGAACGGCGACCTGGGCGGGATTATCTTTATCCGCGTTGGCTAAATCACATAAAAGCGAGATGCGCGTCAAGGATGACCCGAGATCATCATGGAGGTCGGCAGCGATGCGTGCCCGCTCCCGTCCAAGTCCCCGCTCCTGCTCGAGGTGTTTGAGCCGGTGCTGGAGTTTTTTCTTTTCGACCAGGCGCGCGGCGCCGGCAACCGCTCCTAAAAGTCCCAAGGCGGCCAGGGCCATGAACCACCGCGCCTGCCAGAAATGGGGCAGCACAGTGAGAGCCAGACTGGCGCTGGTTTGGTTCCAGATTCCGTCACTGTTGCACGCGATCACGTGAAATTGGTAATTGCCCGGCGGCACGTAACTGTAAAACGCCGTACGCCGCGTGCCCGCTTCCACCCAGTCTGGATCCAAGCCCTCGAGCCGATACCGAAAGCGCACTCGTTCCGGCGCATTGAAACTCAAACCGGTGTAATGAAATTCGATTTGGTGCCGGCCAGGAGGAATCCGAAGACTCTCCGATTCTGCTTTCGAGAATTCATATTTTTTATTCGTGCCATCGACAGAGGAACCAGGAAGCTTAAAGCCGGAATCGGAAGCCCCATCCAGCAGCAGTGATTCCAGCACAACGGTTGGGGCGGGGGCATCGGTGGTATGGAGGCGGGGATCCGCCACCACAATGCCCCGCAACGTTGAGAACCAGAGCAGGCCCGATTTGGTTTTCAGACCCGCAGGAGAAAACCCGCCCGTGCATTCCTCCGACAACATGCCTTCCATCCGACCATGGACCTGCGGATAGACTGCGGGGATTTTGCCGGCGGCCAGATCATCCAGTTCGTGCTTGCTGACGCAGGCAATGCCGCGGTTACTTCCCAGCCAGAGGCGATCGGCATCATCTTCCAAGATTTGCGAGATGGTGTTATCCGGCAGTCCTTCGCGCGTAGTGAAGGAGGCAATGTGTCCGTGCTGCCAACGACTGAGGCCACCGCCCGCGGTGCCGATCCAGAGCACGCCGGCTGCATCCAGATGCAGCGTTCGAATCAGATCACTCAACAGGCCGCTGCCCTTTTCAAGATGGAGACGCACGCCGTTTTTATATTGATAGAGCCCGCCGCCTTGCGTGCCGAGCCACAGTGAACCATCGGTGTGCTGCGCGATGGCAGTAATCGCATGGGGCTGCGAGAGATTGGTCTCCGCCACCCAGTTTAGTCCCTGCAAACACAAAAGCTCTCCCTCACGCGTGCCCGCCCACAATCCGCCTTCCCGATCCTCACATAATGAAATGACATTCAGCCGCCCCAAATCAAACAACTTTGGTTCGGTCTCGACCGTTTTGGGATCTTCAAAGTGCAGCACGCCGTGCGCACCCGCGACCCAGCAACTACCATCATGGGCCAGAAGCAAGGCATTGACCTGCTGGTCGCCCCGGGACAAACCTGCCGCAGAGAGACGGCTGAAATTTCTGCCTTCCCAGCGATACAGGCCATCGCCCGGCTTGGCCGCCCACATCACTCCAGGTGCAACTTCAGCCAGGCCCTGGACTGCGCCATACCCCAGACCTTCATTTTGACTGAAGACGGAGAGGCTTTTATTCCGCAGCCGATTCAATCCGGAGTCGGTGCCCACCCACAATTTGCCTTCCTGATCCACCAAGAGAGACTCGATCAAATTGTCCGAGAGCCCGCTGCTGGCATCAATCGCCGCGAGTTTGCCATCTTGAAACTGAAACAAGCCTTCGCTTACCGATCCCGCCCAGACTGTGCCATCGGGTTCCTCGGCCAAGGCACTGATGTAAGGTCGAGCCAAGTGATGCGGAATCCGGTAGCGGCGCCATTGTTCGCCATCGTGGCAGAGCACAAAGTCATCCCCCGCACCAACCCAGATGCGCCCGGATTGATCCACGAGCAGACAATGCGTATCTTGCAGCAGGCCTTCCGTGGAAGTGTCCGGCAAAGGAACAAACCTGCCCGCCTGGAAGTGGAAAACACCCGCGCCGGCGGCACCCAGCCACATCGCGCCTTTTCGGTCTTTGAAGAGTGTGGTTATGGTTTTGCCTTTAAAGTCTGCCGCAGCAACCAACGGTGACAGTTTTCCATTTTGCCATAACACCAACCCCGCTTCCGTGCCCACCCAAAGCCGGCCTTCATCGTCCTCCGCCAAGGCGGTAATCGAATCGGTGGGGAGCCCATCGCGCAGGGTGTAGGTGGTAAATTGATTATCCTGCCACCTAGTCAGACCGCCGCCGGTGCTGCCAATCCAGAGCGTTCCGTGACTGTCCCCGAACAAGGTGCGGACCGGTCCGCTGGGCAATCCCTCGCGCAAACCAAAGGAGACAAATCGCACGCCATCAAAGCGGGCGAGGCCATCATCACTCCCGATCCAGAGATAGCCTTCGCGTGTTTGGGCGAGGGCGCGGACGGAATTGGGCGGGAGCCCCTGGTCCCGCTGCCAGGAGCGGAAGGTAAAAGGCAATGTTCCGTGCCCGCCGTTTAGCATGGCGCCACCCGGCGCTGAGCTATTGCCCCGGACCAAGTCGCTGAATGAAGTGGCGATGGCCATGTCGCTGAAAGTCCAGCCGCCGCCGCCGCCGCCGTGGCGCAGACGGATTTCATCGAAGGAGGCATTGGCGCTGAACCGGGTAGTCAGATTTTCCGGTTGGTCCGCCTCGGTGGTGTCCGCAGAAAGGTCAGGATTGAGCCAAACGGTAATCAGGTCATCACCGCCGGCGACATATTGCACCTTGAAAACAATGGTGTTTTCGATGCCGCGGCGAGGAAGTTCATAAGGCAGAAAAGTTCCCAGAGAACCGGAGGATTCAGGCCGGGAGGAGTGGAGATCAATGTCGCCGGGAGTTTTGTTGAACTCGCCCAAGGCGGCGGTATTGAAGGCGCTGTAGGCCCAAGCTTTTAAGGAGTTGCCCACACCCAACCGTTCGCCGCTACTTTCAAACAGTTCAAACGCGGCGAAGTATTCTTCCGTGCTGACGTCGGAAAGGGGATCGACATGAAACTTGAAATAGAGAGCGTCCGAGGAGGAGTCATCCCGTTTTACGGCGCCGCCAAGGAGATCGGTGCCGGCGCCAGTGTCATGGACAAGGGTTGCGCCCAGATCGCTCCAGAGAATAGCGGCATGGACCGGGCGTGACCCGGTCAGCAGCAACAATAATATTGCACCAGGAAGGATGGTCCGAAATGTCCGGAAGGAGAGTTTCCCGGCCACCGGCCGAAACGACAAGCCAGACAACCTGGGAACGACTGGGCAGCGAGGCATGGATTGAGTATGCGACGAAAACTGCGACAATACAAGCAGACGCTTGGAGCAGAGCAAAAGGCACGTGTCATTTAAGCCGGCTTGAATAATAATCAGAGCACTTCGAAGTTGGCAAAGGAAGCAAGTTGTGATTTAATACTGAATGAAGGCCACCTATTTATTTTCTATGAAACTCACACGTTATTTGAAGCGACAGCCCGCTGTTAGATGGCTGATAACATTACTCGTGCTCGGCATAAGCGTGGTGGTTGTCCGCAGCGAGGGGTTGGATGAAACCAAAGCCCGGGCAGACAAGGGCGAACCGGAGGCACAAGTGGCCCTTGGGCTGGCATGCAAGAACGGGCGCGGCATTACGCTGGATTTGGAACAAGCCGCCCAATGGTTTCAAAAGGCGGCGCAACAGAGCTCGGCATCAGGGCAAAGGAATCTTGGATTGTTATATGTTGAGGGCAAGGGTGTGAAACAGGACATGGCTGAAGCGGCCAAGTGGTATCGGAAAGCGGCGGAGCAGGGGTTTGCCTCCGCGCAGAATAATCTGGCCATGCTCTATGTGGACGGAAAAGGGGTGGCGCAGGACGATGCGCAAGCCACCTTGTGGTTTCGACGGGCGGCGGAGAAAAATTATGCCGAATCCCAATTCAATCTCGGCTGGATGAGCGCCTACGGACGCGGGGTGGCGCAAGATTATGCCGAGGCCGTGAAGTGGTATCGCAAAGCGGCGGACCAGAATTATGCGGCAGCGCAGAATAATCTGGGGGAGTTATATCTGGAAGGCAAAGGAGTGCCGCAGGATTATGCGGAAGCGCTGAAGCTTTTTCGCCGGGGGGCAGAACAGGTTTATGCCAGTTCGCAAAAGAATCTAGGGCTCATGTATGAAAAGGGTTGGAGCGTGCCACAGGATTACGCGGAAGCGGCCAAGTGGTATCGCAAAGCGGCGGAGCGCGGGTATGGCCCGGCGCAAAACCTGCTCGCCATGCTGGAGGCCCAGGGCAAGGGTTTGGCCAAGGAGAGCGTGGAAGCTGCGAAGTGGTTTGCGCTCGCCGATGCGCACGGTAATAAAGAGGGAGATGAAATTCGCCAGGCAAACATGAAGGAAATGAGTCCGGAACAGATAACAGAAGCCAAGAAGCGGGTGGCAGAATTTATTCCCAAAGACTGATTGACGGACCGACCGCATGGTTGGCTGTTTGCCCATAGCACTGTTAAAAATATGCGTAATGCTCATTCACGAGTCGCGAAGAAGAGAGTGTTCCGGCCTGGTTTCACGCTGATTGAGTTGTTGGTGGTGATTGCGATCATTGCCATTCTGGCCAGCCTGTTGTTGCCCTCCCTCAACAAGGACCTGCTCTGGCTCCAGGCCCGCACCACCACGGCCGTGCAGTAAACAGGCAGAAATCCTCCGAAGGTTTTTGGTGTAAACAAATCGAGTTGCGAGCAGCAATGAGTTACTGGATCACCACGCGATAGAAGCGGGCGTTGGCGAGCGGATCGGGGATGGATTGGATCATGTCATTACCGACAACGGGAGCGCCGAGAGGGAACCAGACGGCATCCTGCAGATTGTTCTTATATTGAACCTGATAGTTAAAGCCGGATTGCGTCGGGAAGGCGATGTTCAGGTTGGTGCCGTCCGAGATTGCGTTGGCCGCGAAGACGGGGACTATCATGAGGAAGTTTGCATTGCAGTCCGCCGTGGCCGAGCCCGGCCGACCGAACTGCAAGGTATTCGTGGAGCCGTTGAAGGAGAGCGTGGCGAGGTTTCCAAATGCATCTTTTAATGGGACAAGGTTATAGCTCTCCCAGGCGGTATTGGTCACGGAGAAGGTGCCGAGCAGGTTGGTCGTTTGAGTGGTGGTACCCCAGCCACCGGTTACCTGAGACAGGATGCAGGTGGTGGCACCGCTTCCGGCGGCAAGTCGGGCGTAGATATAATAATTGCCCACAGGATAATGGCGGGTGTAATTGGCCCAGGAGCCGGCACTGAAATAGCCGATGCTATAATCGGAACGGCCGGTTCCCGAGTAGGGTGGCCGGACGAAGTCGCCATTGGTTTCCGTGTCCATGCCATTGGGGCGATAAAGATACACACCCGCAAAATTGACTTGGTGGGTGTCCACGTTGGCGAGGGCGCTCAAACCGGCGTAAGCGTTGGTCTGTGAATTATCAATAAAATGTCCGTTGTTGTAGTCAAAATCTTCCGCTTCCCAGGTGTAGTTGGCCGCGCTGAAGGTATCGAAGGCGCTTGAGGCTGTGGTGACATTTCCATTCGCATCCATAACCGAGACGGTTACGGCGTAGGCGGAGTTGGGTTGAAGATGGGGGTAACTGACGTTCCAGTTGTTGGTGGAACCGCTGAACACGAGATTAGTCACCGCCGAACCATTCACGGTGACGACGATGTTATTGGTGGCAACACCCACAGCGGAAGCGACGGTAAAGCCCAGTGTGTTGGTAGATTGGAAAAGATTTGTGCCATTGGGATAAAGAGCGGTAATGGCAGGGAGCATGGAACCGGCAAAGTTGAACGAAGCTTGAAACGTTTTTCCAAGGGAGCCGTTCAGATTGACGGAAAGGATGATTTGCGGTGAAAGCTGCATCACTGTTACGCCCGGGTCAGCCGACGCCAGGCTGGCGGCAGAGCGATTAAGAGTCACCGTAATGGAATTCTTGTTGGTTTGGGTGGGGTCGGAAATGCCGATCAGAATGTTGGTGGATCTTTCCCACGTAATGACGGAAGACTTGTCATTCACTGAAATCAAATCGGCGGAATTAATTCCATTGGTCCAAAAATTCGCTGCCACGACGCCTAGGACAGGTTTGCGAACGGCCTGCACGGCGGGGGTGTTCGTTAGCACGATCAGGTCAGGGCTGAGGGCATAGTTGCTCACGCTGGTGGAGTTGAAGTTGGGCAAAAGAACGTATGCGTAGGAGGCGTTGGTTGGTTTCAAGCCATGGCTATACAGGAGCTTCAGATAATTATCGGTGTAAGTGGTGGTGGTATCGATGGAATTAATTTGCGACCAGGAACCACTGCCCGACGCGAGAGAGGCCTGCAAGTTCGTGGCGCCGCCCGGGAAATAGTAACCGCCGACGCCGTCCAGGGCACACCAGGAGGCGGCCGCCAGATTTGAACTCCAACCGATGGTGGGAGGGATTTTCACACCGTTCACCCAGAAATTGTTGGTGGGTGAAGAGCCGAGCCGGCGGTTTTCCACGGTGGTGTCCACTCCCGAGGGGCCGCCGCAGGTGATGCCGGCGCCGAGGCAGACGATCTCGTTATCCAGCATGAACCAGGATTTATTGGCGGTCAGGGTGGTGTTCCAGGCGGCGAGCGCCATGCCGGCGACGCCGTAAGTCTTGGCGATTTGAGCACCGCCCACCCAATTGGGCGTGGATTTGGTGGCTTGGCCGGCGGAGTTGGCATGAGAATTTGTCTCTACGGTTGTGCCTGGGAGGTGATAGGGATCGATGGTGGGCCAGAAGTCGCCCGTGAATTGCGTATCGGTAGTCCCCAGATAGAGATAGGTCATGCCATCGCCGGTGAACCAGCCATGGAGATTGCCGCCGTTGATGGATTCATAATTGGCGATGCGACTGGAAGACATGCTGATGCCGAAACCAAACCCGGTGCGCAATGCCACCACGCGGTCCATGCCGGGGAAATGGAATTGTCCGGGCGCCAGGCGCGGTGCATTTGCCCAATTGGTCAAAGCGGCGGCGGTGGCGGCGGGAGCAAACAGGGCGATTTGGCGCACCGCCGAAATAGTGCTGGCACCATCGCCGGATTCTGTTTCATAAGACCAGGAAATGGCGCGGCCGCGCACCATGTCCATCATCGCACCATTATAGATGAACGGTTCGAAGGAATTGGTGACCCAGGCATAGACGTTGGCGAGGTTAGGATCGGTAATTTGCCAGGCAGAACCCTGCAACAAATTGACCAGCTTGGGAATGTCACCGAGCAAAACCAGGCCGTAATGACCATTATAGGCGATGACGGTATGTTGAATGAAGGAGCCGTCCGTGTAAAAGCCATCGCCACTGGTGACATAAGGAAACACCGGGCTTAAATTCGTTTGCGCCGAAGTCAACTTGCCGCTGTTCCGGCCGAGAATGCCGCGAATGGCGGCCACGAGAACCTTGTCGGCGGTATTGGCGCCGGTCATCCAGCCAAAGGTTGCACCGGGGCCGCCGGGACTGTAGCGGTCCACGGCATTGTTGTAATTGGTGATTTGCGTACCAGTGAGCGCGGGATAGAGCAACACCGCGGTGTTGTTGAGAGACTGGGGGCCGCTGATTTCCCAGTGAAACCAGTTGTCGTACTCCGTGGCGTTGGTGGTATAGACATTGGCGTACATCCAATCCAAGCCACTGATCACTGTGTTGGCGAGATTGGCATTGCCTTGCAGCGAAGAGCCCGGGGTGGCCCAAGCGAGCGCCATGGCCTGCAGCCGGTTGTAGGTGGAAACGAGGTTGGCGGAGACAGAGCCGAAGGGCAAATCACTCCACAAATAAGTGCGCACGGCGTTGGTATTCATTGAGGACCAGTAGCCGTTGGCGGTGTTGGCGACGCTGGAAGGACTGCCACCGTTGTTGATCAAGTTGGTTTGCCAATAAAGGCGGAGCGCGTCGAACTGATCCGCCCGCGAACCCAGCGGCAGAATGAGGAGGAACAGCGGCGTCAATAATAATGAAATAATAAGAGATTTCACAACGATATTATCAAGGATTTCCCAACTGAAAAAACGCGCGCTGATCATTTAACGGCAGCGTTACACTCAACAGATTGCTTTGGCTGGTTATTTGATTGGTGAGGGGCGACCAGAAGACCGGTGGCGTCAAGTTTGTGGCACTGTAAAGTCTGAAGGTCGTGGCAGTCTGAGGCCAGACTAAAGCCAAATTGTCGGCCGAGCAGTTGGCGGTGAGGCGCGGCAGTGGCGCGACGGCCGAGGTCTGACTGGAGCTCGCGCTTTCACCGTTCCAATTGATGGCCGTGACCACATAATAATATCTGACGCCATTGGTGAGGTTCAGGTCGGTGTAGTTCGTGCCGATGACACCAGCGGCAATAACCGAGTAGGGTCCACCCAGGGCGTTGGCCCGTTTGACATTGTAACCAGTGGCTCCTGCCACAGGCGTCCAATTCAATGTGATTTGGGTACTGTCCGATATTACCACAAAATTTGCGGGCGGCAGAGGCAATTGGGAGGCGAAGCTGAGGCTGTCAAAGGTGGCGGCGTTCGTGCGGGTAGAGCTGTGCGCGGTTATGGCCAGGCCCACAAAATAATTGGCCGCCATGGGCAGGTTGGTTGTGCCGACCTGATTCCACGCGGATCCGTTCACCGAGGTAAAGCCGGTAAATGAATTGCCGAGGCGCACCAGTTTGACCCAATACGGGGCCGCGCCGGAACCGGGAGAACTGGCGCTGGCGCTGGCGACGTTGGTGCGGAAGGAGAAAAGGGCGCCGTTCTGCGAGGAAATGGCGATGAAGGCATTTATCGAATCCTGGTTAAGATTTTCCCGGACCATCAATCCGGCTTTGGCCCAAGGATCCGTGTTTTGGAGGCTGACAACGCGGACGATGTTGGTGCTGTCCCCGGAAACACCACGATAGAGATAGTGGAAGGAGTCGACGTTGTTCCAAATATCCACACCGGAACCGACAACGGTATAGGCGCCGCCGGCATAACTGGCGCTGCCGGGCCAACCGACATCGCCGGCGTCGCCGTTCCATAACGTGGCCAGGCCGACATCAGCATCCATGAACGGAGCGGGCAAATTGTTGGGTTGCGGAGTGGCGTTTACTTCCGCGGAGTTGCTGCTCTCGCCGTTTGGATTCACAGCAGAGACGGCATAGTAACAGGTGACTCCATTGGTTAAGCCCTGGTCGAGATAGCTCAATGACGGGCAGTTTGCGATGGTGGTATAAGGCCCGCCCGGCAAAAAGCTTCGTTTAACATTGTAGCTGGCAGCAGCCTCACAAGGGAGCCAATTTATCGACACGGTGGAATTCCCGGCCCAGGCCTGGAGGCCGGCGGTCAAGCCGGCGGGAATTCCTGACTGCGCGCCGATGACCGTTTCTCCAACCGGCGGCAAAGGCGCGCCGGCGGAGGGAACGAATTCAATCCAAAGAAGGTCGTAGCCGGGATTGAGGCAATTAATCTGAACACTGGCCGGGCCCGAATTTGTGACCGTGGCATTGGTTATCAGATAGGTGGAATAGTTGACGTAGCCGCCGGTGGAGGGCAGGGTGACAGTGCCCGAGACATTGTTACTGTTCACCATCACGTTAAGCTGACCGCCCGCCGCGCCGCCGGCATAGCGGATGTAAATATCGTAAGTGCCGGGCGTGCAGGTGATCGAGTGCCGTTGCCACTCGCCGGCATCATTCCAGCCGACCTTTAATAACGTGCCGGGGTCGGTGGAGGTGGAGGTGTCCACGCCGTCATCCCGGCCAAAGAAGGCGCTGTTCCAAGTTGTGCCATTAGGGCCTCTGTTGGCGGTATCTTCTGACACCGTATCGACGTACGCCAAATTGGAATCGCCCATGTCGTAGTCCACCGCGAAGATTTTTCCGGGAATGGTCACGCCTGTTTTATAAGGGAGGTTGGTTTGGGAAAATCCGGTGCCGCTGAGGTTGGTGTTCGAGCGCCTCAAACTGTCCGTGAGTTCCACGCGGACCACACAGTTGGTGAAATTTGACGCTTCCGCATAGCTGATGAGCCACTTATAGGCATTGGTGACGGACGGCTTAAGACTTGGGTTGTTGCCGGAGGACCAGTACGCTTTCAAGGCCTTCCAGCCGGGCGGTTGCGGATTTTGCACCATCACATCCCAGAGACAGGCTTTGTAAGCCCAATAACAATGGCCTTCAACGATGGTCTTGCCCGATTGGGTAAAGGGCGCTTCGTAAGTGGAGGCGATGATGCGATTATTCCAGCGCGTGGCGTTCAGGCCAAATTCGCCTGACCAAATGGGAAGATTAAGACCGATGCAGGTGGAGCGGTTGCCAGTGCCCAGCGGGAGGCTGCTGCCGTAATCGTGATCGGAGAAACTCAAATTTGAACTGGGATCCGTCCAAGGCGGGTTTTCCATGTTGCTTAAGGTGCTGGCGTAGGCGTCACCTTCACACAGGAGCATGTGGTTGGTATCCGTCAAGCGGATGAGGTGAACGAGGTTGGAATAAGTGTTGGCGAGATAAGGGCTGCCCACCCGGCCGGGACCATGGTTGGTATCGCTGGTATTGACGGGTTCGTTGAGCAGGTCGTAACCGCCGATCCATTGGTTGGTCAGGTAACGCGCGGCGATCCGGGTCCAGATGTGGCCGCAGAGAGCGAGGTTGGCGTCGTTGACGAACACGCTGGCGGTGTTGGTATTTAGTGTGCCGCCATAATTGACGACGGCAAAATTGTTGGGACCGCCGGGCGGGCAATGAAAATCTGGGATCACATAAATATTGTTGGTGGCACACCAGGTCAGGAGATTGTCAAAATACTTAAACCCGACATCAATGTCGTAGCCGTTGGTGGGATAATTATTGGCCCAATTGGTGACGCAGAAAAACTCCTCAAAATCAAACGGCACCCGCACGGAATTGAAGCCCTGTTGGTGCAGATAGACGATATCCGCAGCCGTGATAAAATTGCTCCAGTAAGAGTCGAGCACCTGGGCGGTGAGATTGGTGTCGCCGCCGAGCACATCCTGGATGGCGGCGACCCAGGCATCGTAGTAATTGCTGATGCCGTCGCTGCCGGTGCCAGCGTTGGCATAGTTGGGCAGGTTGAGATTGCCCATCATATAAAACTCGGGCCAGAGCCAGGAGCCAAGATTCACCCCGCGCAAAATGATGGGTTGATTGTGGTTATCCAAGTTCGTGACCCCGGAGGCGTGCAGATAACCCGCGCGTGAAGAACAGGGGAAAAGACATAAGCCAATCAAGATCAGGAGGCAGGCGAAAGGCCAACGGAACCGGCGCACAGCGCCCGAAACATATTGGCAGGAGCCGGCGTGACGGGTGAAACAGGGCAGTGGTAAAGTCATCCCGGAACAAAAGAGCTTCACAGCGGTAAGAAAATTCATTAGGATGATGGCTTAGCGTTGCATAGAGTTATGGGCGTGTCATCCCCCTCCAAAGAGGGATGGCTGGAAACCCAAGGATTTGTTTAATCATGTCGGGTATGGTTAAAACCAGCATTATTTTTCAGGCAAAGCCATGGCTTCAACTGGGCGGCGTGCTGCTGTTGTTGGGCGGACTGACGGTTGACGCACGGGCGGCGGACAAGGAAGCTCCAAAGGCAGAAGACAAAGTTCAACAATTGCTGTCGCAGATGACACTGGAGGAAAAAATTGGCCAGATGGTGCAGGTCGATTCCGGGGCGTTGAAGAACAAAGCCGATGTCAGCAAATATTTTCTCGGGTCGGTTTTGAGCGGTGGCAGTTCTGATCCCGCCGCCGGCAACAGTGCGCAAGCGTGGCTGGATTCGGTCGGGCAATTGCAAAGCCAGGCCCGGCAGACCCGGCTCAAGATTCCGCTGCTTTACGGAATTGATGCCGTGCATGGCCATAACAATATTGATGGGGCGGTGATTCTGCCGCATCACATCGGCCTGGGCGCGACCCACAATCCAGAACTAATTCAACGCGCCGAGCGGGTCACGGCGGAGGAAGTGGCGGGCACCGGCATTCGCTGGGCTTTTGCGCCGTGCCTGGCGGTGGCGCAGGATGAACGTTGGGGGCGGACGTATGAGAGCTACGGCGAAGGAACCGCGCTGGTGGCCGAACTGGGCGCCGCAGCAGTGCGCGGTTTGCAGGGCGACAGCCTTTCGGCAAATCCGAAGTCCGTGCTGGCTTGCGCCAAACATTTTATTGGCGACGGAGGCACGCAAGGCGGCAAGGACCAGGGCAATACCATTTGTGACGAAGCGACATTGCGGGAGATTTATCTGCCGCCTTACCGGGCCGCCATCGAAGCTGGCGTTGGTTCCATCATGGTTTCCTACAGCAGTTGGAACGGCGTCAAAATGCATGGCTACAAACAGTTGCTGACCGGGACGTTGAAAGGCGAACTCGGTTTTCGGGGCTTTCTGGTATCGGACTGGGCGGCGATTGACCAGATAGCGCCGGATTACAAATTCGACGTTGAGCAAGCGATCAATGCGGGGATCGACATGGTTATGATTCCCTATGGCCCCGGCAAATCGAATAATTTTGTGGAGTTTATCCAGGACCTGAAGGCATTGGTGGCGGAGGGGAAAGTATCGCAACCGCGCATTGACGACGCAGTGAGCCGGATTTTGCGCGTCAAATTGGAAATGGGTATTTTCGAAGACGAAGCGACCAATGCCAAGCTGACGGCGGCGATTGGCTCACCGGAACACCGTGAGGTGGCGCGGGAGTGTGTGCGTGAGTCGTTGGTGCTGCTGAAGAATGAAAATCATGCCTTGCCGTTATCGAAGCAGATAAAGCAGCTCGCCGTGGTGGGCGCAGCGGCGGATGATTTGGGAAGCCAATGCGGGGGCTGGACAATTGACTGGCAGGGACGCAAAGGCGCAGTCACGCACGGCGGCACCACCATCCTGGCCGCCATTCGCCAAACCGTCTCAGCGGAAACAAAGGTCACATTTTCGCCCGAGGGCAACGATCTAAAGGGCGCCGACGCGATTATTGTCGTGGTCGGCGAGGCGCCCTATGCGGAAATGAAAGGTGACCGGAAGGATTTAAATTTGCCGGCGGGGGATGGGGCATTGATCCAAAAGGCGAAGGCTGCCGGCGTGCCGGTCATAACGGTTTTACTTTCGGGGCGGCCATTGATTTTGAATGGGGCTTTGACAGATAGCAGTGCTTTCGTAGCCGCGTGGCTGCCGGGCACGGAGGGGATGGGAGTGGGGGACGTGCTGTTTGGCGATCATAAATTCTCGGGCAAATCTCCGCGTACCTGGCCACGCAGCAATGAGCACGTGCCCACGGGTGACCGAACCGAGGAACCGCTGTTTGCCGCAGGCTTTGGGCTGACTGACTGAATTCCGAACCGTGAGGTTCGAAGGAAATAACAATCATATGCATCGTAAAGAATTTATTCAAAAAGCCCTGGGTGGCGCGGTAACGCTGGCGGCCGCGGGCATGTCAGGACTGAGCCTGGCTCAAGAGGCGCCCCGTTCACCGACCGCCCAACAACCAGGGAATCCGCCCGCACCGGCGACGACAAAATTTCGCGGCGTGAATTTGGGGTCGTGGCTGGTGCTGGAAAGATGGATGGTGCCAAGGCTTTACCACGGGACCGACGCGCAAGATGAATACAGCCTTTGTCTCACCCTGGGAGAACAAGCCAAGGCACGGCTGGACCGGCATCGTGAAACTTTCATCACGGCGGAGGATTTCCGGTGGATCAAAAATTGCGGCCTGAACGCCGTGCGCCTGCCGGTTGGTTATTGGGCGCTCGAAGGGATGAAGCCGTATGTGGAATATGCGCGCTTCATCGATTTTGCGCTGGAACAATGCCGCCAAAACGGCTTGAAGCTGCTGTTGGATTTGCACGGCGCGCCGGGCAGCCAGAATGGCTGGGACCACAGCGGGCGAAAGGGAGACATCAACTGGCCCAAAGATCCAAAGAACATCCAGGAGACGTTGCGCATCCTGGAAAGTTTTGCGCAAAAATACGGGAAACACCCGAATCTCTGCGGGATTGAATTATTAAACGAACCGCGCGACGAGGTGTCCCTGGAGATCCTGCAGCAGTTTTACCAGGATGCGTATGTGCGGCTGCGCAAATATGTGGACCCGGGCGTGGCCATTGTGTTTCACGATTCGTTCCGCCCGCTGGCCTGGAAGAAATTCATGCAGGAACCGGCGTTTGCCAATGTGATTTTAGATACGCACATTTACCAGTGTTTCAACAAAACGGACAAATCGCGCACGGCCCGGGATCACCTGGCCTTTGCCCTAAACCGGGAGGACTCGCTGAACGAAATGCAACGCGACGAATTGCCCACCATCGTGGGTGAATGGTCGTTGTCATTGCCGGGCGAAGCGATGCAGGGGCTTTCACCGTTTCAAGTGGCCTCGGTCACGCGCGCATATGCGGATACCCAGCTTTTAAATTTTGAGGGGACGCGAGGCTGGTTTTTCTGGAGCTACAAGCTCGAACAACCTTCCGAATGGAATTTTCGCCATAGCGTGGAATGCGGCTGGCTGCCCGGAAGTTTTGCCATTTAAGAAAAGAGGGGGCAGGGGGCGGCAGGCCGGAATTTTCAGCTGTGCCAACGAGGCAAGGCAGCAGGAGGAGGTCAGAGAAACGGGTATCGACGCGTTTTTTAGTGTTTTTTTAGTTGCACTGCGGCACCCCCCCCTCTAAAGAGGGATGTTGAAAATTACCGGCTTCAATAGATTCGCAATCAATCCATTTGTCGTTTACAACCCATTATGAAAAAAGCTCTGCCATCCCCACGAATCATCGCGGCAATTATTGCCGCAGTATTGTCCACCCAAACAATCCATGCCGCAACCGACACCTGGAACGCCACCGGCGGCAACTGGTCCCTGGGTGCGAACTGGAGCACTCTGGCGGCACCCGGGACAGCTGATGATGCGGTATTTTCAAATGTCGGCGCGGGCACCGCGAGCATCATGGATGCCAATCGGACGATCAACTCACTGAACTACTCGCAAGATAACCAGTCGACGCACACGACGACCATTAGTCCGGGACAAACGCTGACGATCAACCGCACCACTGCGGGTAATGTGCTCTATGTCGGCAGCACAAGTGCCAGTACGACCGCCTCAACATTGACACCGGTCGTGATTCAAGGCGCCGGGGGCACCCTGAGTTTGAGCGGCACCGGCGATTTGGTAGTGCGGCAAGGGTTTAGTACTGCCAACGGCTCGCATCTGGCGACTTTGGACGCGTCCGGGTTGGACACGATAAACGCGACCCTAGGCCGGTTGCTGGTGGGGCAGGCAATCACCGGGGATACCGTCAACCGACCTTCGGGAACATTTCTGATGGCCAAAACCAATCATTTCACGCTGACGGGCACAGCGCCGCAAGTGATGGTGCAAGATGCGGGAGTGAATTCCAATACCGGCGCGCCCTCCTTACTGAGTTTGGGCCAGTTGACGACTATTTTTGCAGACAGCATGCGCTTGGGCGGACAAAAGGGAAGTGGCACTGTGAATTTTAATGCCGCATTTGCCACGCCGAAGCTGCAACTGCGTAACGCCGATGGCGTAAGCCGGGTCAGCTCGATCAACGTGGGAGACAACAGTTTTGTTAGTAGCGGTAATAATACCGTGGCCTCGGTGGATCTATCCCTTGGTAGTGTTGACGCGTTGGTGGGCACGGTCGTGGTGGCGAGAGGCAATCCCGGTCCCCTATTGGGCACCTGCGCCGGAACATTGACGATGGGAGCGGGGACATTCGATGTCAACACCCTGGAAGTCGGTTATCAAGTCGCCGCCGGCGCGAGCGGCGCCGTGACAGGAACTGTCAACGTCAACAACAACCTCCAGAGCACTGGCGCGGTGCTGGTCGTCAATACCAGCATGCGGCTGGCACGCACTAATACGTCAACTGTCGCCGTCAATGGCACGCTTTCGGTTAACGGTGGCACGGTCGTCGCGAGTTCAATTGTCGCGGGCGGAGGCAACAGCACCATCACTTTGACATCGGGCAGCACGCTGGTCGTCTCCAATTCGGCCGGCACGCTGGCGGCCCCGATCCGCAATTTTAACATCAGCGATGCCACACTGAGAATTCCGGCATTAAATTCCGGCGCGGTGATAGCGGTAAGCAACCTGACGGCGGGTGGCTCGCAAAATGTGGTCAACATTTCGGCGGTGCCGCCCATTTCCTCTTATCCGGCCACCTTTAACCTGATTACCTACCAAACCGGCGTCAGCGGAAATTTCGTGCTCGGTACATTACCCGCAGCCAGCCCGAGCTACAGTGGCACCATTTTGGATACCGGCAATGGCGTGGTCGCGCTGAGACTAACGGCTGGTCCGGTGGTTGATTTGCTGTTGCGCTGGACCGGGGCAACGGACGGCAACTGGGATGCGACCACTTTGAACTGGTTGTACCAAGGCAATTCCTCGAACTTTTTCGCCGGCGCGGCGACGTCCTTTGATGACAACACAACACAATCCAACATCAATCTTACGACGGCGTTGTCTCCCGGCACTGTGACGGTCAGCAACAATGTGCTGCAGTACGCGTTTAGCGGCAGCGGCAACATTGCCGGCGCCAGCAGCCTGACCAAGAAAGGGACGAGCAGCCTGACCATCGCGAACACCGGGGTGGACAACTTTGCCAGCGTGACAATCAGCAGCGGCTTGTTGCAGCTTGGGGCGGGCGGCCCTGACGGCAGCATTTCCACCCTCAGCATCACCAACAATGGGACATTGGTGGTCAACCGCAGCGGCAGCCTGACGCTGAGCAGCGCCATTTCAGGCACCGGCAAGTTAACGAACAGCGGGTCAGGCCTGTTGATTCTAAGCGGGGCGAACACCTATAGCGGAGCCACGGTGGTGAGTGCGGGCAGCCTGCAGGTTGACCAGAGCACGTCCGGCAGCGGTCCTTTGACCACGGCGGTGGGCACCTTGCTCTCGGGCGGCGGAACCGTGAACGGTTTGGTTACGGTGGGTGGAGAAATCAACCCGGGCGCGCCGTCAGTTCCCGGCGTTTTCAAGGCACATGGCGGACTGACATTGTCCACGGGCAGCACACTGACGTTTGACCTGAGTGCGACCGATCCCAGTTCCGCGGGCAGCGATTCGATTGACGTGGTGGGCAATATCAACGCAAACAACAACACGATCCGGGTCAATTTCTCGGGGACTCCGCAGGCGGGTGTCGATTATCTATTGATCACCTACTCCGGTTCACTGGTGAGCAGCTTTAATCCCGTGATTACCGGGACACATTTCCCGGTGTCGTTGGATACGTCCGTGGCGGGACAGGTGACAATGCACGTTACCGGTAGTACGGGTTCCGCGCTGAAATGGAATTCCCTTTCCGACAGCACCTGGGATACGACCGCCATCAACTGGCTTGATCAGGGCAACAGCACTCCGTCCGCATTCTTCTCGGGTGACAGTGTGCTGCTGGATGATACAGCCAACGTGGTGCCCACGATTACGATTGGCGCCGGCGTCAGTGTAACGCCGTCAGTCATCACGAACGATTCGGCGAACAATAGTTTCGTTATTAACGGCGCGGGCCGGATCAGCGGGACAACGAGCATCGTGAAAACGAACTCGAGCTTACTGGCCATTGGCACCGCCAATAATTTTAGCGGCACGGTGGATGTGCAGGCAGGGACGTTGAGAACGGATAATGATACCGCGCTGGGCACCATCGTGGGGAACACTACCGTGGAGGCCGGAGCAACGTTGGATATAAACGGGCACAACCTTGGCGGTGAGCCGATCATCGTTTCGGGCGCCGGCGTCGGCGGGGGTGCCATCATCAACAGTGGTGCGGCGCAGGCCCAGGCATTCCGGCAGGTGACACTGGCGGGCGACACGACCTTTGGCGGCACCGGACTTTGGGGCATCAATAACGGTGGCGGTGCAGCGAGTTTGAGCACGGGCGGGAATCCTTACAAGCTCACGAAGGTGGGCGTCAACCAGGTGACTCTGGCGCAGATAGCCGCGATAGATGCGGCGTTGGGCGACATTGACATTCAGCAGGGGATATTGGAGTTCTCGGGGGTCACCGCGAGCATGGGCGACCCTGCCCACACCAACACCGTGGAGGCCGGCGCCACGCTCTCATTAGCGAACACCACCGTGGCGTGGAACAAGCAATTTGTCTTCAACGGCAATGGCGTGGCTAATACCGTTAACATTGGCGCCAGCGGCAACACGGAACTGGCTGGGCCCGTGGTCATGCACGGTGATTGCGTTTACAACGTGGGCGGCACGTTGTTGACAATCTCCAGCGTCATCAGTGGCGACGGAGGGTTGATCAAGACGGGCAATTCCCCGATGGTGCTCACCAATATCAACACCTACACCGGTGACACGCATATCAATGCCGCCGCGCTCCGGCTGAATGGCAGCGGCTCGATTGCCAACAGCACAAATATAGTCATAGCGGCCGGCGCCACGCTGAGTGTGACCGGACGGGTGGACGCCACCTTCACGCTGGTGAACAATCAAGTACTCAAAGGCAACGGCGTGGTGAATGGCACCCTGGTGGCCGGCGCCGGTTCGACGGTGGCGCCGGGTCTGGATGCGGTGGGCTCACTGACGGTGAGCAACGCAGTCACATTGTCGGGCACCAACATCATGGAGCTGGACGAAGCCAACAACACCAACGATGTGTTGCGTTGCAATGGCAGCATCACTTATGGCGGCACGCTGAATCTGGTCAATCTAGGCGGTCCGATCACGGCGGGCAAAACCTTCAAACTGTTCTATGGGGCGAGCTATCCCGGTTCCTTCAGCAGCATTGTTCCGGCAACGCCGGGAGCAGGCCAGACCTGGGACATTTCCGCGCTGGGAACAACCGGCACGATCAAAGTGGTGGCCGTGCCAACGCCGCCGCACTTCAGCGGCAGCACATTGTCAGGCACAAACCTGGTGCTCAGCGGTACGAATGGAGTAGCCTTGAGTTCCTACTACGTGCTGGCCTCGACCAATGTGGCCTTGCCACTGGCCAGCTGGACGACGATCGCAACGAACAGTTTTGATGCGAGTGGAAACTTCAGCTTCACCAATGGCGTGAATCCAGCCCTGCCGAAGCAGTTCTTTATAATCCGGTTACCTTAATGGGAAGTAAGTCCTGAAGTTGCGCCACCCCATCGCTTGTTTGAGGATGGGGTGGCAGCTTCCCAACCCAGCGCGAGTGCCGCAGGGTGATTGCGTTTAAAATAACGGTGCAAAGACGAATAAAGGCAAATCTCAACGGCAATGAAAACATCAAACTCGAATGATCGAAGCGCCCGTTTGATCAAGAAGACGGCAGGGCCGATCGCTTTCACCCTCATAGAATTACTGGTGGTCATCGCAATCATTGCCATATTGGCATCGATGCTTTTGCCGGCGCTGGCGAGGGCCAAAGATCGGGCGAAACGCGTCCAGTGTGTGAATAATCTTCGGCAAATTGGCATTGGAATGGTGGTGTATGCGGCAAACAACGAAGACCAGGTAATTTCCGCCCGACCCGTGGGGGCCGGTAACAACCAGCACGCTTTAAATGCTGATGCGGCAACGGCGTCCAAGGAGGTCAATCTGGATCCGACGCAGACCAACATTACTTCGATTTGGGCCTGCCCCACGCAAAACAAAGGGGCGGTCACCTACAATGACACAGTAAATCCGCCGCAATGGAACATCGGTTATCAGTATTTCGGCGGGGTCAGATTATGGATCAATCATGTGGGGCAGTTTGCTTCACTCAGTCCGATCAAGCTGGGCTTGTCCAAGCCCACATGGGTGTTGGCGGCAGACGCGGTGGAAAAGGTCAATGGCGTGTGGTCAGGGCAACCGCACACGACGCCGAGATCGCTTTATCCGGAGGGGAGCAATGAATTGCTGGTGGACGGCTCAGTTTCCTGGGTCAAGGTGAACAAGCTGTATGAACTGACGGGATGGGGAAATTTGAGCTACTACTGGTACATGTTTCAAGAGGATGTTTCGAGCATTCCGGCCGGTCAAATGGCATCGCTGAAATTCACGCCCTGAGAAGAATTAACAAAACCTGAAAAACAAGCAACTCGGATGGGACGAGAGGTTGGCACCCGCCACCCCAACCCTTTCCCCGGTTGGCTTTTACACGCTTCTTAACAAGACGGGAGATACGAGAAGGCCATGTCCATTTCGTTCTCTCCGATGACGATCTTTTCAACCAGGCTTTCGGCACTCTTGCGCTTGTCCTCAAGGGGCAAGGAAGGCCAGCGGTATAGTGGGTGTTGGCTTCATGGAGGATGCAGGTTACGAACGATCCGATACGGAGCGTGTATCCTGCGCCGGATGGAACTGGGAGAGCAGAATGTCACGCTCAAAACCCTTGAGTTTCTGTTGGAACGTCTTTGTTGCAACGTGTCTGAAGTGTTTGATGAATATAAAACTAATTCATCGAAACACCGTTGGTTTATTTTATTGAACCGCGCAGTCAGGTGAATCACATCATGGTTTTCAAAAGCAATTTTCTCACAGATGAACAACGTGATGGAAGCAATGATAAAGCGAGCGAACCTCGGTGTGGGGTTCTCCCCTGCTTTGATCTTGGCCCACCTCCTTGGCGTCTGCGCCCGAATCGCTTCACCTTAAGACCATGGCGGTAACTCTGAAGGAAAACCTCCCAGTGTTGCCGCTTCCCCTCCGAACGGGGCATGGTTCCACCCCATGGTTGAAATTGGGGACGTTGGTATGTTTAGCATGACCCGAAACAGGGTCAGACTTTTCGAACGCTCGTCTTGCGAGGTTCCTACGTCCAACGAGGGATAACTCATGATCTTTTCGGGCGGCGAGCCGCTCAAACGAAACGGCAAGGTGGGTTGGCCTCAGCGGTGGTTCCGGTGAACGGGAACAGGCGGTTACAACCGCAGGTGCTGAGGCCTTTAAAGGAAGTCGGGCAGTTCAAACCATATACAAGGAGAAATTGATTATGCCAAAAAATCGTGCAGTAGCATACATGGGGCCGCGCAAGGTCGAGATTCAAACTCTCGACTATCCAAAACTGATTGACCCGCGCGGCAAGCCATGCCATCACGGTGTCATCATCAAGCTCGTGACGACGAACATCTGCGGCAGCGACCAGCACATCTACCGGGGCCGCTTCCCCGCCCCAACGGGGATGGTGCTGGGCCACGAGAACACCGGTGAGGTCGTCGAGGTGGGCCGGGACGTGGAATTCATCAAGGTGGGCGACCTGGTCTCTGTCCCGTTCAACGTCGCCTGCGGGCGCTGCCGCAACTGCAAGGAGCGGCACACCGACGTATGCATGAACGTCAACCCTGATGCCTCGTGCGGGGCCTATGGCTTCAACTTGGGCGGCTGGCAAGGCGGGCAGGCCGACTATATGATGGTGCCCTATGCCGACTTCAACCTGCTCAAGTTTCCCGACAAGGACGAGGCGATGGCGAAGATCAAGGACCTCACCCTCCTCTCGGACATCCTGCCGACCGCCTTCCACGGGTGTGTTGAAGCAAAGGTTGGGCCGGGGTCCACGGTTTACATCGCCGGAGCCGGGCCGGTGGGCCGGTGCGCCGCGGCGAGCGCCCGCCTTTTGGGGGCGTCCTGCATCATCGTGGGCGACTCGAACAAGGAACGGCTGGCGTTGGTGAAAAAGGCAGGTTACGAGGTCGTGGATACCTCCAAAGCCCCGCCCCTTCCTGACCAAATCGAGGCGATCCTGGGACAGCGGGAGGTGGACTGCGGGGTGGACTGCGTGGGGTTCGAGGCGCATGGTCACGGCCCGAAAGCCGAGGATGACCCAGCGGCGGTGATCAACATGCTGCTCGAAGTGGTTCGAGCGCCCGCCGGGTTGGGCATTCCCGGCGTCTATGCTCCAGGCGACACCCAGGCCAAGAACGAAGCGGTCAAACGAGGCACCTATGCGATTGACTTCGGCAAGGCGTGGATCAAATCGCCTGCGATGACGGCGGGCCAGTGCCCGGTCATGAATTACAACCGGGGACTGATGATGGCGATCCTGTGGGGCCGGATGGACTACTTGAGCGCGGTAACGAATGTGGAATTCATCCCGCTGGAGAAGGCACCCGAGGCGTACCGATTGTTCGACGAGGGGTCACCGAAGAAATTTGTCATTGATCCACATGGCAGTGTGAAAAAGGCGGCATAAAACCGGAGAACCATGGCGCGCACCCTTCCAAAGACCAATGCGTGCGGCGGCGATTGATTGCTCCGGCGGATCCGAGGTTCTGTCGATCCACTTGTTACCGGTGCCCGCCCCGGTGCAGGAGAGGTGCTGATTGCGGTGGATATAACATTGACCGGGGAAGATAAATGAAAATCAAACACACACCGCCTTCACCGGCGTATCGCCTTCGGCCTCCCGGAGTATCCCGATAATCTGCGCTTCGCTGAATTTGCTTTTTCTCATAGATCGGCTGCTCTTTCTTCGCAGCAGAACTCTCCCTTTGTCACGTCCGCTTTTTCGGCGTCAGGTCAGCTTGACCTCTTGTAATAGAAGAAGAAGACGGTGAAGTTAAATAAGAGGGTGATTCCAGATCATATTGATTCTCAAGCGAAAGGACACGGAAATTATGAGCACACAAATCATGAACAAGAGCACCGGCACGAAAAGCGCCAAGTCCGAGGCACCGTTTCCCAAAGGGCTTGAGAAAGCCGCCGAACCGACCAAGCCGTGGTTCAGTGGTAAGGGCATGGAAATGGGGGAACAGGGCCTGTACCACCTTCCCAAAGACCACGCGTGGCACAGCGGACCGACGTATTTCTGTAACGATTTCCAAGAGTGGCACTACTTCACTTTCCTCGGTACCGACAAAAAGACCGGCCACGCCATCACGCTTTTCTGGTGCGGATTCTGGCAGGGATGGTCAAAGACCCTCAACCGTCCCGGTCTGATGACTGTCTTCGCGTGGCACGACACGGTGACCGGCGAATTTATTAACACGACCTCGAGCCCGGTCAGCAAGTTTGAGACGAACGGGAACGGCGAACCGAACTTTGGATTCAAGTACTCCATCAAGGATCCCGACGGCGTTGGGTTCGCGACGACTTACGAGCACGTCCAGGAAAAGTGGACGTTCAAATCCTTCGCTCCAGAGAAGGGTAAGTTCATTGGCACGCCTTACTCCATGGATGTCACCGGGTATGTGAAAGAACCGGGTTATATCCCGCAGGCGTACTGGGGGTTCGAGAGCATCGGCATCGACAAGCTCCGTCGCCAAAACCCGGAGACGATGTTCGGGATGTCCTACTACCACACCGCCCCCGAAATGGAAATGAAGGGGAAGGTGACGCTGGCGGACGGCGAGCACGAGATCGAGGGCGTTGCCTGGTTTGAACACCAATGGGGAAACTTCCGCAACACAGAATGCAGCCGCTACTTCTGGGGGTACGCCCGTTTCGATAATGGAGATGCCATTACCTGGCGGCAATACTACGGGAATCCGGTCGGCAAATTGGCCATGGAAATACCGTTCGACAAGGAAACTGCCATAAAGGCCTGGCACGATCCGCGCCCCGAGGTGAACCGGTTTGCTTTTATTCCGAAGGGGAATCCGGCGGAGTATGCGTTCGGTCCGACCTTCTTGTTCACGCCCATTAAGTGGTGGACGTCTCCGGAGTCCGGCTTGGAATACCCGTGGTGGGGCGAGATGAAGACCCCGAAAGGCATCTTCTACTTGTCTCCGACTTTCCCGGCTCAAGAATCAGTCACGCCTGTCGGATCATTCATCGAAGGGGCTTTGCTGCTCCGCGAAGACTCCATCGACGGACCGGTGGTGGCACACGGGTTCTGTGAGTTGGTCCAGTTGCCAGCGCTCGGAAATCCTCTTACTCGTGAGCTTCCCGAACGGCCTGTCCTCGCGTTCCATGGCGGTTTGAAGCTGAAGTAAATCATATGTTTAAGGAAGGGAGCAAACCATGGCCAGCTACACTAATGATGCAGAAATTGAAGTTCAGGTTTCGCCACGCAACGTAAAGAATACAAAGCAATCTTCTAAAATGAGGCGCGATGTTATGTCCATAACCAGCAGAAGGAGTTGTCATGCGCAAAGCGATTAAGGTCGGCTTGAGCCTTCTTGTATTCATGGCTATCTGCGGCGCAGCGGGTTACTTCTATTTTTGGCATAGCCCGCTGCCCCGGATGCCGCAACTTAGTGCAAACGCCCAGCGGGCCACGTTGCGTGTGGGTGACAGAGACCGAACCTACCTGAGTTATATTCCCGCCAATCTTCCCAGGGGAGCGCCGCTTGTGATCGTGCTGCATGGCTCTGTCATGGACGGCACGATGATGCGGGAATGGACTGGATACGAGTTTGATCAGATGGCAGACCAATTCGGCTTCGCCGTAGTCTATCCGGATGGGTACAAGCATGATTGGAACGTCTGTTGGAAGAACGCGACGTTCCCGGCCAAGATCGAGAACGTTGATGATATGGGCTTTATCACCGCTCTGATCGATCGCTTCCGGGCCAGCCATGGCATTGATCCGGGCAAGGTTTTCGCTTTTGGTTACTCCAACGGCGGTCATATGGCCTTCCGGTTGGCTGCTGAGGCGCCCGACGAGGTCGCAGCAGTTGCGGCGGTCGCAGCCAACCTTCCGACGCCCGATTCTTCATCGTGCCCTCAAACAGGACGAACCGCACGCATCATGCTAGTCGACGGCACCAAGGACCCGATCAACCCCTATGACGGGGGCAAGATTACGTTATTTGGATTTAGTAATCGCGGCGTCGTTTTGTCGGCGCCAGCCTCGGCGGAAAGCCTTGCCAGGCGCAATAGTGCCACGGGAACGCCGGTCGAGGCGGACCTGCCTCGCAAAGACGCGAACGACCCAACAGCGGTTGATTTAAAACGCTGGGCGAACGGCAACACGCCAATTGTGGAACTCTACACAGTGACGGGGGGAGGCCATGTCGTGCCGCAGCCGGTTTTCCGGTTTCCTCGCCTGCTTGGCAGAACGACGAGCGAACTCGATGCACCGAGAGCGGCCCTTTTATTCTTTGGCATAACTAAAGAGTATTGAATTATGGTCAGCGACATGCATGATGCAAAAATTGACGTTAAGAATTCGCAGGAAGCCGTTCATTCTAGAGCCTGTCATGCACTTTTAGAAAACAATGATTGGAGCATGAGCATAGTGAAGGCAAGCCAGTGATAGCCTGCGAGTGTTGAAGCCAGTCGCTCGTAGTCGCGGGCCAACCGCCGGAAGGCGGAATGGATCCGGTTAGAGTTGAATGATGCCGCGTTGAGCGGAGACGCTGACGGCTTCGGTCCGGTCAGCGACGCGGAGTTTGGCGAGGATGCTTTTAAGATGGTCTTTGACGGTGTATTCCGAAATGCCGAGATGCGAGGCAATTTGCTTGTTGGCCAGTCCCTTGGCGATCTGGTTCAAGACCTCCAATTCGCGAGTGGTCAGGGTTTCATAAGAATTGCGGGAGGAAAGACGATGCGCCACCTCCCGGGGAATCCAGCGTTCGCCCGCCGCCACCGCCCGAATGGCAGGAATAAGCTTTTCACCAGTCGAACTTTTCAGCACATATCCCTGCGCGCCGGCTTCAAAGGCTTTGCGGATATCGGCATCGCCATCGAAAGCGGAGAGGACGAGGACGCGCGCCTTGGGATGTTTTCTGCGGATTTCGATGGTGGCTTCAATGCCGGTTTTGACCGTCATGCGCAAGTCCATCAAGACGAGATCGGGCTGGTGCTTTTCATACAACTCGATGGCCTGCGAGCCATCGGCCGCTTCGGCGACAACTTCGATATCGCCGGCAGTGTTGACCAAGGAGACCAGGCCAATGCGGACGATGTAGTGATCGTCCGCGACCAGAATCCGAATTTTTTTTCCAAGCCTCATATTAAGCCAGCGGTGGCGGATTCATTAATGGTTGCCCGACGGGGATGTGGTTGATGGGAATTTCCACTGCGAGAACCGTACCGGCGCCGGGCGCGCTGGTAATGGTGAGCCGGCCATCCAGGCGTTTGGTGCGCTCATGGATGCCCACCAAACCAAAATGACCTTCACTGGCGCCGACCGAATTTTCCGGATTAAAGCCCCGGCCATTGTCGGTGATTTTTAAAATGACGCTTTGCGCGTTGAACTTCAGTTCAAAAGTTACCAGCGTGGCCGAGGAATGTTTGATGACGTTGGTGAGGGCTTCCTGGCCGATGCGCAACAGATTTTCCTCCATCACTTCGGAGAGCGGTCGCACCATGCCTTCGGTGGTGACGCGAATCTGGATGTCCGTGCCATCTAGCATTTGCTGGCCACTGGCGAGCAGGGCGCTGCAGAGATCGAATTCCTCCAGTTCCCGCGAGCGCAAGTCCCAAATGGAACGGCGCAGTTCGATCTGGCTTTGAGTCATCATACTGCGGGCCAGTTCGACGTGGTGAACGGCCCGTTCCGGTTCCTTGCCGGAAAGCCGGCCGGCGGTATCAAGTTGCAGTCCAATGCCGGTCAGGCTTTGTTCGAGAGTGTCATGAAGTTCCTGAGCCAGGCGGGTGCGCTCGATGAGGGTGGCCTTAAACTGAACCTCTGATTCCTTGCGGGCGGTCATTTCAAACTTCAACTGTTTGGTGCGTTCCTGCACGCGCCATTCGAGGAGGTCATGCGCTTTTTGCAATTCCTGCTGGGCATTTACTTTTTCGGAAATGGAGGCCCGCAGCGCGGAATTTTTCCGCAGAATCATGGCGCTCCAGATCAGGGCCACGAGGAGGATTGAGAGCAGGGCGGTCAGTCCGGTAAGCAGGCGATTGGGCGTCCACCAACCCGGCATTTTTATGATGCGGACATTGTCGGCGCCAGGGAGGAGGATTTGAACTGTTTCGATTTTGCCCTCCTCATCGAGCTGCAACAAACAGACGCCGGAAACCTCGAGCATGCTCCCGATGGGAATGGAGGCCAGTTCGGTGAAGCCTTCGGCGGAGGCGGCTTCGGCGGTGAAAATGAAGTTGCTGTTTTGAAGGATAATAATGCTTTTGAGATGGCCGGGATGAGCGGTCGGTGAGCTGGTGTGACGAACGGAACGGTCCAGCAGCCGGCCTTGCAGGATGACGGGATCGGCGTGATGCAAGCCGTCAGACAATTGCTGGAGCGAGACGATGGCGGGGCTGATAATTTCCCGGGATTCCGTGGTCCGGATCAGGGTGGCGTCCTGCAAAACGGGGAGGAAGTGAGAGAGATCGGGAAAGCCAACCGCTTCCACGACCTCACCGGGGGCAAAGTGGCTGGTCTCCCGGTATTCGACTTGAAGTCCGCCAGTGGCGTCGTGGAGGAAAATATCCTCGCCAGGACGTTGATAGGTAACAACACCTTTGACGCGAATCCGACCGCCGGGGCTGCCGCTGCTGCGGTATTGGGCGATGCCATCCAGTGGCGTGAAAGGCTGCTGCAAAATGGTGTTGTCCGCGGGTTGATCCACGATAAAATCGGAATTTTGGGTGACGTACATCCCCACGGTGAGGATATGGCGCAGCGAGGCGTTGAAGGAGGTGGCGGCAGTGCCCCGGAGGCGCACGGTGGCGCCGACCAAGGTGCCGGGATCGATATTAATCGAAACCGGAACGAAGGCGCGAAAGCGGTAGCCGCCGGAGGCCAGTTCCAAGAGCAGTTTGGTGGCCCCTCTTTGGGCGAAGCGGACGACACCGGAGACTTCCACGCGTTGTCCGTCCTCGAGGCCGGACATGAGTCGTTCGGCGGAAACGGGCCTGGCCGGGGGCAGGGGAGCCGTGCCCAATTTTTTCCAGACAGGTTGGGTGATATCCGGCGCGTAGCCCCCGGGATGAGACTCGCCATCCACCTGGACGAGATCGCCAACGAGGGGTTGAAGCTTGTTGGTGTTATTCACGAACACGCCACCCGTGGCGTCCTGCACGAAGAACTTCCCCTTCCAATTCGGGCTGACTTCCGCAACAGTAACCACGCCCGTGATAGACACTTTAATTTTGTGGTGCGCCTGTGCGGCGGTCAGGGAGAGGATATCGGCAGCGTTGGTCAGAACTTCATCGGATGAAGCGGCGGCGGCCGGGTTAAGGGCAAGCAATGCGGCGATTGCCAAACCGGCGGCATGGAACCAGCGCGAGGTCATGGTAGAATAATTTAATTAACGATGAATGGCGGCGGTGTCCAGTGAATTAGAGTGGAATCCCCCCCTCCAAAGAGGGATGTCGGATTTGGCACAAAGCGGGAAGCTTCATGAAATAGCAACTGCAGTAAAACCCGTAATCAGGCATGTATCATTTAGGCGTTATGAGACTCTCAAGCAGGCAAAACAGCAAAGTTTCCCCGAACAAGGCGTTGGACCGGTTCCAGGCTTTCACGTTGATTGAATTGCTGGTGGTCATCGCGATTATTGCAATCTTGGCAGGGTTGCTGTTGCCGGCATTGGCGACGGCCAAGGAAAAGGCGAAAAGGGCCAACTGCATGAGCAACCTGAAGCAGATCGGCATGTGTCTCCAAATTTATGCCGATGACAATCGCGGTGTGCTGCCCGAGAAATCAGCGCTCGATACTGCGGCGGGGTCCGCGATGTGGGATTTGAGCTACAATATGGCGGATACGATGGTCAATTCCGGGGCGAGCCGCAAACTGCTTTACTGCCCCGGGGGATTCACCACGGTGCAAGAGAACGATTTCTGGTGGAATTATCCCAACCAACGGGTCACCAGTTACCAATGGGTTATCAGCCGCGATGGCACGCAAAACTACACCACCCAAATTGTAGCGCCGCCGACCGGTTTGGGCGGTTTGGCGCAAAAAGGCTACATCATCAAGATGACCCAGGTTTTTACAAATTTCTATACGCCGGCGTCCACCGAATTGGTCACGGACATCGTGGTGTCCGAGGGATCAGGAATACTCAGCGACAAATTCACTGGGGTCTACACCGTCAATCTCGCTGCGATACCGAAAGGATATAACAGCAGCCACATGTCGGGTAAATCTCCGGCCGGCGGCAACATTCTCATGATGGATCAGCATGTGAGCTGGCGCAAGTTCCGGGACATGAAGGCCTGGGGCTACTGGCCAGGGGGAGTGAATCGGTGGAATTGGTTTTAAGCCATTGGTTCGGTTACCCGAGTTCCGCATCGACGGTTTGAAACCAAGATCATAGGCGGAACATTCATTTGAATTGGGTGGCGCCACGGCGGACGATTTGAGAAGCCGAGGCGGGCGGGAGGCCAAACCATTTGAAAATCCGGTGGGCGGATGGGATTATAAATGAATCATGCCGCGTTGAATGGCGACGGTGACAGCTTCCGTGCGGTCGGCCACGTGAAGTTTGGTGAGAATGTTTTTCAAATGGCCTTTGGTGGTATGCAGTGAAGTATTCATCACGTCGGCGATTTGTTTGTTGGCCAAGCCCTTGGCCAATTCGTGCAGCACCTCCAGTTCCCGGGGGGTAAGCGGCTCGAATTCCTCCCGCTTGGCAAGGCGGTGGGCCACGTCGTCGGGAATCCAGTTGCAGCCCGCCGCCACGGCCCGCAATGCCGGGACGAGTTGGTCACTGGTGGAACCTTTCATGACGTAGCCCTGCGCGCCGGCAGCGAGGGCCTTATGAATGTCTTCATCCCCATCAAACGCCGTCAGCATCAGGATGCAGGCGGTGGGGCAGAGGTTCCGTATTTCCCTGGCCGCTTGAATACCGCTTTTGAGCGGCATACGAGAGTCGAGCAAGACGAGGTCAGGTTTATGTCGGTTGAACAAATCGATAGCCTGGATGCCATTGGCGGCTTCGGCCACGACTTCCATGTCCGGCTCATTCTCGATGATGGCGGTGACGCCCATGCGGACAACGTAGTGATCGTCAACGACCAGGATGCGAATTTTCGGAATTTTTTTCATGGGTACAAACTTTGGCCGTCGGGGCAGAGTCAGTTGCCATTCGGCGGCTGGGTGGGAATTTCAACGTGAATGGTGGTGCCGACGCCTGCGGCGCTGGTGATGAGCGCGTGTCCGCCCAGCCGTTCCGCTCTTTCGGTTATGCCCAAGAGGCCAAAGTGTCCGTCCTTGGGGCCGGCGCAAGCTGCGGGAGCGAAGCCTTTGCCATTATCCTTGATTTCCAGAACGACCTTTTGGGGGCTGAAGTTCAATTCAATCTTGAGCAGTTTGGCGCCGGAGTGCTTGACCACATTGGTAACGGCTTCCTGACAGATGCGCAGCAGATTTTCCTCGGCGATTTCGGACAAGGAAGAGGCTTCACCCACGGTTTCAACTTGAACTTGAATGCCGGCGCCGCCGACGATTTGCTGGCTGTTCACCATGACGGCATTGGTGAGAGTGAATTCCTCGGCGGCGCGGCTGCGCAGGCCCCAGACCGAGCGGCGCATGTCCACCTGGCTTTGGCGCATCAAATTGCGGGCGAGTTTCAGGTGGCGGGAGGCATTGTCCGGATTTCTTTCAAAATGATTGGCCACCATATCCAATTGCAAGGCGATGCCGGTCATGGTTTGTTCCGAGGTGTCGTGCAATTCCTGGGCGAGGCGCGTTCGTTCCGTCAGGACAGCGCGGAATTGAAGTTCTGATTCCTTGCGGGCGGTCATTTCGATTTTCAATTGGGCGGTACGTTCCCGGACCCGTTCCTCGAGCTGATCATGGGCCTGCTGCAGTTCACCTTGGGCGGCTTCCTTTTCGCGCACGAGCGATTTCAAGATGGAATTCTTTTTTGAAACCATGACCGTCCAGCCAATCGCCACGAGCAATACGAGGGAAATAATCACCAGGCCCGTGCGCAAATGTTGGGGCGTCAGCCAGCTTGGTTTTTCAATAATATGAATGTCATCCGCCGAGGGAAGCAGCAAGCGGATCGATTTGGTTTTGCCGGCGTCGCTGCTTTCCAGCAGACAAATGCCGCTGACCTCCACGAGGCTGCCAATGGGCAGGGAGGCCAGAAAACCGCTTTGGTCGGCGGTCTCCTTCTCGGCGGTAAAAAGGAAATTGCTCGATTGGAGGACCAAGGTGGTGCGGATATTCGACTCAGCGGCGCTTTGGCCAACCCCTTTCACCAAACGGTCAATGAGCCGGCCTTGCAGGGTGACGAACCCGGCGTGGTGCAAACCCCGAAGCAGTTCCGCCGCCGTGGCCGGCTGCGGTTTCAAACCGACCCGCGGTTCAGTCGTCTGGCGGAAGACCGCGTCCTCCAGGACTGGCAGAAAATTTTCCACGGCGGGAAAACCGACAGCTTCAATGACATCACCCGGGGAGAAAGATTCGGCCAGTTTGCTTTTGACCCGTATGCCACCGGTGGCATCCTGCAGAAACAGTTCCTCACCCTTTCTTTGGTAAGTGACAAAGCCTTTGACATGGACCTGGTTGCCGGGCGAACGATTCTCGCGATATTGGGCGATACTATTCAGGGGAATCAAGGGCTCGCCGAAGAGATTCGCCGGAGCGGGTTCGTTCACGGTAAAATCCTCGAACTGCGGAATAAACAAAGTAACCGTGACGAAGTGCCGCAAAGGGGCATTGAAAGCAGTGGCGGCAGTGCCCTTCAGGAGCACCTTGGCCCCCACCAGCGATTGGGGATCGAGATTGGGCGGGATTTGGGAATAGGCGCGCAAACGGTAGCCACCGGATGCGAGTTCAATGCCGAGACGATCGCCGCCTATCTGCGCGGTCCGCACGATGCCCGAAATTTCGACGCGCTGGCTGTCCTCGGTGCCAGACATCAATCGTTCAATCGTCACCGGTTTGGCCAGCGGGAGCGGCGCGGTGCCCAGTTTGGTCCAGTGCGGTTTAGTGATGATGGGAGCGTAGCCGCCAGGATGACTGATGCCGGAGACCGCCACGAGGTCACCGGGGGCGGGTTGCTGTGCACTGAGGTTTTCCACAAAGACACCGCCACTGGAATCTTGCACAAAGAATCTGCCATTCCAGTTGGTCTCGGCGGCAGTGACAATGCCTTGCACGGAAATGGGGATGCCCGACAACGCCTCCGCGGCTGAAAGCGTAAGGATGTCTGAAGCGTTGGTGAGCGTTTCAACAGCAGATGCGGCGGTGAGGCAATTTCCGCAGACCAACAAAAGGAGAAGGGCAACCCACCCGGTGGTGGAATGCCTGGGCCGGTTCGGCAGCGTGTTAAGGGTCATGGCGCAAAAAGTGTGTCGATAAATGCTAACTAAACCTGGCCTTCCCGCCACCCCTCCAAGGAGGGGTGGCGGAAAGCGTGATCAATGAATAATATATCCGAAATCAGCCGACCCAAAAATACATTTATGAATAATAATTTCAATCAAACTAGCCGAATGGGGACAATATTTTTGACGTCGACCCGGTGGTGTTTAGTCATCGTGTTAAGCATGATGCTTTCCGGTGCGGCGTCCGCGCAAACGCTCCAGTTCCGCTACGCGTTTGCGGACACCGGCACCACCACCACGAATGATTTGGGCGGTCCGCTGGGAGCGATTCCATTAAATATTGTGCAGGGCAATAATATCACGGCGGTGGACCGGCACGGCGCGCTGGGGTCCGGGGTGCAAAGTCAGGGTTACACCTTGAATTTGTCCACCAATCCGATCGCGGGCAATTTAGCCGGCGCGTACGCCTATACGTCCAACAACGCGGCACTGGGAGGGTTGGGGATCGTAAGTAATTTCACAGTGACGATATGGTGCAAAATGCCCGCTTTGGAGACCAACTTGCTGAACCAGGGCGGACGACTGTTTGGTTTGATGAAGAATGGCGTCGGCGATTACGGCGGCGTGGACACCCTCGGTTTACAGTTTGGCATGGGGAGCGGAGGAGCGACATTCCCCAAAAACTCAATGGTGGGGCTGATCTCCAGCGCCCCCAAGTTGACGCCGTCGGTTTATTATGATTTTCCGACGAACGTGTGGCTCTTTTTTGCGCTTACCTACGACAGTGTCAGCGGCAACGCCGCCATCTATTACGGCACGGAAGCCAGTCCGGCCAAACTGTACGCGGTGCGGCCCATTGGCGCCGGCACGAACTTTAATTTCTCCGGCACCGCGAGTTTTTGCCTGGGTAATCGGTTAAGCGGTGCGCGGTCCGTTGCGGGATGGATTGGTGACACCCGCTTTTACACCGGCACCGCCAGCGCCGGCACCATAGAAGGTTGGCGCCAGGAAGCGACGCCGCTGGTGGTTTCAGGACTGACACCCGACGGTTCGGTGTTGATGAGCGGCACCAACACCCTGTCATTCACGGCCACGTCCACAAATGGAGTCAATACCAACGGGGTCAAAGTATCCGTGAACGGCGCGGATGTTTCCTCGAGTTTATCATTTTCCGCGACTGCGGGCGGACAAATCGTGACCTACACCCATTTGCCGGTGGATTCGTTGTTAACGGCGCAAACCAACCTGAACGGTGTGGGAGTTGGGATTCTGATCACCGACGCCGGTGGCATTGTGACGAGTAACCGGTATGTTTATGATGCGTTCAGTCCCGGCAATTATACGTGGGAGGCCGAGGATTATGATTACAACAGCGGTGGGTACACGGACAATCCGACCAACGCTTTCAACGCCGCGCTTAATCCCTATTATCGCGCAGCCGGGACTCCGGTGACGGATTACTACGACAATGGAAACGGTACGGGTTCACCCCAAGTACAGGTGTATCGTTCCATTTCCGACCTGGCGGCGACGGAATATTCACTGGGAGCGGGCGCCAACGGCGGTCTTTCCATTGGTGAATTAATGCGGCAAAAAGTTTTGGATGCCTATGCGTTGGGCAATGTAACCGGTGATGTGGATGCGGGCTTTTTCGATTTTGGAACTGCGCCCGGCACTCCCAACTGGATGAATTACACGAGAACCTATCCGACCAATATTTATAATGTGTATATCCGGGTGGGATTTGGAGGCGCCAGCGGCGGCTCCACGCTTTCCCAACTCACGAGCGGTTGGGGTACGTCGGTGCAAACGACCAATGTGCTGGGGACGTTTAATTACGGGAACACGGGCGGCTGGGAATCGTATGCCTGGGTGCCGTTGCGGGATTCATTCGGCAACCTGATACAAGTGAGTATGGGCGGGACCAATACCCTGAAGTTGACGGCCAACACGGGCGGCGGCGGCAATGTGAACTTTCTGATGTTGACCGTGGCGAACACAAATCTGCCGATCGTCACCGCGATTTATCCGAATGGAACCAATATATTTCAACCAGCGAGCGCGTTGACCTTTAACGTGAGTTCGCCCGCAAGTTTTGCCATCGGCACCAACAGCATCAGCGTGAGATTGACCGTGACCAATCTCGTTGGGCTGGGATTCATCACCAACATTACGTCCACCAATGGGCTCAGCTTCAGCGGTTCGGCCACAAGTTGGAATGTGAGTTGTCCATTATTGCTCACGAATGCCACCTACAAGGCGGTCATCAGCGCAACGGATATCAATGGCGGTCCGGCGAGCGCGACGGTGTCGTTTGAAGCACTGTCACCGAGTTATACGTGGGACGCGGAGGATTATGACTACGCCAACGGACAGTATCTTGATAATCCGCAAACCAACAGTTATGCCGGGTTGAGCGGCACAAGCACAGTTGATTATTTTTCGGATTCGGGCACCGTGCCCAATGCCTCCGATGCGGGGCCGTATTACCGCACGGATGGCGTCTCCACGCAACCGAACACGGATGGCCAGCGGCTGGCTTACATCAATGGCGGTTTGACGGATTATAATGTGGGCTGGTTCAACCCGGGAAATTGGTGCAATTATACGCGCACTTATCCGACGGGATCATTCAATGTCTATATCCGCGCGGCAGACGGCAATACGACGGCAGGGGGCGCGGCATTGGCGCAAGTAACCAGTGGTTGGGGCACGGGCAGCCAGACCACCACCACGTTGGGGAGCTTTTCGGTGACGCCGACGGGCGGTTGGCAGACTTACCGCTGTTTCCCGCTGAGGGATGTCAACGGCAACCTGGTGCAGGTGAGCCTGGGCGGCACGAACACCTTCCGTTTGACCAGTTCGGGGGCGTTGAATGCAAATTTTCTGATGCTGTTTCCCGCGAACACGACCCTGCCGCTGTTGAGCAACGTTTTTCCAAATGGAACAAACATTAATCAATCCACCAATACCCTTGGGTTCAGCATTGCTTCCACGGCCGGGGTGTCAACCAACGCCGTGGTGGTTACGCTGAATGGCGTAACAGTGTCGAACCTGGTATTTAGCGGTTCCGCGAATAACTGGAACGTGAGCTATCCGCATCTGCTGCCGAACACGACTTATAAAGCGACGATTTCGATCACCGACGTAAATGGAAATGTGGTGCTCAAAAATTCGACCTTCAACACGTTCAGTGCCGCCAACTATACGTGGGAGGCGGAGGACTTCGATTACAACGGAGGCCTATGGTTTGATAATCCGCAGACAAACGCCTATACCGGCGTGACGTCGGTGGCCGGCGTGGACTTCAATGATCTCAACACGGGCTCCACGGTGGGAACGGGCAATCATTGGACGGTCTATCGTCCCAATGGCATGGAAACCGCAATCAACGGCGATGTGGTGCGTCCGGCATATAACGGCACGGGGATGGTGGATTATTCCGTCGGGTTTTTCGCCACGAATGAGTGGATGAATTTCACGCGGACTTATCCGGCCGGTACCTACAATGTTTATGCCCGCATGGCGACGTCCGGAGCCACGAACAGCCTTGCGTCGCTGTCGCTGGTGACAAGCGGGTGGGGGACGGCCAGCCAAACCACGAATTATTTGGGCACCTTTGTGGTGATACCCGGTGCAAACTTTGAAATTTACAGCTATTGTCCGCTGACGGATGCGGCAGGAAACCTGGTGCCATTGACCTTAAATGGCTCGACGAACACGCTGCAAGTTGGCCGGCCGGATGGGACGGATATCAATGTGAACTACCTGGTGCTGGCACCTGCGTTTGTGCTCAACGCGACGCGCAGCGGCGGCAATATATTGCTCTCGTTTCCGACGCAAGCCGGCTTCAATTATCAGGTGCAATATAAAACCAACCTGACCGATTTGACCTGGACGCCGCTGGGGAGCGCCGTGAGCGGCAATGATGCGCTCATGTCGGTACCGGATCCGGCAACCGGAACCTCCCGTTTTTACCGGGTGCAGGTGCAATAAGGCAATGCGACCCCAAGGCTAATATGCGGAAGTTGCGCCATCGGTTTTTAAAAACGAAAATGAAATATCACGGCAAGGGTGTTTTAGGGAACCAACAAGGCCCGGGCGGTGGCGGGCGCGGTAAAGCGGCGGGGCGGGCTGGTTTTACATTGATCGAGTTGCTGGTGGTAATCGCGATCATTGCCATTCTCGCCGGCCTGCTGTTGCCCGCCTTGGCCAAGGCCAAACAGAAGGCGCAAGGGGTGGAATGCCTGAATAACCTCAAGCAGTTAGGATTGGGTTGGACGATCTATACCAGCGAGAACATTGACACGTTGTGCCGGTCTGGAGGGCAGGCCTATGATGTCAACTTTCTGCCCAATCCGTGGACTGATGCCGGCAGTGCGTTTAACATGTGGGTTTATGGCGACATGGTTGGCACGTCGCCGAGCACCAATCTGGATATGATCAAGCTGGGGCTTTTATATCCGTACGTAAACAATACGCAGGTTTACAAGTGTCCGGCGGACCGGAAAGTGCAACCTAACGGGACGGCGCCCACGGTGCGGAGCATGTCAATGAACGCCTGGATGAATCCGATCAAAAGCTGGAATTTCACCCGATCACACAGCACGCTCTGCCGTGATTTTAAAAAACAGGGTGATCTCACCCAACCTTCCCAGACCTTCGTTTTTATTGATGAAAATCCGGCCAGCATCAATGACGGCTGGTTTGTTTGCGATCCCACTGTAGCGGGGATTTGGATTGATAAACCGGCCACGTATCATAACCGGGCAGGCGGGCTGGACTTTGCGGATGGGCATTCTGAAATCCGCAAGTGGCGGGATGGAAACCTGATCACCTATTCAGGCAATCCCGCCGGCGATTTGCCCGTGGCGACACCCGATTCGGGGGATTTGAACTGGCTCCAGCAGAGATCATCAATAATCCAGTAACGGCAGAGTAGTGTGAGCGCCGGGGCGGAGCGAATTTGACGGGCGCGGAAGCGCCTAGTTATTTTTTCCTGCAGGGACAGGACAGAGGTGAGTCGCGAGGCAGAATGGGCAGGCCGCCGGGTTTTAAGGGTGCCCGGCGGCCTAATTTATTTTGCGCGGTTTGAAGCTGGAAACCAGTGGCCGCAAAAATCAATTATCATTTTTGACTGCTACCCAGCCATAACAAGCTGTCAATGATAAGGCGGTCCTGAAGTTCATTGGCGAAGGTGGATGACAATTCCCGGTTGGTGCCGTGTTCGTAATCCATGTCATTGTGCCCCATGTTTACGTACAGCATGCGGTAATGCTGGTTGCTCCAGACCACGGGGTAATAACCTTCATGCCAGATTTCGTAGGGTTTGGGTCCGGTGCCCAGGGGAAAGGAAGTGGGATCGATGGAGAGGAGGATTTTGATATCCGGATTTTTTCGCAAATCATTTTTCCAGCGGTACCATTCGTTTGGGGCGGATTTGAAGGTGTCCGGCAATTGCCTGGTGGCTGAATGAGTTCGGTCCTCGACGCGGAGGATGGCAGAGGTGGGCCGCCAGGTATTGCTGACATATTCGCCGGAGCCCAGGAACTGATTGTGATACCAATCCCAATTCTGAGGATACGCGGAAGGGGTAAGGGCGAAGCCGGAGAAATGGAATCCCAGCCAGGCGCCACCGTGATCCATATATTTTTGGAAAGCCGCTCTTTGTGCGGGGGCTTCCGGGCGGGTATCCAAAAAGATCACCACTTGATAATGGGAAAGAAAGTCCGCGTTCAGGTCGTTCCAATTCGTGGTGGAGGAGTAGCTGAAATTATTGGTGGCGGCGATTTTTGGAAACCATTGATTCGCTTCATGAACGAAGCTGATGTGCGCGAGATCATCCTTGCCAGTGTAAAAGGCAATGACGTTGAATTTAGCGGCGCTATGCGCTCCGAGGCAGGAAAGGCAAAGGAAGATGAGCGAGAGGGCGCAGGGCTTCAGGATTTTTTGCATGGGTTGAGCTTAGCGCCCAGGGCAGCGAAATGAAAGCGTTTAACGGGTCACTGCGGCGATGAGCAATTTGAATTAGAGGTGAATGATGCCGCGGTGGAGCGCGGCGGTGACGGCCTCGGTCCGGTCAGCGACGCGGAGTTTGGCGAGGATGCGTTTTAAATGGTCCTTGGCCGTGTGCTCGGTAATGTTCAAAGCCTCGGCAATTTCCTTATTGGCCAGACCCTTGGCGAGTTCATGGAGGACCTGTAATTCGCGCGGGGTCAGTTCTTCAAACAGGTGCCGGGAGGCAAGCCGGCTGGCCACATCGTCGGGAATCCATTGCTGGCCGGCGAGAACGGCGCGGAGCGCCGGGATCAGTTTCTCTCCGGAAGAGCTTTTCAGCACATATCCCTGGGCGCCTGCTTCCAGGGCCTGATAAATATCCTCATCGCCGTCAAAGGCCGTCAGCATCAGGATGCAGGCGGTGGCAAATTTGCTGCGGATTTTTATGGTGGCTTCGATGCCGCTATGGACGGGCATGCGCAAATCCATGAGCGCGAGATCAGGAGTAAACTTCGTAAAGAGTTCGAGCGCCTGCTCGCCGTCGGCGGCTTCCGCCACCACCTCCATGTCCGGTTCCAGGTTCACCAACGCGGACACGCCCATGCGGACAACATAATGGTCGTCCGCAACCAGAACTCGTATTTTGCTGCCTTCTTTTTTCACAAATGCAATTTTCCGTTGGCGGGCTCCAGGGTTGGAGCTTCAGGTGTAGAGCTTAACGGGATTTCAAGACGCACGGTGGTGCCCAGCCCGGGTGCGCTCACCAGGATCATCTGGCCACCGACTCGTTTGGCGCGCTCGGACATGCCGAGCAGGCCGAAATGGCCATCGCGGGGGCCCACGGAATTTTCCGGCGAGAAGCCGGCGCCGTCATCCTTGATCTGGAGCGCCACTTGATGCGCCGCGAACTCAAATTCAATTTTGGCCAGTTTGGCGTTGGAGTGTTTGATGACATTAGTGAGGGCTTCCTGGCCGACGCGGAGGAGATTTTCCTCAATCACTTCAGGCAGCGGCCGGGTCTGGCCTTTGGTTTCAATTTCCACCCGGATGCCGGTGCCGTAGGTGAATTGTTTGGCGCTGGCGAGCAAAGCGCCGGCCAGGTCAAATTTTTCCAGGGCGCGGCAACGGAGATCCCAGACCGAACGCCGGACTTGCACCTGGCTTTGGGTCATTTGCCCGCGGGCCAATTCGAGGTGGTGCAAGGCGTCCTCGGGGCTGCGGTCAAACAGCCGGGCGGCAACGTCCAGTTGGAGGGCAATGCCGGTGAGGGATTGTTCGAGCGTGTCATGGACTTCCTGGGCCAGGCGGGTCCTTTCCGCCAGGACCGCCTTGGATTGGACTTCGGATTCCTTGCGCGCGGTAATCTGGAATTTGAGTTCCGCGGTGCGTTCCTTGACGCGTTCCTCGAGCTGGTCGTGGGCTTCCTGCAACTCGAGCTGGGCGGCTTCCTTTTCGCGCATCAGGTAGCGCAACACCGAATTTCTTTTCGCAACCATCACGGTCCAACCCGCGAAGACAATCAAGATGGAGCAAACGATGCCGAAGCCGATCAAGAGCCGCCGCAGGGTGAGCCAATCCGGTTTTTGCACCACCCGGACATTTTTTGAAGCGGGCAGAAGAATTTGCAGGGATTTGAATTTGCCATCGTCGTCGGTATCGGTCAGGCAAATGCCGATGACTTCAACGGTGCTGCCAATGGGGATGGCAGCGAGGCTGGCATTAGGCGATGGCTCATCCCACTCGGCGGTAAAAATGAGATCGGCATGCTGCAGAATCAGGACCGTGCGATTGGCGGTCGCAACACTGCCAGAGCGGCGCACCCGCCGGATCGAGCGATCGAGGAGCTTGCCGTTGATGGTGATGAGATCGGCGTGGTGCAAGCCGTCGCGCAATTCTTTAATGGTAACAGGAGCGGGCACGACGGTGCGGGCGGGTTCCGAGGTTTTGCGAAAGACGGCATCCTGCAACATGGGCCGAAAGTTTTCAAAACTGGGAAAACCAACGGCCTCGATGACGTCGCCCGAGGAGAAGGTGGTGAGTTGGCGGGTTTGGACGTGGAGGCCGCCGGTGGCATCCTGCAGGAAAACATTATCACCCGCTCTTTGGAGGGTGACGATACCCCGGACATGGACGCGTTGATCAAAGGAGTTATCGGGGCGGTATTGAGCGAGGCTGCTAAGCGGAATGACCGGTTTGTCAAAGGAGTTGACCGGTTCCGGATGCTCAACCATGAAATCCGCGGCGACGGGAACGTAAATTTCCACGGCGATGAGCTGGCGCAAGGAGCGATTGTGAGCTTCCGCCGCGGTGCCGCGCACGCGCACCTGGGCGGCGACGAGCGTTTGGGGATCAATGCGCGGCAGCAGCGGGAGATAAACACGGAAGCGGTAACCACCCGAGACGACATCGACCGCGAGCCGCGAACTTTCCTCGCGCACGGCCCGCACGATGCCGGTGGTTTCAATGCGCTGACTGTCTTCCGCACCCGACATCAACCGTTCGACTGGAACCAGTTTTGCGAGCGGCAGCGGAGCGGTGCCGATTTGGGTCACGCTGGGCGCCGTGATAATGGGAGCAAAAGCTCCGGCATGGCTGATGCCGGAAATTTCGACCACGTCGCCCGGCTCCGGACGATGGCCATATACGTTGTCCACGAAAACGCCGCCCGTGGAATCCTGGACAAAGAAGCGGCCCTTCAAAGTCGGATCCGAGGCAGTGACAATGCCTTTCACCGAGACCTTGAGGCCGCGCGAAGCCTGGTCAGCCGAAAGAGACAGGACGTCAGCAGCATTGGTTAATAATCCGCTAGTTGGTTGCGCGGAGGCGGGCAGGGCGGTGGCAAGAAAGGTCAAGGCAGCCAGGAGAGCCAGGGCAATAAAAAGCTGTAGGGCGTGGGTTTTCTTTGCGCTCAGCATAACTTCGGGTTGTCATTGAATCTAGTGCCGGGGGGATTCGAAAGTCGAGACTATTCATCCTTTAAACGGCGTATCCCTCGAAATAGGGATGATTTGATGCCCAAGAAAATTGTATATTTAAAAAGTTCTCCACTCTGGCGCATCCAAAAAAGGCTGCATGCTCGGCTGGAGAGTCAGTAAGTAGTGAGTCCCAGACAAAAGCCCTAAGCTTAAAACAAACTCCGAAAAAAAATAAATATATGTTGCGTAAACCTATTATAACTGGGATGTGGCGGAAGAAAGTTTCACCCTTACTCGTCACTGGTTTGATTATCTTAACGGCGGGAATGCTGACTGGCAGCGGGGCGTACGCCCAAGCGCCGGTTAACCTGCTGAAATTCGCCTTTGATGATGCGAACACCGGCTCGAGCTTTACCACTCCCAGCGACACCAGCCTGGGGGGCGCGAATATCACATTGAACATGGTCAGCGGAGCCAATGCAGCGACCGATTATCATGGCCAGGCGAATTCCGGGGTATCCCGCGTCAACCGGGCCCTGGATTTTACTTCCAACACCATTCAGGCCGGCAACCCGGGGCCAATGGCTTCCCGCATCGCCAGCTCTGCCCTTGGTTTTGGCGTCGTCACCAATTTTGTCGTTACTGAATGGTTTAAAGCGAGCCGTCTGATCACGCCGACCGCCAACCTGAGTCCGCGCATGTTTGTTATCGGGACCAACGGCGCGACGGATCTTGCGTCTAATCCAAATACCATCGCGATGAAGCTCAACACCTTCTCACAGATCCAGATTCAAGTGGGCAACGTCGCCGGTCAATTATACAGCGCTAATTTAGCCGCCGCGATACCGACGAATCAGTGGTTGTTCTTTGCCGCGGTTTATGACGGCACGAACATGCAGATTTTTACCGGCTCAGAAACCGCTCCGGCCACCCTGGTGAGTTCCACTGCGGCGCCCGGGCTGTCGGTTAATTTTGGCACTACCGGCAGCGTGATCATCGGCAACAAGGGCGACCGGACACGCTCATTTGCGGGGTCGATTGACGACTTCCGTTTCTATAGTGGCGTCGGTGACGCAAGTTTTGTGGAAACTGTGCGGCAGGCCGCTGCTCCCATATCCATCGGCAATATCTATCCCAATGGCCTGGCGCTCCAGCAAGCGACCAACTCGCTCTCATTCACCGCGACTTCCCCCAATGGGATTAATGCCAATGGCATTAAAGTCGTGTTGAACGGCGCGGATGTCACCGGGCAATTGTTGGTCAGCGGTCCATCGCCTTCGCCGAGCCAAACCGTCAGTTTTCCCGGATTGCTGACGAATGTGATTTACACCAGCAGCATCACGGTGACGGACGCCAGCGGGTTCGTCGGCACCTTCCCGTTGAATTTTGACACATTTAGTCCGACCAACTTCATTGTAGAGGCGGAGGAATTTGATTTTAACAACGGCATGTATATCGACAACGCGGACTATACCGACGCGACCTGGCCGGCGGATGCGAACAGCTATTTCGGGCTGGACAGCGTGGAATTAGTGGACACGCATAAGGGCACCGGCAATGGCGGTGTCAACGCCAGCGATTACCGCGCGGGGGCGGCGGTGGTGACCAGCACGCAAACACCGGCGGCAACCGGGGAGTTGCTGCGGCCGAAGTTTGTCAATGCGCTGGATACCAATGCGGTGGACCATATGGTGGCCAACACGTCGAACCCCGACTGGCAGAATTACACGAAAACATTTCCGGCAGGCAATTATAATATCTACGGCCGGTTTTCCGGCGGCTCGGGCGGTTCAATTCCGATTACCGTTGCCCTGGTCACCAGCGGGTGGGGGACTTCAAGCCAGACCACCTCAAATCTGGGGACATTTAACTACACGAGTTCCGGCGCCACTTTTCAGTATGCGCCGTTGCGCGACGGAGTGGGAAATCTCGCCACGGTGAACCTGGCCGGCACCAACACGATACGGATGACATGGGGTTCCGGCGGCCAGGCGAACTTTTACATGTTTGTGCCGGCGAACACGAATCTGCCGAGCATCAGCAACGTGTATCCGGACGGCAGTGTGTTGTTCCAAGCGACGAACAAGTTTGCGTTCACCGCGAGTTCAACGAGCACCACGATCAGCACCAACAGCGTGCAATTGACCATAAACGGCACCAATGTTTCCTCAAGCCTGGTGTTTACCGGCACGCCCGCAAGTTGGAATGTGAGCTATCCCGGATTATTGCTCAACCAATCCTACACCGTCGTCATCAGCGTGACTGATGCCAACGGCAATGCGGTCAGCAGCACACTGCATATTGATACTTACAACCCGCTGCTCCAGTTTGAAGGGGAAGATTTTGACTTTAACAACGGCCAGTTCATTGACAATCCCGTCCCGACCACCAGTAGCGCCGCGAACAGCTATTTCGGGGTAGTGGGAACCGAGTTAGTGGACGAGAATGGCAACAACAATGCCACCCCGATAACGTCCCTGAACGGGTATAATACGGCCAATTACCGGGTGAATGATCGCATCATGACCTCACCGATCAGCGATGCGCCGCGGCAGCAATTCCTGATAGCCAGTGCCCCGGACCACAATCTCGGGTTCATGGGCAATGGCTTTTGGCAGAATTACACGAGGACATGGCCGGCCGGCACCTATAATATATATGCTCGCCAGGCGTCCGGCGTTGGCGTGACGGTCCATACCCGCCTGGACGAGATCCTCAGCGGGTGGGGGACCACCGCGCAACTCACGAAGCGCATCGGCACGTTCAACTGCCCGGGAACCGGCGGCTACGCGGCTTATCTGTATGTGCCGTTGCTCGACCAGTTCGGCAATTACGCCAACGTCACGCTGAACGGAACCAATACGTTGCGGATGACGGTCGACAACGCGATCAACATCAACTTTTACATGTTGACGGCGGCCAGAACGGATCTGCCGCGCATCGACAATGTGTATCCGGATGGCTCCGTGTTGCTGCAGGGGACCAACAAACTCACGTTCATCGCGAGCAGTCCGACCGGCATTAACACCACCAACATTCAGGTTACGCTGAACGGAGTTAACATCTCCAGCAACCTGGTGTTTACCGGTTCGGCCACCAGTTGGAACGTGAGTTATACCGGGTTGTTGCCCAGCACCAATTACACGGCCGTCATTAATGTGACGGATCTGCAGGGCTTGCACGCGACCACGACGGTTACGTTTGACACGTTCAATCCGACAAACTATGTCTGGGAGGCGGAGGACTTTGATTTCGAGCCCACTTCGAGCCCCGTGCCGAACGGGAGTGGGCTGCGCTACATTGATAATCCGGTGCCCACCTCCAGCCCGGCGGCCAACAGTTATTTTGGCCAGGTCAGTACGGTCGACACGGACGAACATTATGTTCTTTACACCGGCACCCATCCGTATCGGTCATCGGATTTCATCGCCACGGAAGTCACCAGCGACGGCACGCGGCAGAAATACAGCAATGCCCGACTGCTCGCCCTGGATCCGACCATCGCGGATTATGACGTAAATTTTTGGACCAATACCGCGTGGATAAACTACACGCGCACATTCCCGAGCGGCAACTTCAATGTGTATGCCCGGCTGGCGGGCGGCAATGGGGCATTTAATCTGCCACTCGCTCAGGTGACCAGTGGGTGGGGGACGCCAGTGCAAACCACCCAATACCTGGGCACATTCAAGGGAACCGGAACGAGCTTCACGACGTGGCAATGGGTGCCGTTGATTGATACCAACACGCTGCAAGCGGTAGTGCTCCCGTTGGGCGGAACCAACACGTTCCAAATGACGGCGGATGGGAACGAGAACGCGAACTTTTACATGCTGGTGCCGGCGGTTGTGGCCCCGACGGCGGTCAGCCTCACGATTGTGCCAAGCGGGCCCAATGTGAACATCTCGTTCCCGACGCAGAATGGGTTCAATTACACGGTTACATACAAGAACAACTTGAACGATCCGATTTGGTTAAACCTGAGCACCGTTGCGGGCGATGGGACAGTCAAGTCGGTCAACGATCCAATCGGTGCGGGGCAACGCTTCTATCGTTTAAGTATTCAATGAAACAGTTTAAAGCCATAGTTTTGGCGCGGAACGCGATGGCGCGTTCCGCGCAGGCGAAGGGAAACGCCGGCAGTGAAGGGTGGCCGATAATGGCGGCCACTCATGGGTTCGGTTCAAGAATGGGTTGGTTCGGCGCGCGTCTTTCACGCAAGGGGGCGCGCGCCGGACATTTTGGTTTCACCTTGATTGAGTTGCTGGTGGTGGTTGCCATCATCGCCATTCTGGCCGGGTTATTGTTACCGGCGCTCGCCAGGGCCAAGGAGAAAGGGAAGCGGACCCACTGCCTTAATAATCTAAAACAGATCGGCATTGGCATGACTATGTATGGGATGGACAACGGCGACAAGGTCGTAGAGGCACGTGCGCAAACGGGCGGCGCTTCAACGTTTGTCCAACTCGCCTTGAATCCACCGGATGCCGGCGCAGCGGCAACGGTAAATTTGACGGTAAAATCAAACGCCACGTCGATTTGGACATGCGTCAACCGGCCGGGATTACCGTTTTATGATGCCACATACAATCAATGGAATATCGGCTACCAGTATTTTGGCGGCATCACCACGTGGCAGAATCCAGTGGGAACATTTACCAGTCTCAGCCCGGTGAAGCTGGGGATGTCCAAACCGTACTGGGTGCTGGCGGCGGATGCCGTGGTGGAAGTGGGTACGTGGGGCGCACTGGATCCGACGCGCCCGGGCGTGTATGACAACCTGCCGCCCCATCGGGTGGGGAGCTCGACCTTTCCCTCCGGCGGCAACGAGGTGTTTATAGATGGCTCGGCCCGCTGGTACAAAGCTGACAAAATGCGTTTTTTGACGAGTTGGGATGTGGCCAATCGGAAATGCTATTTCTATCAGGACAGTATAGATTTCCCGACCGGCCCGTTAGTCAACCTGCTTAATGCACCCTTCATGAAGCCGCAATGAGAGGCACTCGACCTGAGCGGAGCAACAACACCGCTCCCGCTGCAGCACTGGACTTGTGCCCGGTCTCGCAGAGTCATCAATCAACCACCCGTGCGAGAGGGAAAGTGGTCTTGGATACGCTACGGTAGATAACCAGAGAGTGAGCATGAAGAACGCATCTTTCATTTTTTTACTGCCGGCGGCGGTTCTGTTAATTTTTGGCGTTGTGAGCCTGGGAAGCAATACCGCGCATGGCGCAGGGCCACTGGTGTGGAGCGACGAGTTTGATGGCAGCGTAATTGATGCGAGCCACTGGACGTATGATATCGGCAACGGCCCGCCTTATCCGGGTTGGGGCAACAATGAACTGGAGTATTATACCAGCCGTCCGGAGAACGCGTACGTCAGCAATGGGATGCTGCACGTTGTCGCCCGGCAAGAAGCTTACGGAGGCCAGAATTATACGTCGGCGAAAATGAAGACGTCGGGGTTGTTCAGCAAGAAATACGGGCGGGTGGAATTTCGCGCGAAGCTGCCGCAAGGGCAGGGTTACTGGCCGGCGGTTTGGATGATGCCACAGAGCTCGGTCTATGGGGCGTGGGCGTCTTCGGGTGAAATTGACATATTGGAAAACAGGGGAAGTGCTCCGACCTCTGTGCTCGGAACACTTCACTTTGGCGGCGTGTGGCCGAACCAAGCGCAATCCCATGGGCCGTCCTTCACGTTTCCGCCCGGAGATTCAGTCACCAATTTCCATACGTATGTGTTGGAGTGGACGACCAATTCGATTCAATGGATCATCGATGATCAAGTCTATGAGACCCAGACAAGCTGGTGGAGCGCCGGCGGGGTTTACCCCGCGCCATTCGACCAGCCGTTTTACATTATTGTGAACCTGGCTGTGGGTGGGGATTTTGGCGGCAACCCCGACGGGACAACGGTTTTTCCCGGCGAGATGCAGATTGATTACATACGGGTTTACGACGTAGCGCCGGTGTTGCCGCCACCGCCGCCCGTGTTAAAATTGAGATTCGGATTTGATGATCATGCCGGCAGCACGACGACACCAAGTGATAGCGGCGGGGGCGTCAGCGCCACTTTGCAAATGGTGAATGGAGCCGGTGTCAACGCCGATTACCATGGCGCGGCCGGTTCGGGTGTGGCCGGCGCCAGCACCGGCAGCCGAACGCTGGATTTTTCAATCAACGGCGCAAACCAACCGGGCAATCCCGGGCCGCTGGCGAGCACGACCAATGCAAACCTGGGTTTTGGGAGCGTCAGTAATTTTGTGGTTACGCTGTGGTTCAAGCAGAACGCCTTGATGGCAGCGGGAGCGAACTTGGGGCCGCGCCTGTTTGTGCTGGGGGGAGGCAGTCCGAGTGACACGGGCGTGGCCAACAGCCTGGGGCTAAAATTTCAGACGTCCAACCAAGTATATTTCCAACTCAACGGCGTTACGGCCATCGCAGACCTGCATGGCAGCGTAACGACCAATACCTGGGTGTTCCTCGCGGCGACTTATAGCGGGACGAGTTTAGCGGTTTACGAGGGGACAGATTCGACCCCGGCGAGCCTGGTCACGAACATCGTGGCGAGCACCAATGTTGACTTTGGGGCATTGGGAACACTGTATGTCGGCAACAAGCAAAATCGCCAGCGTTCCTTCAACGGTTGGATTGATGATTTTCGTTTCTACACGGGAGTTGGTGACGCCAATTTTGTGGAGAGCATTCGATTGCTGGCGGCGAATCCGCCAACCAGCCTGACGGCGGCGGGCGGGGACAACCAGGTTAACCTGGGTTGGATCCCGGCGAGCGGGGCGACGGGGTACAACTTGAAGCGTGCGACGATCAGCGGCGGGCCGTACGCGACGGTAGCTTCAGCCGGCAGCCTGGTGGGAACCAATTATAATGATGCAACGGCAGTCAATGGCACGAAATACTTTTATGTCGTCAGCGCCGTGAACAACGCCGGTGAAGGGCCCAACTCCCTGGAAGCGAATGTCACTGCAGCGTGCGTGCCGCCGCCCGCGCCGGTAGCGAGTAATAACGGCCCGATCTCGGCGGGCATGACGTTGAATTTGGCGGCGGCGACAGTGGCGGGAGCGACCTACAACTGGACCGGGCCGGATGGGTTTGCGGCAACGAATCAGAATCCGTCCATCGTAAATGTGACGACCAATGCGGCGGGGAGTTACAGCGTCACTGCGACGGTGGGGAGTTGCTCCTCAGCGGCGGCGACAACGGTAACGATTAGTCCACCGATCCGGGTATCGATTGAGTGGTCCGGCACCAATATGACACTGCGGTGGCCGAACGGCACGCTGCAATCGGCCAGCAATTTATTTGGGCCTTGGTATGATGTTCCGGGAGTGATCGGGCCTTACGCGATAGACCCGGTCGAGCAGCAACAATTTTACCGAATAAAATTACAGTAACCGGGATGCGTCAAGGGGAGTTGATTTGGAACGTTTAAATAAACTGGATTAACAAGCAAATGGGACGAGCGTTTGGTACCCCTCACCCCGTACCCTTTCCCCGCTCGGGCGGGGCGAGGGAGGCGGAAGGTTTGCGCGGTGGGTGGATCAAGTATTCTGGTGGGAAATGTCAGAGCCTCGTTACTTCGTCTCCTACTTCAGTGTAGGTGGCATTAAAGAAAGCCGGATTGGCAGTGTCGTTTTAACATTATGAAACTTGATTTTACATTCCGCCGCCGCTGCGGCGTGCGGAACAGCACGCAGATGGTAAAAAGTTTTGTCTGCCGCTGGTTGTTGTTTTTTGGCATCGCCGGGAGTTTGGCGGCGCAGAGCTATCAGCCGCCGGTCAGCCAGAGGGTGGATGTGAATTTGGACGCGGGTTGGCGGTTTCTGCGGCAGGATGCGGCGGGGGCGCAGAATACAGGGTTTGACGACAGCGCCTGGACGTCGATTAATTTGCCGCATACGTGGAATAATTTGGATGGTGAGGATGGGGGGGGCAATTATTACCGGGGCATTGGGTGGTATCGCACGCACTACGTGGTGGATGGGAGTTATGTGGGGCGGCATTTCTTTGTAAAATTCGACGGCGCTTTTTTGGTGACGGACGTGTGGTTCAACGGCAACTTTTTGGGAGAACACCAGGGTGGATTTGCGGCGTTTGTATTTGATGTGACGCCGTACGTGAATGTGGGAGCGGACAACGTGATTGCGGTAAAGGTGAACAACGCAGCCAACACGAACATTCCGCCGCTGGACGCGGACTTCACTTTCTTTGGGGGTTTGTATCGGGACGCGCATTTGCTGGTGACCGACCCGGTGCAGATCTCGCCGCTGGACTATGGTTCCGCCGGGGTTTACCTCAAGACCACCAGTGTGAGCGCCAGCGCGGCCAACCTGCAGGTCACGACGGTGGTATCCAATTCGAGCGCGGTGACCGCGACGGTGACGGTGCGCGCGGTGGTGACGGATGCGGCCACGAATATTGTGACGACACTGACCAATGTGGTGGTGATACCGCCAGCCACGGTGTCCAACGTGGTGGCGAGCACGATCGTGACCAATCCGCATTTGTGGAATGGATTGGCCGACCCGTACCTGTATCAGACCTTTGTTGAAGTTTATCGCGGAGCGAGTGTCGCCGATGTGGTGAGTCAGCCGTTGGGCTTTCGGTGGTTTAGCGTGGATCCGACGAACGGATTTTTTCTCAACGGTCAGTCGTACGACCTGCACGGGGCGAGTATGCACCAGGATTGGCTGGACAAGGGTTGGGCGATTGGCGATGCGGAGCGGCGGACCAATTTTATGATCTTGCAAGAGTTGGGGGCCACGGCGGTGAGGCTCTCGCATTATGAACATGCCGATCACACCTACCAGTTGGCGGACCAAAGCGGTATCGTGCTCTGGACTGAGATTCCATTGATTGATCGCATTACCGAGGCACCGGCATTTTACACCAATGCCGCGCAACAATTGCGGGAGTTGATTCACCAGCGCTATAACCACCCGTCGGTGGTGTGCTGGGGGATCTTTAACGAAGTCACGTTGGAAGCGGGTCCCAGCGCGACGAATCTGGTCAGTCAACTGGCGCAGATTGTCGCGCAGGAAGATTCGACCCGGCCTTCCACGGCAGCGGCAAACTCGAGTGACAATGACCCGACGACGAAGTATTCCCAACTGCTGGCCTTCAACAAATATTACGGGTGGTATAACGGAGTCATGAGCGACTTTGGTCCGTGGGCGGACGCGTTCCACGCCGCCAATCCCACCCGGACTGTGGGGGTGAGTGAATACGGAGCGGGTGCGAGCATTTATCAGCATAGCGAGAATCCGACGCAGCCAGCCACGAGCGGGCCATTTCATCCGGAGGAATATCAGAATTTGTATCATGAGTCGCACTGGCAGCAGATGAAGGTACGGCCATTTCTGTGGGGCAAGTTTCTCTGGAACCTGTTTGACTTTGCGGCCGATGGACGGAATGAAGGAGATACCGCCGGACGCAATGACAAGGGGATCGTCAGCTATGACCGGCAGGTGCGCAAAGACGCCTTTTACTGGTACAAGGCGAACTGGGCCACCCAGCCGATGGTGTATATCACGGGGCACACATTCACCAACCGGCTGACCAACGCGGTCACGGCCAAAGTTTATGCGAACTGCCAGTCGGTGGAGTTGTTTGTCAACGAGGTGTCCCAAGGTGTGCAGACGAGCACCAATCGGATCTTCAGCTGGCCGGTTGCGCTGAAGGGTGGAACGAATGCGGTGCGGGCGGTCGGAACGCAGGGGACCAACGTAGTCAACGATGCCTTGATCTGGACGGCGCCGTTGATCCCGCCGACCGCCGCAGTCATTAGTCCGGCGACCGCGATTGTTTTTCTCAACAGCACGAACGACATTTTAAAATTGTCAGCCACGGCGAGCGACAATCAGCCCAATCCGCCGGGACCGTTGACGACGGCGTGGACGCAAGTGAGCGGTCCGGGCGCGGTCAGTTTTGGCGACACAAACGCCCTGGCCACGACGGCGGGCTTTAGTGCGGAAGGTCTTTACGGGCTGGCTTTCAAAGCCAGCAATGGAGCGACGAAAAGCGTACCGCTGACGGTGGTGGTGAATGCCAGTGTGGGAGTAACGAATGGATTGCTGGCGTGGTGGAAAATGGATGAGACGAGCGGGACCAATGCCGCGGATGCTTCGGGGAATGGGCTCATGGCCAACATCACGGGCGCGACATTTACCACGGGCACAATTTCCAATGCGCTGCATTTCAATGGGCTCGGCAATGTTGCGAAGTTTGCCTCGCCCGACGCGGGTCAGATCACGGTGGCGGCATGGGCGCGGGCGGACGCGCCGGGGAACAGCGCGTTTCCGCGGGTTGTGGAAATGCCGGGGTACCGGCTGTTTTTTCGTTTTGATAATCAGGGGTCGAACGGGTTTGACTTCGCCACTTTTACGAGCACACAAAATGGCGATTGGTTTTCGGGGCAAAATACCATCAGCACCGGCGCGTGGTATCATGTGACGGCGAGCTACGACCGGAGCAGCCTGACCAATGTGCCCACGCTTTATGTGAACGGCAACAAATTGTCGCCGGGCATCATTACTTCACCGGTGGGGACGACACCGGTCAACACCGGCAACGGTTATATTGGCAATCGCGCGGCGTCGGACCGGGCGTGGAGCGGCAGCATTGACGACCTGCGAATTTACAACCGGCTGCTTTCTGATGCGGAGGTGCAATTGCTGGCATCGATGCCGCCCGCCAACCTGGCGGCGCTTGTGAATGGAGGCACCAATCAAACGACCCTTTGGCCGGCGAACGCCAATCTGAATGGCACGGTGACGGATGACGGACGGCCCAATCCGCCGGCGGCGGTGGCGATTACGTGGAGCAAGCTGAGCGGGCCGGGTACGGTTACTTTTGGAAATGCAAACGCGCCGACGACCACGGCGAGCTTTTCCGTGGGGGGCACGTATATATTGCGCTTGGCGGCGGATGATGGCGCAGTCACCACAGTGCGGGACGTCATGGTCACTGCCGTAACGCGACCAACCATTGCGCTGCAGCCAGTGGCTGATACGGTGCAGCTCTCGTGGCAAACGACCGGTGGCAACTGGGTGCTGCAATGCCAGACGAATCCAGTATCGGTCGGCCTGGGAACAAACTGGATAAATTTGCCGGGCCCGCTGACCAATCCGATTACCATTCCAATCGATCACGGGTTGGGGAGCGCGTATTATCGACTGCAGTTGACGAATTAGAACACATGAAAATTCGGAGTGCGGAATTCGGAGTTCGGAATTGGAGGATTTCGGAACCCTCACCCCGGCCCTCTCCCGTCGGACGGTAGAGGGAGTGGAATGCGGCGGGCGGTATTGCAGGGCTTGCACGTTTCTGCCCGCCGGTCGTGATTAAGGTGAAGCGGAATAAATTCCGCGCTCCCGCTCTTCCCGCTTGGGCGGGGCGAGGGAGACGAATGGTTGACAAATCATCCGGTCAGGGCGCAATCGTGTTTTGTCAGGCGCTTTTAGTGGAACGAGCGGATAAAGGGATTTTCGTGGGGTTAATTGTGGTTGACGAAGCTGGGCGCGGGGAGCAGTTTCTTTTCAATATGAACCCGGTGAAACACACAGTTGGTGTGCTGGCAATCTGCGCAGCCCTGATCACTTTCAGCAATGTTCAAGCGCAGGATTGGCCGCAATGGCGGGGGCCGAACCGGGATGGGCAGGTCACAGGATTTAAAGCGCCCAAGACGTGGCCGAAAGAATTGAAGCAGGAGTGGAAGGTCACGGTCGGCGTGGGGGATGCCACGCCAGCGCTGGTGGGGAAGAGGCTCTACAGTTTTACGCGGCAGGAGACGGATGAAGTGCTCCTGTGCCTGGACGCCGCGAGCGGAAAGACAATCTGGCAGGCGAGTTATCCGGCGGAGTATGTGGTGACCGGTCCACCGGCGCGGCATCCGGGAACGCGGAGTTCGCCGGTGGTCAGCCAGGGAAAAATTTGCACGCTGGGAGTCGGGGGAATTCTATCCTGCTTTGATGCCACGAGCGGCAAGGTGCTTTGGCGAAAGCAGTCCACGAACGATTATCTGGGAGTCGCTTACCGGTCTGACGCATCCATGTCCCCGGTGGTGGTGGATGGGCGATGCATCGTGCAGGTGGGGGTGAAAGGGGCAGGGGCGGTCATGGCGTTTGACCTGGCGAGCGGCGAGGCAAAGTGGAAATGGGAAAGCGATGGGCCTGCGTCGTCGTCGCCAGTGGTGATGACGGTGAAGGGGAAGAAGCAAGTGGTGACATTTACGGCGAAGTCGTTGATTGGACTGGATGCAGTGAATGGGCAGTTGCTCTGGCGGGTGCCGTTCGAAGCAACGCAGGGGAACAACACGACGCCGGTTGTCGATGGGCAGACATTGTTTTACACGGGGCAGGGGAAAGGGTTGTTCGCGTTGAAGATTGAACTGCAAGGGACGGGTTTTGTGCCGGTGCCGGTGTGGACCAACGCGCAAGCGGGCGCACGTTTTACGACGCCGGTGCTCAAGGATGGGCGATTGTATGGTTTTACCGGCCGCTTCTTTTGTGCCGATGCCAAGACGGGTGTCACCTTGTGGACGGATGATACTGGCAGAGGCTCGACCGCGACCATGCTGGACGCTGGGTCGGTCATGCTGGCATTGACGCTCAACTCCGGGTTGATTGCTTTTAAACCGAGCGGCAAGGAATATACCGAGTTGGCGAAGCTCAAGGTTTCCGAGAGTGAGACCTGGGCACATCCGGTGGTGGCGGGCAAACGGATTTACGTGAAGGATGCGGACAGTGTAACTTGCTGGACTTTTGGAGAACCGTGAGTGGGAGGTGACCGGCGGGATTGGGCCGGGCAGTCAAGCGCGATCCAAGTGGCGGGTGTCCAGCAAGGTCTTGAGATTGTGAATGATGGCGTCCCGCCCCGGCGTAGTGGGATTCTTCGGATAAAAGGCATGCGCACCCAACGCCAGGCAGCGCTCGCGATCTTCCGGCAACGCAGTGCCTGACATTATGGTTACAACCAGGTATTTAAACGGGCAGGTCTGCAACCAGGCCAACACTTCGAACCCGTTTTTATGCGGCATTTCCAAGTCAAGGATGAGCAAGTCGGGAAAAGGAAAGGTCCGGCGGTCGGTGAATTTTTCCTGGCCCAGCAAATAAGCGATGGCTTCAACGCCATCCCCCAACTCACCAATGATCGAAAAGGTTGGATGGTGGCGAAAGGTTTGCCGCATGAGGAGACGGTCCTGGTACGAATCGTCGACCAACAGCACGGAATAGGTTTTCACGGCTTTCTGATCCTTTGAATGACCCGAGGTTAAAAGACCTTCGCTCATCCGCGCAAAAAAGCAATGAGGAAATCAGGGCCGCCGCCCGGCCCAGACTTATGTCGCTTTGGGATTAACCGAGGACTGTGAACCGGTGCAGAGCCGGTTCATTGGGAATCCTTATCGCCGACCTAG
>JAQGPA010000057.1 GCA_028293325.1 Pedosphaera sp. | reverse complement strand
GTAGGTGTCTGGACCGTGTCTCAGTTCCAGTGTGACTGGTCGTCCTCTCAGACCAGCTACCCGTCTTAGCCTTGGTGAGCCGTTACCTCACCAACTAGCTGATAGGCCGCGGGCTTATCGTGAAGCGCCAGGCCTTACGGTCCCCAGCTTTGAAAATCAAAAGATGCCTTCCAATTTTCACATTCGGTATTAGCTCGCCTTTCAGCGAGTTATCCCCAACTTCACGGCAAATTACCCACGTGTTACGCACCCTTGCGCCACTCCTGCCATATTGTATTGCTACAACATGACAAGCGTTCGACTTGCATGTCTTATCCACGCCGCCAGCGTTCGTTCTGAGCCAGAATCAAACTCTCCGTATAAACGTTAGTTTGATCGTCAGATTGATTAAATCCGACTATCTATTATTTTGATTAAATCTCAAAGCGAACCAGATAACTAACTTACCTAGTTCCTTTAAGGGGCTCTAACTTATCGCACAATTCAATTTTCAAAGAGCAGCGAGTGTTTTCACACCCGAAAATCTTCCCATCAGGGGGACAAAAATCCCCAGCGCCGATTCTTACTGCATCTCGGCAACTGAGATACCAGATAGTATTTAAATGCGTTCGTAATTTATCCGAATCGCACCGACTGTCAACAAACAAACTAATTTGTTTTTTCAGTCTCTATACCGCGTCCAAAGAACACAACCAAACTACCAAGCTTTAAAAAGAGCGCAAGAGGTTTTTTCATTTTTCTGCTACTTTTTTTCGCCCCGCTGAAAACCGCCGCTCTAAATCCATACATAGTATGCTCCATAACGAATAAATTACAAGGATCACGACCAGTGTTTTTATATTGATTTCATTGGGTGTTTCGCTGTTTTTGAAAGAAGCGAGATTTGTGTGGAGATTTTGTTTGTGCAGCAGCTATCAGGAACTCCAGTCGAACAGAAAAATAATTCGAGAATCTCTGGTGAGCTTGGCATCCGTGCTCTTTTAATTCAGCAAGCTGCCGGAAAATTACCAACTGATGGGTCCCAATCCCCTACTCTACCAGGGCTGGAGGGCCTTTCCAATCCACGGGGATCATTGAGGCAGCCCTTTTACGGCTATTTTCCCCGAGTTCCTTGGCAAAAAAGCAACCACACTCTGGAAACGTTATTTTGTCGCTCACCTTGGTGAATGATAAACAGGAAAGCATTGCTGCCGTGCAACTGTTTTACTATCAGCTATTTGCAGTGCATGACCGCTGAAAGTATTTGCTCTTAGCAAAGAAAGCCGCTGGATCGGGCAATTGTCGCAAGGGTTTTGTGTATTTTAAGGGCATTTTCCTTCACGGAGGTTGTCCGCAAAGGCTGTTTACCCAAAAATGGGATTTCGAGAACATTGATTGGGCGGAGCAATGTGGCAAGCACTTGAGCATTTGTGCGCGAGGTTAGATCCGGCTTTGCTGCTGACATGAGCGCGGTTGCGATCGGGGGCTTCCCCATTGCCTGTAAGGCGTTCACCGTCAACATGGTGTGATTAATTGTGCCCAGGCGATTGCGTGCGATAACAACCACTTGGCAATCAATTACTTGGATTAGATCAGCCACGTCGAAGTCTTTTCCCAATGGCACCAACAAGCCGCCTGAGCCTTCAATGAGCAAAACTTCACTTTTCGCCTGGATTTTCTTAATTCGAGCAACGACCTCTTTTAAACGAATGGTTTTGCGCTGCTTTTTTGCAGCCACCAGCGGGGCGATTGGCTCGGCAAAATAGAATGGATTCATCTCCGCATCGGACAACTCGCCCGACTGCAATGATTGCAGCAAATTCACGTCTGCGCGGCTGCCGGAACAAAAGGGTTTCATCGCCAGTGCGTGACACCCTTTTTGGCGAAGATGATGCAACAGCAAGGCGGTAAACAAGGTCTTACCCACATCGGTGTCAGTGCCGGTCACGAAGATGATTTTCTGTTTGGAGGCGCTCATGTATTTGCCACTTCTTATACTGCGCGGAGAAGACGAGGTGAAGAAAAACTGCTTTGAATCCGGCCCAGAAAGCGGATGCGCCTACTTCCAATACATGTTCAGCAACTGAACATCGGTGGGACTGTTACGAACGAGCAGAGCGTAATAGGTGCGTTTTGATTGGCCAATCTCCGCGTCCACCTGCACCTGGAACGTGGTGCTGCGCACGGTGCAGAACGGGATCATTTGCTGCACCAACTGGCGGTTTGGCACCGCGTTAATCAACTCTCCCGTATTGCGAAAGGGTGTGTCGTCTTCAGTCCCATCAGCGCCATCTGGGCCGGAGCGCAGCCGAATAATTTCAGTGGCAATGTTATCGGTTACGCCGGGAATTAATTGCAGCCCCGTGTGCGAGGCGGTATTGATGTTGATTCGACCGCTGGAGACGGTGGTGAAAATATCCACCAATCCCGCCGACGCCACGGATGTGACAGGCAAAAGACCAGTTTGGCCGGGAGTCTTCGACTGGAAAACAGCGGACGGATGATTCGTGGAATTTGGGCCCCAATAAATTTCCGGTGTAATGCCCTTGATAAACAACAGTTCCGACACGTCGTCAATCGGCCCATTTTTTGCCTCATAGGGCGGATTCTGGCCCTGATAATATTCGGTTTCGGCGCCGTTGATATGAGTATTATCATCAGTATCAATCCAATCCTGAATGGAAGCAATGATCGTGGGCGCATCGGAGGCGTCGATGCCAATTAAAATCAGCGCCTGTTGTAGCAGCGCCTCATTATTCAAAGCCAGGTTAATATCAAATTTGCGTTCGGCATCGACGATTTTAACGGAAAATTTTCCTTTGCCGAGTTCCACATCAGTCAGGGAGGCGTCGGCGAGAAAATCATTCGTGCCACCCGGTCCACCGGCCCATTTCTGGTTCAAAGAATCATAGGGTTCGTTGGGCGTTTTCAATTGTCCGCCGAGCACCCAGCGCGCGTATTCAATGCCGGACCGTCCCACCCATTCCAGGTCATTCTCATCGTTGGCATTCATGGCCAGCTTGGTTTCCACTTTCATGGAATAAGCGAGTCCGCCCGCCAGGAAGGCCAAAATGAAGATCGAGACCATCACAATGAACAGCGCCATACCGTCGGGTTTGTGCCGCAAGATAATCTTCACTGGGCACCTCCCAATTTTGGCGGCGGCGGCGGCGGCACGCCCCCTCCCCCTCCCGCTCCCAATTGCGGCATCTGCCATTCAACCCGCACCGGCTGCGCAGGCATGGCCACAACGCCGGTGACGGCCTCCTGAGGAGCGGTTGAGAATTGATCCAGACGGCCCAAAGCCAAGGTGACCTTGACCATTTGGGGCAGTCGGTTGGTCAGCGTCCATTCCGCAGACCAGTCAGTGTTCGTGGCATCCCAAAATTCCAGGATGAATTTGTTGACGTCCTTGGCGAGGATGAGCGGAAATTTTTGTTCGTCCTCGTCCGGGTCCATGAGAATTGGGCTTTGCCGCAAGACGAGCTGCTTCTTGCCGTCGGTCCCCTCTTCAACCTGGAAGTTGAGCCGGCGCACATCCAGATCGCCAAATTTGCCGCTGCGCGGAAATGATTTGGGGAGACGCGCCACGAAACTGAGCGAGGCAAAATCGCCTTCGGAATCCGCAAGGAAGGAGTAGTAACGCTGATTGGCGTTGAAGACGCAGGCGGACAGGAGCGAATCCTGCAAGGTGCGCATGCTGATGCGCGTGCGTTGGGTGGCGGCGGCGGTGTCGAGGGCCACCTTGGAACCTTTCAGAATGGAATTCCAACTTGAGTAGATGGCGATGATGATCACGCTCAACAGAGTCAACGCCACCATGATTTCAAGCAGCGTAAAGGCGGTGATGCTTTTGTGGCGCGCGAATTTCATCTTATGGGCTTCAAACCCGAACCGGAGGCCGGCCGCCACATCAGGACGCTCATGTGACTTTGCGGCGGCGTCTGAGCGCCAACCATTGGACCGGTAACCATGTATTCCACGTGAAATAATCCGTTGGTGCCAACCTCCTCGATGGAGCGTTCCCATTTATATCCGGGATAGTCCTTGCCCAAATCCCCCGAATCACTGCCTTCCACCAATTGATTGGTCAGGGATAATTCTGCGATGAGCATGCTCGCATCGACTGATTTGTGCTGCAATAATCGCGCGTTGCGCAGACAACCGGATACCACGCTCAGGATGGCAAAGATGGCCATGAAAAAAATGCCCATGGCGACCATCACTTCAATCAACGTAAAAGCAGCGCGTGAGCGTAAGTAGAAAGGTGAACGATGAAACGGGACGGAGTCCCGGACGGCCACGGCCTCCTTTGAAAGCAGGTTATCTGGAGATGGAATAATAATGTTCATTCAACCGGCCCCACATCGGCAAGCGCAGTGACAACTTCCAATGAAATTTTCCGGTATTCATTGTTATCACCATGGAGTATGAGGGTAAATTCATCGCTGGTGCCGTTGGCGTAAAAACGCACGCGGGCAGTCTCGGCGTCCTTGTATTCCCCAAAGTTTATGTCGAGCAATTCAATGTTAACGTGATCGGATAATTGACCGGAAAAGCCCGGCGCATTGCTGTGCACCGCAGGGGCGTCTGGTTCCTCCGGGGAAGCTGATGGCGCTGCCGCGCCGCTGCCGCCGCTCACTTCAAAGCGGCCATCCTGGGGATGAAAAACCACCTCGGCGGTTGTCCCTTGGAGAATTGCCATGGCGCGTGCCTTGCTACAAGCCTCCATCACATCCCTGATTGAGCCAGTCATCCCCTCCCTTTTCAACATGTGGGTGAAGGCGGGAACACCCATGGTCACCACGATGGCGAGAATGCCGATGACGACCAGCAACTCGATCAAGGTAAAACCGCGGGGTTGGGAGTGGCGCAAGTTCATCAGCGGGCAATATTGGACGTCATGGCAAACATGGCCGAAAACACGCTCACGAGCAGAAACGCCACGCCGGCGGCCATGACGACGAGCATGATCGGCTCAATCAGAGCGGTCATCACCTTGAGCGCGATGGTCAGTTCGTTTTCGTAAGTATCCGCGATGTTCTGTAATGCGCCCGGCACATTGCCGGTTTCCTCCCCAATTTTGAGCAGGTCCACCATGAGTTGGGGAAAGATTTTGCTGCGCGCCAGCGGCTGAGCGATGGTTTTGCCATCCGTCACCTCCGTGCGGGTGTTGGCGATGGCTTCCTTAATGATGCGGTTCGGGACAATTTGTTCGGTAATTTGCAGGGCAGTCAACACCGGGACGCCGTTTTCCAGCAAGGTCGATAGAGTGCGGGCAAACTGCCCGAATAAATTCAAGCGGACCGCCTTGCCGAAGACCGGTGCGTTCATCATCCATTGGTCAATCTTCCGCTTGCCGGCCTCCGTTGATCTAAACCGATTGAAGACGAGGAACGCCGCGAAGACGATGCTAATCATGAGCCACCAGAAATGACTGAAAACATAGCTGATATTGATGAGTATGCGGGTCGCGAGCGGCAACGGGATGTTCATGCCCGTGAACATTTCCATGAACGTGGGCAGCATCTTGGTCATGAAAATAAACACGATAATGGCGCCCACCGAGACCACGAAAGCGGGATAGACCAGGGCCGAGGTAAACTTGGACTGCACCTGGGCGAAACGTTCAAAGTGATCCGCCAACCGGCGCAGAACCTGGACCAACGCTCCGCTTTGCTCACCGGCGCGGACCATGTTGATGAAAAGGTTGGAAAAAATCACCGGCTGCTGGGCCATGGCATCGGAAAGACTTCGGCCTTCCATGACCTCCTGCTTGAGTTGCCGGCTGACATCGGCGGGAATGCCCTTGGACTCCAGATGCGTCATGCTGTTGAGGGCGACCGTCAACGGCATGCCGGAATTGAGCAGATTGGCAAGTTGCTGAGTGAAGGTGGCCAATTCCTGCAACTTGGGTTTGCGTTGCCGGCCCAAATATTCGCGAACGGCTTGCGGCAACAAAGTGCTCTGAGTGAGTTTACCCCTGCCCTTGTTCTTTTCCGCCTTCTCGGCTTCGGCAGCGGCGGCAACGCTCCCTTTCGAAGCGTCCACCTTGATGGGAAAGAGCCCCAGACGCTCGATCTGCACCAAAGCAGCCGAACGATCGGGAACCTCCAACACACCCTGCACGGTTTCACCGGTTCGCCGCCGGGCTTTATAGGCAAATTGTGGCATAGACGTAAATTGCTCCTGTTAATTAACCGAAGCGAGAGGAAAGTTGCGCATTATCAGGCACTCAGGTCGATCCGGCCAACGGTTGATTGGCAGGTTTGAGCACCTCATTGGTGCTCCCGCGCCGATAGCCCTGCAAATCCAATGTAACATGCAGGTAGCCAATGTCCTTCAACGCGGCGACGACACGGCTCGCCACTTCTTCCACCAAAAGCCGGGGGATCTCTACCGGACCGACTTCAATCCGCGCCATCTGACCTTGCTTCAACTCGTGATGCCGCACCCGAACATCATAAAATCCCAAGTCGCGCAAAACGTATTCGGCTTCCTCGATCATCCGCAGCTTCTCCGGCGAGACCGCTTCGCCGTAAGGAACGCGCGAACTCAAACAAGCCATTTGCGGCTTGTCCGCGGTGGGTAATCCCAGTTGCGCGGATAACTCACGAATTTCCGCCTTCAGCAAACCGGCCTCTTTCAACGGGGCGCGCACCTGGAATTCGGTGGCGGCCTGCGCGCCGGGCCGATGGTCGCCCACGTCACTGGCATTCTCGCCATAGGCAATCACGGCAAAGCCTTCGGCCCTTGCCAGCGGGGCCAATTCCGTAAACAACTCGTGCTTGCAGAAATAACAACGGTTGTTGGGATTCGTGAGATAGGCGGCATTCTCAAATTCCTGAGTGCGCACGACGCGGACGGGAATTTCAAATTGCCGGGCAATGGCGAGTGCTTCCTCAAGCTCGCGTCGAGGCAGGCTTGGCGAATCGGCAATCACGGCGAGTGCCTTTGGGCCCAGCACATCCCGCGCGACGCGGGCGAGAAAAACCGAATCCACGCCGCCGGAGTACGCCACCAGGCAGGAGCCGTATGAGCGCAGCAAACCGCGGAGTTGATTTAGTTTGTCCGAAAGCACGATTAAAAGTGACATCAACGGAGTGGATTGTCGAGCAAGACAACCGCCCCATTCACCCAGCTCAGGACTCCGGGTGAACAACAATCGACCAGACGAATCCTGAGGCAACGAGAGCCTCGCGCAATTGTTCGAAACGGATGGGTTTTTCGATGCAGCCCAGCGCGCCCATTTGGCGCGCTTTTTCCTGCTCATCCGCAGATGACAAGCCGGAGATCATCAAGACCGGAATATTCCGCGTCCGTGGATCTGACTTAATCTGACGAAGCGTTTCCCACCCATCCAACTTGGGCAGTCGAATATCCAGCAGTATAACCCCGGGCGGGTTTATCAAACTGCGGTTGCTGTAGGCACCCCGGCAAAACACAAAATCCAAGGCCTCGACGCCATCATGCACGACGTGGATTTTATTCGCGATGCGGTTCCTTTTGAACATACGCAACACGAGTTGCACGTCGGACTGATAGTCATCAACGACTACTATTTCGAATTTTTCTGCCATACTGAAAACCCCTCAAGCCCCCGGGGGCGGATACAGGCTGGTTCGTTAGTAGCATTTCCGCTGCCAAAATCATGGAATTGCTCAAGCAGGCATGGGAATTCTGCGTTTCCGTGTCAACGTTTGACAATTTCAGCGGCAACTGTCCAAATTTGTGGACATGGACTACATGGATTGCATCCGGCCGTGTTCCTGTTCAGCATCAATAATATTGTCAAGCTGCTGAGCCGGGGTTAAACAATTGATGAATCAACCTATTATGAAAAAACTTGCATGCAGTTTTCTTTGCGGCCTGGCGCTCGTGACCGCCGCCACCCACAGCAACGCCCAGACCGAGCCGGGCAAACCATTACCCGAGGCACCTGATGCCAAGGGTTGGATTACGCTGCTTGACGGCAAAACCTTAAGCGGTTGGACCGCGCCCAACCCCGGTCAGTGGGAGATCAAGGAGGGAGTGCTGGTTGGCCAGGGACCGACAAGCCACCTGTTCAGTCCGAATACGTACACAAATCTGGAGTTTAAATCTGAGGTGAAGCTGAACCATAGCGGCAACAGCGGCATGTATATTCGCGCGGCATTGGGTGAGGGTTGGCCGAAGGGTTACGAGGCGCAAGTTGAAAACACCAGTCCTGACAAACAGCGAACGGGCAGTCTCTATAATTTTCATCGCGTGGATGAACAGCTTATCCAGGATGATATCTGGTGGACGCAACACGTCATCGCCATCGGCAATCGCATCATCATCAAGGTGAATGACAAAATCGTGACTGATTTCATTGATGAGAAGAATACGTTTATGGCGGGCCATCTCGCGTTTCAACAGCACAACCCGGGCAGCGTGGTGGAATTTCGCAATCCGGTGGTGAAACGGCTGCCGGATGACGTGAAGGCTGCGTGGGCCGAGGCAAAGAAGGACATGCCGGATATCAAGTAACGCGGGACTGCCGGTGGCAAAACAAAAACGCGAAGGTTTTCACCTTCGCGTTTTGTGTTTAAAGTGAGGCTGCTGGATTACCGCTTGAACTGGAGCGGAGAGGCCTGCGGCATTTCATGGGCGCAGGGCTGATTGGTCGGCGCGTCGGGGGCAAGTTCATTGCGGCTCACGAGACTATTGGCGAGCATGTAGGCTTCCACTTCTTCGCCGCTGATGTCGGGCAGCATTTTGCCATTGATCTCAACGCAGGGGCTGAGCATCTGGCCGCTTTTCTCGATCATCTCCTGACGTTGAATGGGATCGTTGATGATGTCGCGGTCTTCGAACGGCAGTTCGTATTTGCGCATGATGGCGCGGACGCCCTGGCTCCAGCCACAGGAAGGTTTCAAGTAAGCAATGATCTTGGGTTTATTCATATATTAAAGTCCGCTATTAAACTGCCATAGGTCGCGTTTTTGGCAACAATTTCCTTTCACGAGAGAAGTTCAAGCCCGACAGGCGATTAGCGATGGTTGTCGGTGGAATAATGATTGCAGATTACGGTTAGTGGATTGATAAATCCGGCGTGGCACTGAAAGTTTTGCTGGTTCCGGATAAATTCAAAGGCACGTTGACTGCGCAAGCGGCGGCGGCGGCGATGGCGAAAGGATGGCGGCAAGCCCGGCCACACGACGCGCTCGAATTACTCCCAATGAGTGACGGCGGCGATGGCTTTGGCGAAATAATGGGCGCTCAGTTGCAAGGCAAAGAGCAGCGGGTGGTAACAGTAGATGCGGCGCATCGCCGTTGTCGCGCGCGATGGTGGTGGGAGGCGAAGACTAAAACTGCGGTGATTGAGTCGGCGGAAATCATCGGGCTTGCCAAACTGCCACCTCGAAAATTTCATCCGTTCCAACTCGATACTTTTGGTTTGGGCGAGGTGATTCGTGCGGCAGTCGCGAAAGGCGCACAGCATTGCATCGTCGGCATCGGCGGGAGTGCGACGAATGACGGTGGTTTCGGATTAGCGCGGTCATTGGGCTGGGAATTTCTGGATCGGAATGGAAAAGCAATCACGCAGTGGAAGCAACTCCAGGGTCTCGCCAGCTTGCGTCCGCCGAAGCGGAGGCGCTGGTTTGAGTCGCTGCTGGTGGCAGTGGATGTGCAGAATCCCCTGCTCGGCCGGCATGGTGCCACGCGAGTTTATGGTCCGCAAAAGGGATTGCGAAAAAAGGATTTTGCGCTCGCGGAAAGATGTCTGCGTCGATTGGCAGCCGTGGTGAAACGGGATTCGGGATATGATTATGCACCCGAACCAGGCTCCGGAGCGGCGGGCGGGCTGGGGTTTGGGTTGAGTTGCTTTCTGGGCGCGCGGCTGGAGTCGGGTTTTGACTTGTTTGCGCGACACTCGCGACTCGCGAAACATTTACAGGAGGCGGATTTGGTTATTACCGGCGAAGGGGCAATTGATGAGCAGACGTTCATGGGCAAAGGCGTGGGGCAGATTGGGCAGCGATGTCACGAGAATAAAATTCCCTGTCTGGCGCTGGCGGGAACGGTAAGCGCACGCGGTAAAAACAAGGGGTGGTTTACGCGGATGCATGGGCTGAATGAATTGACGACAATTGAGGAAGCGAAAGCGCGACCCGCGTATTGGCTGCGCCGATTGGCCAAGGCGGCGGCGGGGGAGCAATAAGGATTTCGCCTGTAGGATTGCGCTACGGGCAATAGGTGAGTACCTTCCCGCCATGAATTTGGAAGATCACTTGGGCGATGTCATTCGGAAGGGGCGCAAAGCGGCCAATGTTTCCGTGGAAGCGGCGGCGAAGGCGGCGGGGTTAACGGAAGCGGAATTGAGCGCGTTGGAGGAATCGGGGACGGCCGCAAAGCAGCCGAATTTCGCGGCGCTCGGCGCGTTGCTGGCCATGAATCCAGGCAAGCTGGAAGGCATAGCCAAAGGATGGCGTCCGACAGAAAGAGATTTGAGTCAGTGGTTGGAGTTGCGGCAAATCACCACGACGAAAGCCGGCAACACGGTCAATTGCTACCTGGTCTGGGATGAAGTCTCGCGGGAAGCCACGTTGTTTGACACGGGTTGGGACGCGGAACCGATCGTGAAGCTGGTGGAGGAGAATCAATTGCAACTCAGGCATATTTTTCTCACGCACACGCACGAAGATCATTTGGCAGCACTGGGGCCGTTGCGGGAAAAATTTCCCAAAGTGCGCCTGCACTCTGGCTCCAAAAATGCGCCGCCCGAACAACGGATTCGCTCCAACGATTTCGTGCATCTCGGCAGTTTGCGCATCACCAATCGCGAGACGCCGGGGCATGCGGAGGACGGGATCACCTACGTGGTGGGCAACTGGCCGGAGGATGCACCGCACGCGGCCATGGTGGGGGATGCCATTTTTGCAGGATCCATTGGCAGCGGCAACCAATCCTGGGAACTGGCAAAACAGAAGGTCCGGGAACAGATTTTCTCACTTCCGCCCGACACCCTGCTCTGCCCCGGGCATGGACCGTTGACGACCGTGGCCGAGGAAAAGGCGCATAATCCCTTCTTTTAGACCCGGACGGTGAACCAGCGGGTAAAAACGGGAGAAAAACCGTGTTGACCCAATTTCGCCCGGTTGTTACTTTTCGCCCCCCATTGCAGATGGGGAATTATGCGACATACAATCTCGGTTTTGGTGGAAAACAAGTTCGGCGTGCTTACGCGCGTGGCCAGCCTTTTCAGCGGTCGCGGCTATAACATCGACACGTTAAACGTCGGGCCGACCGAGGAGCCGAATACCTCGCGCATGACCATCGTCACGCGGGGCGACGATGCGACGCTGGAACAAATCGTCAAGCAGCTCGAAAAGCTGGTGGACGTGCTGGAGGTGCAGGACTTTCACGCGGACGAATACATCGACCGGGAACTGGTGATGGTGAAAGTCGCGGTGGATTCCAAGGCGCGCGCCGAGGTGATGCAGATCACGGATATTTTCCGGGCCAAGATCGTGGATGTGCAACCGAAGAGCCTGACCATCGAAGTGACCGGGAACGAGAGCAAGGTGGAGAAGTTTCTCAACTTGATGAAGACGTTTGGCGTGCTGGACCTGACCCGCACCGGCAAAATTGCCCTGCCGCGAAAATAATTTCAAAACTCAACCTAAAAAATAAATGCCTGCAAAAGTATATACGGACAAAGATGCCAGTTTGAGCATCCTCAAGAACAAAACCCTCGCCGTGCTCGGCTTCGGCTCACAAGGCCATGCGCACGCGCTGAACCTGAAGGAAAGCGGACTCAATGTCATCATTGGGCTATATGAGGGAAGCAAGTCCATTGCGGTGGCGCGGGAACGGGGTTTCACAGTTTACAGCACGGCAGAAGCAGTGCGGCGCGCGGATGTTATTTTTGTGGCTGTGCCGGACACCAAGCAGCCCGCCGCGTATGTAAAAGACATTGCGCCGAACCTGACCAAGGGGAAAACGCTGCTGTTCTCGCACGGGTTCGCGATTCATTTCAAAACGGTGGTTCCACCCAAAAACGTGGATGTGATCCTCGTCGCACCGAAGGGCCCGGGGCATATCGTGCGCCGGCAGTTCACCGAAGGCAAGGGAGTGCCGGCGTTGATCGCGGTCTATCAGAACCCGAGCAAACAGGCCAAGAAAGTAGCGCTGGCCTGGGCCAAGGGTATTGGCGGCACGCGCGCGGGCGTCATTGAGACCAGTTTCAAGGAAGAAACCGAAACGGATTTGTTCGGCGAACAAACGGTGCTGTGCGGCGGCGCGAGCGCGTTGGTGCAGGCCGGTTATGAAACGTTGATTGAAGCCGGGTATCAGCCCGAGATGGCTTACTTTGAATGTCTCCACGAATTGAAACTCATTGTCGATTTGATGAACGAAGCCGGCATCAGCGGGATGCGGTTCTCGATTTCCGAAACGGCGAAGTGGGGTGATGTCAGCGTGGGGCCCAAGATCATCGACGCGAGCGTGAAGAAGCGGATGAAAGCGGCGTTAAAGGACATCCAGAGCGGCAAGTTTGCGCGCGGCTGGGTCGCGGAATACAAAGGCGGTTACAAGAAGTACAACGCCCTGATGAAAAAGGGTGAAAAGCACCCCATCGAAAAGGTGGGCGCGCGTTTGCGCAGCATGATGCCGTGGATGAAGAAGCGCTCGGTCAAGGGCGTGCAAGCGGCTTATTAACAGCGCATTAGCGGTGGATTTCAGAGGCGCCGGAAGTGAAAGCTTCCGGCGCTTTTTGTCGATAATGACCGCAACTTGAAGCGGTTGCCGGTGTTTACTTCAGCAGCATGAATTGCTTCGGGAAAACATTGGTGTGTGTGCTGCTGGGCTTCTCCGCCCTGAGAGGAGCCAATGGAGCGATGAACGATGCGGATGGGCAGACGTATGGCTGCATTGCCGCGCGGAATATTTTTGATTTGCATGGTCCAGCCGCGCAACCAGCGCCGGAGCCAGTCACAGCGCCATCGCTGCAAATTAAGCTCACGGGCATTACGACGATTTTGGGCGACAAGCGGGCATTGTTCCTGATACAGCAACCCGCCTTTGGCGGCAAACCGGCGGGCAAGGAAGAATCATGCATTCTGAGTGAAGGTCAACGCGCAGGGGGGATCGAAGTTTTGGCCATTGATGAAAAGGCCGCCAGGGTGAAGCTGAATCGGGAAGGGAGAATTTCGTGGATTTCCTTCGAGACACCCAAGCTGCCCAATACTTCAGCACCGCCCCCGCCCTTGCCGGGAGGCGTTTGATCATGGCCCGTCAAGAGGAGACAAGGAAGGCTCGTTTTCGGCGATGCCAGCGCAACATAAATTTCCTAGTGGTGTTTATTCGGGCAGCCAGTATATTATCGCCACCATGAATTGCGGTGTCAAAACGTTGCTCTGCCTGCTTGGGTGTCTTGCCGTAGCCACGGAAGGCAAGGCCATTTTAAGTGAGGTTCCGGACACCAATCCTTATCACGCCATCGTGGAACGCAATGTCTTTGACTTGCGCGCCCCGCCACCGCCACCAACCAATGCAGCCCCCGTGGTGCCGCCCTCCAATGTCAAACTGACGGGCATCGCGAGCCTTTTCGGGCCCAAACGCGCGATGTTTATGGTGGTGCCAGGCGCGATGCCAGGCAAACCGCCGGGCAAGGAGGAATCGGTGATTTTGTCCGAAGGCCAACGCCAAGGCTCGCTGGAAGTGCAGGAGATTAATGAAAAGAGCCGGACGGTGCGGATTAGCAATGAGGGGGTTGTGTCGGTAATTACGTTTGAGGTCACCAAGCCGCAGAATATGCCCGCCGGGGCGGGTGCAGGTTTTGCGGGCGGCAATCCGCAGCTGCATCCGATAAACTTTGTGCAGCCACCACCGGCACTGCCGCCCAATGGTGGAAATGCCGGCTATGCATTCAATAATAATGGCAATGCCGGAAACCAGGCGAATGTGGCGGACACGACTGCTCCGAGCGCAATGCCGCAGCGGACATTGCGTGCCGAGCCACTCTCCCGGGAGGAGCAGACTATTTTGATGGAAATTGAGCGGGAACGCACCAAGCCTCAAGTTGAGAATGGGGAAATGCCGCCCTTGCCCCCCACAGAGATCACCGAAGCTGCTGGTGAAGGCTCTTCAGGCCCCGCCCTTCCCGGAATGCCCAAATAAGATCGGACAAGTTGCATTGGGTATTTTGTCGAGCTTAGAGCAGTTCCATAAATGCTTTAGCTTTCATGATTCGAATACTCCTCCGAATTTACGCTCGTCCCGGCGCAACAGGTTAGCAGGAGGACCATGTCTCCGCTCCGTTCGGTCCAGACCAGACATTCAGCGCGATGTCGCCATTGCCGAGCGGCATCGAACCAGGCTCGTTGGTGCCGAGAGAATTCCACGTGACGTTGTTCGGAGCCACGAAACAGATTGCCTGAGCAAACGACATCATCGTCGTCAGGATGATTGAGAAGAAAAACATTTGACGTTTCATCACATGTTTATTGCAGTCACCGCACGAATCAGAATCATGACGTTTTGGTAAGCATGAAAGATAGCGCCGGACCGGCAACATCCCCTAAAACTTCATAGGCTCTCTACATGTCACTCATTATTTCAAGTTAAAATGGGTCAACAGCCGTCTCGCTGTAGACCCACTCGTGTTAAAAATTGTTTCTATTGCTGATATTGCAACCGATAAAACATTTTTGAAACACCGGGAGAAGGCACTACACTGAAGGGTGCAGAGGCACTGCTATTTGTAACCCAAGGTTCTTGCAAATTGGTTGATTCGAGCAACATGGCAGCACTGCTCGGTGTCCAATTCAAGGTCAACGTTCCGTTCACATATGTGAAACTCAACGGCACCAGTGAACTTGGTGATATCGTGCCATCCGGC
>JAQGPA010000020.1 GCA_028293325.1 Pedosphaera sp. | reverse complement strand
TTGCGGGCGGTCGAAGAGTCAGCCGTTCTGCGATGGCTCGCACAAGGGAACGGGGCTGGGGCCGATGAAGACGGAGATTACGGAGGCCAAGACGGTGGCGTGGTGCGCGTGTAAACATTCAAAGTCGATGCCGTTTTGCGATGGGGCGCATGCCAAGCTGCCGTAAAGGTCCTGGCGGGGTGCCAATTGGAAACGCGGAGAAGGGAATGACAAGGATTCGGGCGCTTGAATACAGATGGCGGAACCCTCACCCCTACCCTCTCCCGTCCGAGTGCTTCCGCACGGGTCATCAAGGGCGAATATAGTCGCGGACAGGCTTATCGTTTAGGTGCTGCTGAGGCTATCGTTTTAATTCTGGAGTTGAAGCGGAATAAATTCTGCGCTCCTTGGTTGGAGGCGGAATCACGTTGGGGGAAAACGCTCGCTTGGGACCGGGGGGCGAGACGCCTGCCACTACATCGCTCGGGCGAGACGTCTAACGACACAGGGCTCAGGCGGATTTCTTTTTGGTTTTGCCTTTGCGGAAGAGTTCGCTGGTGTTGGCGATGTTGAGGACGGAGAGGTCGAGGCCGCCGGATGGGTCGCGCTGATGGGCCTTTTCAAATTGGGTGGCGATGCGGACGCCGGAACGGACGGCAAAATATTTGACGGCGCCGACGCTGATGACCGCGGGGAAAATCAGGACGAGGAGACAGTATTGATCGACGTTGATGACGAGCATGCTGAATTTCTCGCCTTGCTGATAGACGCTGTCGAAATTTTCCTCGTGGACGAGGTTGGCAATGGTCTGATTGGCGAGATACGCGCCGGAGGCCAGGGCGGCAATGGTGGTGAGGTCGAATTGCGCGGAGTCGCCATGGCTGTGGATCAGGAAGCCGCCCTTGTCAATGACGAGGGCCGTGGTGGCTTCGCTATTCGCCAGCAACTCGCCGAGAATGCTCTCGAGTTCCTGGATGTCTTCCTCAATGAGTTGTGGCAGCGTGGCCATGATATGTCACGCGGGTTGGCTGGGGCTCTGGCTGATAAATTTGTTCAGCAACATGCGGGTGATCATGTTGAGCGATTCGAACACGCCTTCACACTTGTGGGCGGTGGAGGTGAAGGAAGGGACCTGCACCTCGCGGTTGTTTAAAAGGAATTCCATATATTCAACAGGGGCAATGTTGGGGAGGTCCTGCTTGTTGTATTGGAGGACATAGGGGATGTCGCCCAGGTTTAATTTGAGGGTCTTGAGGTTTTCCTCGAGGTTGTTGAAACTGTCAACGTTCTCGGACATTTTCTCGTATTGGGAATCGGCGACAAAAACGATGCCATCGACGCCGCGGAGGACCAACTGGCGGGTGGTGTTGTAAATCACCTGGCCGGGGACGGTGTAAAGTTGGAACTTGGTTTTAAAGCCCTTGATCGACATGGCCTCGATGGGGAGGAAGTCGAAGAAGAGCGTGCGGTCGGAACTGGTGGCAAGGGAGACGAGCTTGCCTTTGTTGCCGGCGGCGGTTTGGACGTGGTCGTGGACCTGCACGAGGTTGGTGGTCTTGCCGCCCATGGCCGGACCGTAGTAAACGATCTTGACCTGCAGCTCCTTGGTTGCCTGGTTAATAATTGCCATAATTCAAATTCAAATACCGAATCATTTTGCCTTGCGATCCAATTCCGCGGCGATGCCGGCGAGTTTGGCGGTGGGCAGGGATTGCCCGGCGATGCCGAAAGCCGCGAAATAAATGGCGCCCACCCGGAAGATTTTCCAGGGGATCTGACCGACGGTGAAGTTGAGGTTGTTCAGTTCGCCCATGCGCAGCTCGCGGGTGGATTGGCTGACGCGGCCGAAAATTTGCGGGAGGAACGCGGCGAGGGTATCGGCGTTCATGTCAACGGGGATCTTGCTGGCGACGAGCAGGCCGTCGGGCAAGGCGATCAACGCGCCGCCCACACCATCGAGCGCGGCAGCTTTGCTGACGATTTCGTTGGGCGTGGCGTAACGCTGGAGGAAAGCGGTTCCAGGTGAGGGTCCTTTTTTGACGGGGATACTTTCCACCTCGGGGGCGTCGTTGGTTTCCTTCCAGACGTAGTAATTCGTGTCCGGCGCGAGCGGCGCGGGAGCGGGCGGAGCCGCCGTCGCAGGCGTGGCGGTAATGGGAGCTGGAGTCGGCGCCGCTCCGGGAGTGCTGGAGAATAGATTGGGAATATTCTCGTCCACGGAAATCTTCTTTTGCGGACGGGCGGCGCGGAGGCTGGAAAGGAAAATGGGGGTGATGACCTTCAATGGGAGTTCGAGGAGAATGGCATCGAGCGGCGAAGCCAAGGCCGGAGGCAACGGCGGCTTAATCCAGGAGCGGACCATTTTCCACGGGAACGCCATCTTGCCCTGCTTGATGGCGGCTTCAATCAGGCCAAAAGGCAAGGCAGTGGTGGCATCGGACACGTTCAATTTGGCAACTTCGTCGCGCACGACATCGGGCCAACTGCCCGAGATGTCCGTCAACGAGGCGGTGAGGAAAACGGTTTCGCGCGAGACGGTTGGCCGGGGCGCGGGTGCGAAAGTGGGCGTGAAACGGATGGGTTCCGATTCAGCAACAGGCGCTAGCAGGACGGGCTCGGGAATGGGAGCGGGTTCAACTGCGGCTTCTTCAACAAACTCGGCAACGGTTTCTGCCACCGGCTCAACTGCGGCTTCTTCAACAAACTCAGCCACGGGTTCGGCTACCGGCTCGACCACGGTTTCTTCAACAAACTCAGCAACGGGTTCGGCAATCGGTTCCTCAACCACTTCCTCAACCGGCTCGGGAACCGGAATTGGAGCTGGCGGCGGCATCATGGAGATGGGCTGATACACCGGCGGTGCTTTGGGAGCCACGGGAGCAGGAGCGGGCGCGGGAGTGGCGCGTTTGAAAATATTTTCCTCGGGGGCCGGCATCGGCACCGGCACCGGCGTGGCGGGAGCGGGAGCGGTGGGGCGTTTGAAAATTGGTTCCGCGGGGAGAGCCAGCGGTTTGACGGGCGCGGCGGGAGGAGGGGTGGCGCGCTTGAAAATGGGGGCTTCCGGAGCGGACTCCACCGGGAGTGGCGCGGCGGGAGCGGGTATGATGTTGCGCTTAAAGATGGGGGCTTCGGGCACCGCGATGGGTTTGGGCGGAGCAGCGGGAGTTACGGGAGCCCGATTCAGCACTGGCGCTTGGGGCAGTGGCGCGGACTTGGGCGACGTGACGGGCTGTTTCAACGGTGTGTTGGAAATGATGACACGGGTCTGGCCGCCGAAGGGACCGGCGACTTCGGCCGGTACTTCCACATGCTTCTGCACCGAACGGCGGCCAAGCATGGAGGGATTAAGGCGGCTGAGGATTTCGTGCAGGGGCAATTCGACGAGGACGCGATCGCGATCATTTTCCGGGGAGAACGTTCCGGGCGGCGAAGCCTGGCGAAGTTCACCGAAGGAAATTTTAACGGCGCCTTGAGAGAGTTGCGAAAGTACTTTCTGAATGGGGATGAACACTTCCGCTTCGCCGACATCCATTTGGCGGATGCGGGCGGTCAGGTCCGCCGGCAAACGGCCGAGGATCGAGCGCAGCGGGAGGGAAATAGTGGGGGGAACTGCGGCGGTGTTGCGCACCGGCGTTTCAATGCGGGCAGTCCGGGGCTGGGTATCGACCCGCATGGCGGCGGAACGGGAGGTTTGGGCAGCGCCCTGGTTTGGCTGCGGATCGTCAACGGCGGCCTCAGCACGCTTGCCAAAAAGTTTTCTAAAAGTATTGAACATTGGACTTTAATGTAGTTTTGACACTGCTGACATAACTCATCGACATAAATAACATCGCGTCAAATCGCATCTTTCGAGGCCGCCCGCCTGGACCGTTAAGCTGGCGGCACCCGCCGCAGTTTCTTTACATGCAACAACCCATTGGCGCCCGAATCTGCACTCTGAGCTCCTGATACACAGGCAAGAAGCATGCCACGGAAGGAGAATCCGCGCACGGAAACCCAAGGTTTCAGCCTGGCACCGGAAAGAAAACCGTTCCGGCGTGAAGCGGGGGTATTGGGAGGAGTGTCCGTGTGTCCCATGACTGGACTGGCGGTGTACCATGTTGGTCAGGAACGAGCCGAGGGACGGGTTGCGGGGGCGGCCGGAAAGGTCAAGGAGGCAGCGGATTGGGCGGATTGCGGGAAAAACGAGGAATTGCCCGCCGCGGGAATGCTACTTGCTTTCCATCCACTCATATTGGGAATCGATTGGCGAAGATCGTCGAGAAACAAGCATTAGAAAAAGTGAACGAATGAGCGAAACTACCATGCGTAAACGGCACAAGATCCTGCTCGTGGATGACGACCAGGATTTGCTGGATTTGTACCGGGAGATATTGTCCCAACTGCCGAGCCGGCCGGAGATTTCGACATCCGCCACGGGGGCGCGAGCCATGGCGATGCTGGAAGCGGAACCATTCACCCTGCTGGTGTGCGATTTGAACATGCCGAAGATGGACGGCTTGCAGGTGCTCTCCATTGTGCGGCGCAAATATCCCGAACTGCGGACGGTGGTGCTGACCTCGGTGATGGACGAGCAATTTCGTTCGCGGGTGTATGCGTTGGGGGTGGATTTATTCTGGCAAAAGCCGGGCTCGGGCGAGGAGATCAAACAATTTCTGGCATGCATTGAATCATTGCTGGGGCGGGAATCTCAATCTGGTTTTCGCGGAGTGCAGAGCAAGAGCCTGGTGGATATCATCCAACTGGAATGCATTTCCCAGAATTCGACGGTGCTCAAAATCATCAACGGGCCGCTGAACGGCCGCATCTGGATAGAAACCGGCGAGGTGATTGACGCGGTGAGCGAAGGACTCACGGGCGAGGCGGCATTTCACAAGATACTTTCATGGCGGTCGGGAAATTTTGAGGCCTTGCCGCCGGAGCCGCACCGGACGCGGAGCATTTTTAGTTCGTATCAAGGACTGCTGTTGGAGACGGCGCAGGCGCATGATGAAGCGCAAGGCCAGAACAACAGCGCAGCGACGGACATAATGAACATGGCGCCGGCCACGGAATCCGGGCCGCCTTCGCGCCTGGCGCCGCTGACGCGTTTTGAGGGAGTCGAATTTGTGCTGGCGTTGAAGCCGGGCGCGGAAAAGGAATTTGAGGCCCGCGGGTTGGAAAATCCGCAACCGGTGGCGGATTGGTCCCGGCAAACGCTGGAACAGTTTCGCTTACTCGGGGAACGGTTGCAGGCGGGGCCGCTGCAACAATTGGAATGTCTCGGGCCGCAGCGCCACGTGGCGCTGGCACCGCATCAAGAACTGGATTTTTGCGTGGGCTGGGAGCATGATTTGTCCGCACTCCAAATCCGCGAAGCCATGAAGAAAGTACTTGCCTTATGGGTCTCCTAAATCTTTTCGCCAAACCACCGACCAAACTGCTGCGCCTGCCCTCGGGGAGCTTCACCGTGGACCAGACCGGGCGCGTGCTGGCCTCCACCCTGCCCCAGGCGTTTCCCGTCGCATTGGTGGAAGACATCGGGGCGCAGGTGTTGACGGCTTTTCGCGTGGCGCAAGCCGCGAAGCTGCCTTTTTCCGAAGTGATCATCCGCTATTCCAGCCTGAAGCTCACGGCGCGCGAGTTGCGCGGCGGGGCGATTATTTTTGTGGCCCCCCAAACCCTGGCCACCACGACTCAGTAACGCGAACCCCAAAACGCCACGCCTATGCAGCCAAAACAAATGAACCAACTCATACAGCAGTTGGAGAACTACACGGAGTGCTGGAAGCAATTCAACCACTTCGTCAACGTGGCCCGCAGCAAGAAATTCGGCCCGGAGGATGAGGGCCAGTTCCTTGAGGTGAAGACCGTCATCGTGCAACAGTTGGAGCTGATCATGGCGTCCATCGAGTCCGGCACGCCGCCGAAGGAGGAAGTATTGAACCTGGTGGGCAGCGCGCCGTCGTTGCGTTACCTGGGCGAGATGAACGACTCCGGCCTGCGGAACCTGGAAAGCCATTGGCACAAGCTTTACATCGGCTGGCATTCGGTGCTTGGCCAATTGAAGGTGCAGCGGCAACACCAGGATACGAAATCGTTTTTCGCCTCACTGTGGGATAGCAAGAAGTAGAATTTAAAGGTCTTTGGGCGCGGGCGGATTTAAAATCCGCCTGGCGCCTGCGCGGCGCAGATTTCCTGCTTGTCAGCCGCGGGTTTTTCCCTTCTAACCAACCGATGCCGGATTGGATTATAGCGGTCATATTGGGAATCATTGAAGGAATAACGGAGTTTCTGCCGGTTTCCTCGACGGGACATCTGTTGATTGCGGAGCATTGGCTGCCGCATCAATCGGATTTGTTTAACGTGGTCATCCAGTGCGGCGCGGTCATCGCGGTGCTGCCGCTCTTTCCCGAACGGCTGAGCCAATTTATCCATCGCTGGCGCGAACCGGCCACGCGGGATTACCTGGCGAAACTTATCCTGGCGTTTGTGATCACCGGGATTGGCGGGTTGATCCTGGAGAAAAAGCATTTCAAACTGCCGGAGGAATTGCAACCGGTGGCGTGGGCGTTGCTCATTGGCGGCGTGTTGTTCGTGGTGGTGGAATATTGGCTGAAAGGAAAGACCTTAAAAAATGAAGTGACGTGGACGATTGCGGTGGCGGTGGGCCTGGGCCAGTTGGTGGCGGCGATTTTTCCCGGCGCTTCACGTTCCGGTTCCACCATTATTATTGCGCTGCTGCTGGGGCTGAGCCGGCCGGCGGCAACTGAATTTTCGTTTTTGGTGGGCATTCCCACGATGCTGGCCGCCGGTGGATTGAAGATTTTCAAGGCGTTTCATCATCCCATCGCCGGAACGCCGCACGAAAATTGGGGGATGGTGGCGCTGGCGACGATTGTGGCGGCGGTGGTTTCGTTTGTGGCGGTGAAGTGGTTGTTGCGCTATGTGCAGACGCACACGTTCATCGCGTTTGGCTGGTATCGAATTGCGGTGGGGATCGCGATTCTTTTATTTTTGCGCTGACGCAGCTGTCCCCTGCCCTGTCGAATCAGCGGGGATGGCCGAGCCAGAGGAAAAGCATGGGGATGGCGAAGCCCAAGGCGAGGGAAACCCAGATCGGCCAGCGTTTTTTGGTGGAACGAAAAGCGAGGATGACACCCAAGGCAACGGTGATGGCCAAGGCGATGGCCATGGTGACCACCAGGATTTGAAACATTATCCGGGTCGAGGGATGCGTGATTTCGTGATTGCCGGGATAAACTTGATCCACGTGGACTGTGCGCAGTTTCTGGAGGAGGGTTTCGGCATCTGCGGGTGATTTCAGGCGGTCATGGTTGACGGTCTGATACCAACCGGTGAGCACGAAGAAAAGGAGCAGCGGCGCGAAGAAAACTCCCAAGTAAGTATGGATGCGACGCAATAATCTCATGGTGATAACGGGAACCGGCGCAGCTTAATTACTTTTGACTATTATTTAGCGGCGGCGGTCTTGGGGGCGGGGATGAAAATCTTTTTGCCGACAATCAGCTTATTTGGGTTCAGCCCGGGATTGGCTTCGATGATCTGGGCGGCGGTCACTTTGACGCCCTGCTGGCGATAGGCCTGGGCAATCAGGGAGATGGTATCCTTCTCCTTGATGGCATAATTATAGCCGTTACCGTCGTCGGCTTTCGTTGGGGTGGGAGGGTCGGCAACGGGCGGCTTGGTTGAAACGTGCGTTGCCGGAGCGGCAACGACTTTGCCCAACTTGCCCAACTCTTTGAGGATTAAATCCTTATCAGCTTCGCGTTTTTTATCGATTTCCTGAACGGTGTCGGCGAGGCGCTTGAGGTCTTCCGGGCTGGCATAGTTGCCGGTGGGTTTGGACGCCTGTTCGCGGAGTTCGGCGATTTCCTTGGCCATGGCTTGGAGACGTTTTTCCAAGGCGTCCCGGGCATCGCTGAGGTCCTGGACCTGGCCTTTGAGCGATTTATAGTTTTCCTCGGACTCCTGCGAAGGGACGTGGGTGGGCAGCGGGAGCGGGGTGGGATCCTGCTGGGCGCGCGCCCAAGGGGCGGCGCAGAGGAGGCAACTGATGGTCAGAAAGAAAATTCGTTTCATGCGCCGAAAATAGGAGTGTCGAGAGCGAAGTTCAAGGCGCAAAGTGGAGAGGTTTTCGCTTCAATCCAATAGCGTGGGCAGCACGCTGGCGGCAGGAAAACTTTAACCACGGATTCACACGGATTCACACGGATGGGGCATTTAAATTCGGAGTGCGGAATTGGGGAGTTTTACCACGAAGAGCACGAACGTGGGAAAAAGGATCCTCGCGGATAACCATTTTGGGGACAAAGACATAAACTGAGGGGAGTTTTTGACAGGATTTACAGGATTGGAAGGGGATGGTGGACGGGGCAGAGCAAAGCTGGCATTCAAATAAAGATGCCTGCCTGGAAAAAACCAAATTCAGTGCAACTCTTTCAGACTGTCTATAATGTGATGACACCCATGTCCCAAACCGATTAACAATGCAATTGTGATAGCTACAAGTTTTCGCCAGAAAAAAATTACAGCTACAAGGCCCACTAGCATGCCCGCTATTGCAGACCAGATGCAAATGCGCCGCTCGCGCCACAACAACGCGAGAAGGTGCTTGTGAAGCGGCATGCGCTTTTCTCTGGTGTCGGCTGGTTGTTTCATCGAAGGGACGGCTGCCACTTCTCCATGCTGCTGACGTTTTCTCGAAAGGCAAAACCCGGGACGCGAACTGCTATTTTGACGGTTTCGCTCCCCGTTTTATCTCAACAGGCTTGAAGATGTTCGTATCCCCGCCAAAGCGCATTAAAAAATCACGCTGGCGTTTCGTGTCGGGAACCATTCGTGGCAACTGCTCGGCCCTCGCTTGAAAATACTCCGGGAACTTCTTCGCCGTCGCCAGCAAGCCTTGCTGGTCAATAACGCCATATCGCAACCCGTTCGTGGTCGCGTCCATTCTTACAACCAAGTGCAACGATTGAAGCGTGATTCCCTGCATGATTTCGATTGGCCCCGGCGTGCTCCCGGCAACGTGGTCGCACGATTCCAGCATCGGCAGCATGTCAAAAAAACGATTCGTCCCCACTTGGAACAAGACACCACTGAACCGCATGAAGCACGGCTTCAGGTCGCTGAAAAGAGTCACGATATAGCGGTTGCTTTGATCGAGGTCTTTTTCAATTTGCCAACCCGTTTGCTCGTTTTCCGCGTGGTAGGTGCCTATTAGTCGGTCGTCAACCTTGATGTCGCTCTCCTGATAAAATGGTTCCGGTGACGTGAGACAACCGGAAGCAATCAACATCATGGCCACGGCCAGCAAGCAATGTTTCATAAGTTTTATTTTCATTTCTTCCCCTGTTGTGGACGGTAATTGAGGCACAGAAACAGCAACGCAAGATATGGCAAACAGTTGAACGCCATGATGAGCAAACCGAGCCCCATAAAACCACCAGCCTCACCGCTTGGAACATCAAAAGCGGAGATGGAGGCATACAGGAAAAACAGCGAGCCGACCACCGCAATGCCAATCAAGGAAAGCCACACGCGATAGTACCATTTCTTGTCACGGTCTTCCTGCAAAACGGCAAAGGCAACAAAATCCAAAACCAGCCCGGTCACCCACCATTTTTTAATAATCATGATTCCGGGTTAAAGCACAACCGTTTACTGGCCCGCCTGAATGGCGTTGTTCGGATCGAACTCCAGGTTGCGCGAGCCGGAGGGATTCAAAAACCATTCCACGTCATACGCCGCGTTCTGGTTGTAGTCCGGGATGATGGTAATTTCGATGCGCGCATAATGTCTGCCATCCCGACTCTTGACCAAAAATTTGTGCTTCTCCTGACCGGTCCAATCCGGGTCGTTAGTCTTGTGGCTGATTTGAAAAGTCGGCTGGTACCCGCCTTCCGGTGCAACGAAGTCAAACTCGTTGGTGGATTCAATCAGGCCGCCGTCCGGCACGCCCACTGTAAAAGTCCAGTCGAACTTCTTTTCAGCATTACTTTCCGACCGGACACACTGCACGGTCAAATCACCCGGTGGCGTCAACGCGGCCTTGGCGGTAGTCAAATCCACATAGGACAGTGTGCCGTCAACGCGGGAGCCAAAAAGTTTTAAACCGTGGATTAACTGCTCTGCCTCCCCCTTTTTCCTGAGATGAAACACCACCGGATTGGCTGCGTCGGGAGTAAACAGACCGTCGCCGGGATTCGCGTATTCGTAACTTCTCAGTCTTTCACTTGGGGCCGTATAGTAGCCATCTTTGCTGACTGTTATAGAGATTCTCTTACCTGTTTCATGAATCGAAAATAATCCCAAGGCGTCGGCTGTTTCGTGCTTTGTGAGCGTTCCACGTTCGGCTATAGTGCTCCAAGTATAGTCCACACTCGCATCGGCGACCGGCTGATTGCTTTCGTCTACAACCTTGCCGTAAAAGTTGATCTGCTGCTTCCAATCATACATAGGGTCTGCTTTAACATTCTGCATGTAACGCATAACCTCGTCAGAAACAGGCACGCCCTGAACGATTACAATGTGGTCTGTGCGAGAATGATTTGAGGCAGGCGTAACCGCCGATAGCGCATGAGGGATGTTTGGCACTGGCTCCTGCGGTGGCTGATTCCGAGCCTCCACAGATGTTAGCGGCGGAGAGGATTCAGGTTTCTTGCGGAATAAATCCCACAGCCCAAAAACCGCAAGCAAAACGAGTATGAATATGAGAAAGCGTTTCCTGTTCATAAATTCCTCAAGGTGTTGACGGCTGGAAAACCCCAAGACTGATTCCAAGCTGGCGATAAAAGCCGCTTACTTGCTGAATGTTCCAATTAAATTGGGCACTGTGTTGGTCACTACCCAAGTCGAAACCGAAATTTGCATGCAGGTCAACCGATCCGCCTTGAACTGCTCCACCCACACCCGACTGTGCGCCCACTGCTTTCGAGCGTGGTCGAGCGCAGAAAGACATGATTTCCCTCGGGTCTGAGATGACATTAAACCCGTTCGCACAGTTTGTGCCGTCCGTCCGATAACCCTGCGGTGCGTCGGGCTTAAAGTTTTCCTGGTTTGCCTCCCAATGTATGGGTATCGCAATCCCGAACATGTTAATAATCGTTCCGGTGGCCAACGCATAATCGTTAGCGTTATAAAAATCCACCAAGTGACCGTTGACGGCTCCGCCAATGGAGCCGGGATAACCCCGATAAGTATTGGGCGTCGGTTGCGATGCCTCTGCCGCAAGCATTGGAGCGTAATTGGTAAAACTCGTATCGTAGCACGATGCGGGCACGGCGGCCTGCATGAGGACGTAATTTCTGACGTTGTGCTGGCCGGCTGCCAGTTGTAATTTCAGCGCCTCCGCCATGACGACATTTCCCATGCTGTGGGCGCAGACATTCAGAGAGTAGTTGGGAAGCCGCTGCTTGAGATTCGTCAGGTAGTCGGAAACTCCCTTCGCCGATTCCCAAGCGCGAAACTCGCTCCGATTATACGTGAGGTAATCCCGGCCAAGCGGTATCGGCTGAAAATCATCCGCGGACAAAGTTGGCCAGCGAACCGACGCAAACCGGCCATGATAACCCTGCCAGTAAAGCCGCTTGAACATGGTTTCGGAAAAATTCTCATATTCCCACTCACCCATGCGCCAGCCATGAACAAATACGACGATGTTGGTGTCTTCGTCGGAACCGGAGTCCACCCAATTGTCCTGCACGAAACTGCTGGCGAGAAAGCCGTTGCCGGGCAGAATGTTGGTGACGCCCGCAATATGCACACGCTCATATATATCCTTCACATCACGCAAGTCCAGCCACGTCGAGGTTTGCGCCAAGATGTTTGAACCCTGCGCGACCGTCAACGTGAGTTGACCGGTCCCAATGCTCGCACCTTCAAAGAGAAGATATTTAGTCGTGCTGTTGGTGAAAAAGTTGGTGGGAAAAGTGAACGTTGCGCCATTGGACACCGTGCCGATGCTGATGCCCGGCCCAGGGATGTAATAGGCCATGCTGGTACTGGGAACATACGTTTGGATCGCCACTTGTGCTGCGGCAACGTTCGTATCCGTCAGGTAAAGCGTGCCGCCATTGGTTTCGACTGCCTGGAAGAGACGGATCATGGGATTGCCGCTGATGCTCCCCCAACTCATCGTGACCTGATAGCCTGCGTTGGTCAAAGCTGGCATCCCGCAAATCCACAAGCGGGCGTAATCTTCCAAGTCCCGTTTGGAATGGATGCATGGTTTGCCATTGCCATAGATGTCGTCAGAGTAGTTGTAGTCGGGCAACTGCGGAGTATTTAATTCAACATCAGGATCTCCATAAGGTCCGGCGGCATCATCGTCATTATTGACCCAAAACTTAAAGGGTCGATCAACGGACGTATTGTCCGGCCCGGCGAAAGTTGTGTCCATTGTGCTGTCGTGGTTCACATCCAGTTGCATTTTGATGACATTAATAGGGCATTGGCCGACTTGTCCAGTGGCACCATCCGGCTTGGTCGTAAGGATGGTTTTACCCGGTTCGGTGGGGAAGAATTCTCCGTATTCCGACAGAATGCCGGTTTGGTTGGTGGTGATGTTGCCGCTGGCATCGGTCTTGTAAGCTTTATCGAAATACTGCTGGGGATACGCAAAGACACCATTGTAGCCGTTGCTGATGGACTGTCGCGCCCAGGCGGTAACGACGAACGGTTTTCCAACGGGAATGATAAGCGTGTCTGAGGTTTGGTTGGTGACGCTAAAGGTTGGCTGTCCCGGCAAAGGATCGATCCCCGGTCGGGCAAAATAATAATTCGTTGCGATGAGCACAGGCTGCTGCACGTCATTGAACCAATAGTTGCCTGAAGTGACAGTGGGTTGTCCAGGGCCGAAGATGTTGGGAGCATCTCCGCCGGCCAAAAGAATGGAATTGTAGGTCAAACCATAAATGTTTTTGAAACCAGTGGTTAACGTAAGGTGGTGTGAATTCAGAATCACGCCGTTACAATCGAGTTGTGGGGCATAGGTGTTATTCTGGTTGAAGATTATCCACTGGGAAGATTGCGCGTCTAGCAACGGCGAGAGAAGACTTTGACTTGGATTACTTACGTATCCAAACGTGGGGAAAAAATTTGCCGTGTCGGTCACAGTCCTATTCCCATTCACAAAAGTCAACCCGTTGTTCAGAACCCCAGTGGCATCAAAATTCGAGGGATTATATACAAAATAATCATACAGCCAATTGTCTTCAAATGGCCGGAATTCATCAATAGATACATCATTGGGATCGTCGGGATAATTAACGGTATACCCCGCATATACATAATTAGTGGTGGCACACACCTGATATGCGTAAGTTTGGATGTAAGGATACGTGACGTTAAAATAATAAGGGTTACAGCCGTCTGCGGCCCGCAACAAAAAGCTGATATTTTGCTGAATCTGCTGGCGGCCATCCAAAAAGGGAATGTTGTTATTGCCACCTAGACTATAGTTATAAATACTATTGGGGTTGACAAGGCCAGTTGAAGAAATTGCATCCACTTGGTTCCCTCGTTTTCCGTCAGCCGCAACAGCCTGCACGCTGAAGTAGTAATAGCCATAAAGGGACGCTTGAGCAACCGGTATCTGGTAGACCCCATTGACAAAATTAGTTACGGGAACATCAAAAACAATTTGCGGCGTTTCTCCAGCACCATAACCTGCGTGAATCGCGGGTGTGAATTGGTAGGATAAAGCGGCTGTGGGATCATAGATTGGGAAAGAATTTCGTCCCCCGGTAAGATAGACGCGAAGTGCTACGACATTTTGTGGAATGGTTGAGGCGACCAAGTAAAGTCCTCCTTGTGGGCCGCGAACAATACTTGCAGAGGTGGTGTATTTCGGATTGATCCTCGGATTTGCTTGCTCACTGGGCGGTGAGGACCCATTGCTTCCATAATTGGCAATGATTTCGTATTCAACATCGTCGAAAGCAGGTACCGACGTATCCGTGAAAGTGGTTTGGTTCGCGGAGACCGTGCCGATGGTCACAAAACTGGAATACGGGCCATCCTGCCGCAAAATTGTGTAGCCACTCACATTCCCTCTGGACGGCTGCCAAGTTAGCGTGGCGCTGGTTCCCCCAGCATTCAACGTAACCGTGAGGCCGCTGGGCGCGCGCGGCGTGTAGAACACATTGGGGTTCCAGGCATTTTGATATTTCTCCAGATTCGACCAACCGTCTCCGGCAGGGTTTTTGTAGCCGTCCGGCACGCCTGTGTTTCCGGTATCCGGATTGTTTGGATCCAAACCGTATTGTGTTTCCCACCAATCGGGCAGGCCGTCACCGTCGGACTCTTGGCCGTAGGCGATGGCGCGGAAAAACATGGTGGGCCGCCCTATCATGGAAATGGTGGTGGGCGTCCAGTTGGTGGAGGCGTTGCCGATTAGATTCTGCTCCACGGTCCAAACGGCATCGGTCAAAGAGTGTTTGGAGAAGATTTGGTAGGCGATGTCGGGGACGGTTCCGTGGATAATCAAGGTGGCGGAATTGGTATCGGCATTGAATGCATTGGTTCCCAGGCGCAGGATTTCCAGCCAGAAGGCGTTGGGATCGTAACCTTACGCAACATTGGGCGATCCCGCTCCACCAGAAATGCCATTGGTGCCGTCGATGGCACCGTCCAACGAGGGTGGACTGCCGGAAAGAGCAGCCATGCCAAAGCTTCCGCCATCCAGATTAACGGGCAAGGAGGGAAAAACCGCTCCATAGTAATTGAAGATACTGCGGGCATCGAGGATGTAGCTCAATGTCCAGAGATTCTCGAACTGCCCATGAGCTTGGGCCAGTCCCGTGTAATCGCTACCCACATAAAAGCCGTTGGCCATAGTTGTGGGGCCGGGCCGATAAGTCACGCCCGAACCGTTGGTGACAGCATGTCCATCCAGATAAAGAATGGAGTTGGTTGCGGTATAAGTGAGGTCGATGAGGTGCCAGGTGTTGGCATCCCACGAAATGGAGGCGCTCAGGTAATCGGTGCCAAGGCCGTTGGTCTGGCCGGAGAAGTAAATTTGGGTGCCGGCGGGATTGAGGTAAAGCGACCACCAGCCATAGGTGGCATTGCTGGTCCAGGCACCGACATCAATGAGGCGGCCCCAATCTCCGGGGCCGGGGCCGCCTTGGTTGGTGCTGCTCCAATTGGGTTTGAACCAGAAGTAGATAGTGCCGTTGTCGCACGTAATGTTGGTCCAGCCGTCATAATCAATCCAGGAGAGCTGCAGCCTGGCCGCATTGGTGCTGTCCAGCTGCAAGGCGTTGCCATCCCAGCTTGTCGGATTATCAATGTTGGTGAAGGAGAGCGGGAGATCGCCCATGCTGGATGTCCAAGTCGTGTCGTCGAAGGGCCAGTAATTGAGGGTGTCGCCGGAAGGCAGGGGTGGCGGAGATTGGGCCGAGACACGAGCCGAACAAAAGAGGCCCAAGGAGATTGAGAGTAAAACGATAAGTTGAAAGGTTCTGTTCATAAAACCAAGATTCTGAGATTTGCCTGCCACTCCTTTTCAATGCAACTCGAAGAGCGGGCGCCAGCTTTGACCAACAAGGTTGAAAAGTCCAAATAAATAAAAGTTGGGAGGAAGAAATTGTAAAAGGCGCGTAAACAAAGGGGATGGTTGGGGTTTTCTGCGAAAAAAGCTGAGCGACAGGAGCGACACGAGCGACAGTCGGGAATTATGGACTGTGATTAAATCGCCAAGATGAAAGTAAAAGAAGTTCGGGGTTTTGAGTTCAGGGTTCCGAGTTGTCGGAGGTGCTTCCGCACGGGGCAGCATGGGGATCCGCCTTCGCCAAGGCTATGGCGCGACAAGCAGGATCTACACGATTGCTCCTGCGCCAAGACTTCGGCGGACAAGTGGGAGTGGATTGAGGACAGGCATGGACGGACAGGGACAAAAGGGACTGGCATGGACGACATGGACGACATGGATCCGCCTTCGCCAAGGCTTCCGCCGCCGCCGAGCTATGGCGGACAGGATGGCGGACAAGCGAGGAGGACGATACGGAAACACAACAAACTAAGAAGCCAACAAACAAAACAAATAAATAAGGAGAATGGTTATGGGACATATAGGAAAGATTGCGCGGTTGCCGTTGGTGGTGCGGGAGGCGTTGAATCGGCAGTTGAGGGACGGCAGTTCGCAGAAGGAGCTGGTGGCCTGGCTTAATACCTTGCCGGCGGTGCAGGAGGTACTGGCACGACAGTTCGGCGGGCGGCCGATCGTGAAGGAGAATCTGTGGGCCTGGCGCCACGGGGGTTATGAGGAGTGGGCGCTGTGTCGGGAGCTAATAGACGATGCTTATATATGGACACGGGCACAAGAGGCCCTCCGGACGGGTCACCCGGGGGACAGCAGCACCGATCACAACCCGGCTGGTCA
>JAQGPA010000192.1 GCA_028293325.1 Pedosphaera sp. | reverse complement strand
ATACTCCAAAATCCGCCTTTGGACGATGCAAAAAGGACTCCAGGGAAACTGAATTAATTCAATCATGATATTTAATCCAGCTTCCGCGCCGAAAATGGTATTCAAAGGACGTTTTAACCGGCACCCGTTGAATCTAGTTCTGCTGCCCACCCCTGACAAGCCGAAATCCCCACCCAAAATTTCCACCGTGCCGTCAGCTATTCCGCCCGACCTATACGCGCGGCGTCCTGCCCGCCGGACTGCTGGTGTTTGAACGATCAAGCGCATAAGACGGGAGAGCACGCCAAAAAGGCCCGGCACCAGTCCGCACCCTCTACCGTCGGACGGGAGAGGGCCGGGGTGAGGGCGGCTGTCTTTCCTTCTCTTCGTCCTCGTCGTCGTCTGTCCGCCCTCCCACCTGACCTAAAGGCGCGGCGTATTTGATGACCAGTCTGGACGGACCCGCCGAAACTCCGGGTTTGGAGTTCAATCCCGCGTGCGGGATTGTCCCGCCCCAGCCCCGGAGGGGCGAAAGAATTTAGCACCTCGGTCGTAGCGCCGACTGGCAGTCGGCTGTATCGCGGGCTGGCAGCCCGCATAGTCCAGGTATGGAACGTCAGCAACACCCAAAAGCCAGCACTCCAGGCACCCCGAAGGGTATGACAGAACCTTGACCAACCTTGTCCCATATAAAAACAACCTTCCGTTACCTTGATTAACCTTCCGATACCTTCCGACACCTTCTTGTGCAGCTTGTGCTCCGCGCACGAGCCCCTTCCATCCCCAGCCCCGGACGGGGCGACAGAATTTAGCCCATGACGCCAGTCATGGGATCCGGCCCCAAACCGTCCAAGCCCCAGAGGGGCGACACAACCTTCCCGCAAACCACTCAATCGATTCCTTTCCCTCATAGTGACCCGTCCGCTAGGACCATAAAAACTACTTGGTTTTACCTTAACTGGCCTTGTTGCTTGTCCCCGTTCGTCCTCGTCGTCGATCCCATTTCTCCCACCTTCGTGCCCTTCGTGCTCTTCGTGGTGAAACTCCCATTTCGGAAAACTCCGCACTCCCCTGGGCGCCATCCCGTCGGCCATAGCCTCCGCGGCGACGGCGGCGCATTCCGCATTCCGAACTTCTTTGTTGTTCATGTTGGCGATTCAACCACATCCCCAAACCCTTGGATGTCGCTCGTGTCGCTCAGCTTTTTCACCAAAAACAAAGCCCAAAATCACTTCTAAGGCGGTATTTCAGGGATTATACTCGCGCCAAAATCCGCCATTGTCTTGGGATGATGCTCGACGTAATCTTGCCTGCATCTTCATGGGCGGGATAGGAACATACCGAGCAATGCTGGCTGCCGATCGGCGGCAGCAAAGGGAATCACAAATGCGATTTCGCGAATTGGAGCGTCGCGCCAAGGAGCAGTCCAAACTCTCGGCGATTGAGCAGGCTGGCTTGGAGGTCGAGTCATTCGAGAACCAAATTGACGTGCTTTTGTCAGTTCACAAAACGCAAGGAGAAACTTGGGATTGGGCTGTCCTCGCATCATCATTACCGCCGCCTTTCCCTCAAAAAAATTCGTATCACGAATTACGAGCAAAACAGCGAGTGCTGGTTTTGCATCCACAAAAGCGGGAAGGCTCACTGACACTAATTGAAAATGCCAGACTGCAGGACGAACAAGCCTTTCAAGCAGCCGTAAAGTCGCACGCGGAAGCGAAAGCTGAGTGGGACAAATTAAAAAAGTTGGCATGCCGCATTCTCGCTGGTGAGCATAAGGCCTACATTGAGGCATTGGTGGAACTCAGTCCCCTCGCTGAAATTTCTGATCTTGGCTCACAAATACACTTCACGGTAGAAAGCTCGAATCTCCTCAAATGTGCGCTCAAAGTGAATGGTAGTCAGGCGATTCCATCAGAAGTCAAGACTCTTACATCTAGCGGGAAAGTATCCGTCAAAGCGATGCCCAAGGTACGCTTTCACGAAATATATCAGGATTATGTTTGCGGTTGTATGTTGCGGGTGGCACGTGAGGTTTTTGCCATGTTGCCAATTGACACTTTGTTGATTACTGCGACGGCAGACATGTCCGATCCCCGCACAAGCCAGAAATTGGAACAACCTGTTCTCTCGGCGATAATGCCTCGTGCGATTGTAACGAGTCTTGATTTCCACAACCTTGACTCATCTGATGCCATGGAATCGTTTTTCCACCGGGGCAATTTTAAGGCATCACGCAAAACTGGGGCATTCCAGGCGATCACGCCAATTACCCCTGCTGACATCAACCAAAACGCCTTGGAAAACATGGGCTTCGCTGACCTCCTTGCAAGTATTCAAAGAATGCGCGGGGAACTAAAATCGAAAATCACTGAATTTAATCCCGTCCCAAAAACAACCGCCTCGCAAACGGTCATCAATTCGACATTATGACAATTGTTTTTGCTAGCATAGCTGCCGTTTGTCTGGTGGTTCTAATAGCGTTGCTGTTTATCAACAAAAAACTGGAGAGTCAGGTTGCCGCAGCGAATAAAGAAGCAGAGCGTCTGCGCTTGTATTACGAATCAGAAACTAATCGTGTTTACAGCGAAGCACAAACCGCTGTTGCAGAAGCCCAAAAGCTGGTTGACCAACAATTCGCGGATTTAAAGCAGGAATCCGAGCGTGTGCGCATTCATTACGAGGCCGAATCACGGCAAGCCCAGAATGCGGCCGATGCTCTCCTCTCAAAAATCATCAAGGAATTTGAACCACTTCGAAGATTTGAAGGTCTTCGAGATGCAGAGGCAGAAGTACAACGAACCCTTGCCGATGCTTTGAAAGAAGCAGCTGGTTTGAAAGCTGAAGCACAGTCATTGCTGGATCAATCGCGTACCGCCTCAGCCGAAACACGCTCGCAGGCGGTTCAACAAGCAAAGGATATTCGCGAGCAGGCTGATGCGCTCCTCAATCAAGCAACCCGCGATGCAGGCCGCATAATCGCGGAAGCAAATAAACGCGCGGAACAAATTGGTGGTGATGCCTATATTGCCCTTCGTGACAAGCAACTGCTGGAGCAAGCTGCTGAAGCCATGCGCAATATTATCGAAGGTTACGGAGATCGCTACCTTATTCCAACACACAGTTTAATTGACGATCTTGCCGCAGAATATGGTTACGATGCAGCAGGACAAACTCTTGCCTCTGCGCGTCAACAATCTAAGCGCATGATTGAGCAAGGTGAGGCTGCGACTTGCGATTACGTTGAGGCGAGCCGGCGGAATACTGCGATCCAATTTGTAATCCACGCTTTTAATGGGAGTGTGGACGCGATTTTAACACGAACGAAATCTGATAACTATGGAATACTCGAACAAAAAATTCGAGACGCCTTCAGCATCGTGAACAAAGATGGTAGTGCTTTCAGAAATGCACGCATCCTGCCAACCTATCTTGATGCCAGGTTGGCCGAACTCAGATGGGCCGTTGTAGTGCAAGAATTGGCTTTGAGAGATAGGGAGGAACAGCGCTACCAGAAGGAAAAACTTCGTGATGAGCAAAGAGCAGAAGAAGAACGCCAGAAGAAATTGCGCGAAGCGGAAAAAGAGAAAGATCTGATCAGGGCCGCAGTAGAGGAAGCTGAAAAGCGCTTTTCTCAGGCATCCGCTGAACAGAAGGTGCAATCCGAGAAGGAATTGGAGGAGTTACGTCAAAAGCTTGCGGATGCCACAAAACGAGAACTGACTATCGCACAAGAAACCGTCAAAGGACGGGTCTATATCATTTCCAATGTCGGGTCATTCGGTGAAGGCATATACAAAATTGGGCTTACACGCCGCGCTGCACAGGAACGTATTGACGAACTCGGCAGCGCAAGCGTGCCATTCGAATTTGATATTCATGCAGTTGTTGAAACTGAGGACGCGCCCGCGCTCGAACACAAACTTCACAAGCAGTTCCTGACAACAAGAGTTAATAAAATCAATCTTCGGAAGGAGTTCTTCCGCGTAAGTTTGGCTGATATTCGCCAACAAGTTGAGAAACTGAAGGAAGGCGAAGACTATGTGGGTAATGTAATTTGGACGGAAAAAGCCAAAGCTACCCAGTTCTACGATAGCCGGAACATTGAAACTGATTCGGATGCCAATGAAAAATGGCTCAAGAGTCAAGCCGCCAGATTTGAAAGGAGATTCCGCCTATTGGGACGGAATACTTTAAAACCTGCAAATTTGGATGGCTCCGGAATAGGGTTACGCGGCCAGGAGACTTGACTCCCGCACTCCGAATTCCGCACTCCCTTGCGCATCCGTTTTAAGAGCGCACCGCTTTCATGCATGAAGCGTTTCTTTCCTTGGCCGGTTGCCTGATCAGCTTTCGGGTCTTGGCTCCTCATTTATAAATGAGCTCTTAATATGCGTTGATTCCGCCTACCTCACGTCGGCTGTTTTTTCAACCGGCTGCTACGGCGAACGCACTCGATAGAAGCGCTGTTGGTTGGTCGCTGCCTGTGGATCGGTGAACGTGAAATGACCTGACGGGCCCTCAGTCATGCTGCCCGCGACCGTCCAATCGCCTGACGGCAGCGCCACATCGGTGCTGGTGAGCACGGTGAAGCTCGATCCGGGCGTGTCGTTGAAACTGAAGCCGAAATTGGTGCCAAGCAGGGTCAATCCCGAGAGCAACGGCGGGCTGGGTAAGATCGCGGTGTTGATCTTGGGACCGAGGAGGGGTAACGGCTCCTCGGTCGAATGTATCTCGTAGTTCCCAGCCACAATGGTGCCCGTTGTGCCGGGGTTGATGTTCACAGTTATTGATATGGAACTGGAGGCGCCTGCGAGGAGGGAGCCGGGAAAAGTGCAGGCCACCGCGCCAGCCGCGCCGACCGCTGGTGTCAAGTTTACCATACCGGGGGCGTTCACCGCTTGGAACGTCGTATTCGACGGCGTGTTGAAGAGGATCACCACGCCGGTCTCAGAGCTTGCGGCACCATTCTTGCAGGAGAGCGTGTACGTGATATTGCTGGCCGCGCTGGCCGGCGCCGTGCCTTCCACGGAGATCCCGGGGACGGTCGCTCCGACGCCATCAACATAAACTTGGCCATAGTGGGCTCCAAGAGAACAGCCGGACGCGATGATCTTCAGGGTGACTTGGTCGCCGAGTGCCATCTGGGCATTGCCCGGGGCGATGTCCACAAGTTGCCAGTCCGTGTAGTCAATTTCAGTTGGGCTTCCGCCATTGATGGATTTCCAAGGGACACCTTGTTCGCCGCTCACGCCCAAGTCCTGATATAGAACTGTTTGCTGCGTAATGTTGACCACCTGGATGAAATAATAGGGCTGTTGTGAAAATACGTGGTTTGGATTCTGGAGTACAGGCGCAACCACGAAACGGATGTGGGTTTTCCCATCAATGGGATCAACCGATCCGCTGAAGATCGTAACGGTCTGCGACAACGAGTTGACGTTTGAACTGCTGCCTTGCTGGTTGACGATGGCGCATTGGTTGCCAAACCTGGGCCAGCGAAGCGATGCGGACGCGCCGAGGCCGGGGTCTGTCTGTGTTCGCGGGCCTGAAGCGGACGTCAAGGTTACGGTCTTGGCAACACCGCCGGTGATAAGGTCCAACGCCGCCAGTGTCTCCGGGGTCTGCTCAGTGAAGGACGGGTTCAGGTACGTCGTAAGGGTCCAAGGGGCCGGCGGCGGTATGTTCGCGGCACCGGATTCAAAACCGCCGTTGACGAATTGCGCGCGCGCTTCAGTTCCCACGGAGAAGCCCGCAGCCACGACGATGGACAGAAAAATGTTGCAAACCAAAGTGTTGTTCATATCGTTGAAATTGCTTTTTTGCCGCGCCACTTCCTCTTTGACGCAGCGCAGACGAGGCAGAATTCAGGACCCTGCGAATTCTGTTGGCCGGGTATTCTGTCGGCCGGCTGGTACGGTACAAAAACGGATATTTGGGCGTCAAGCAAATACACGGTCAACACCAGTGTTCACGCATTTAAATCAAGACCGAGGAGGTGGAGCAAATAGCGGTTATCCCACCCAGCGGCTTTCATGCGGCCTTTCAGGCTGCGCCTTTGCTTTTGCTGATCCCGCTTGATCAGGTTGAGTGCCCAGCGCCGTAACGTGGCCAGATTTTCTGCGGCATGGCCGCCGCGCACAGGCTTTGGGTCCACCGCATGCAGCAATCCAAAAACGCCTGCGGGTCCAGCGCCGCAAACACCCGGTTGAACGTGTCGTGACTGGGGACGCCGTGCGGCAAGTCCACGAACTTTTAAAACCACTCCGAGTTCGGAATTCAATCCCGCGTGCGGGATTGTCCGTCCCCACTTCCGCACTCCGAATTCCGCACTCCGCACTTTCCCAATCCCCACCGCCCCGATAAAATCCGCCCCATGAAATCGCGACTCTTCGCCTCCGCCAAACCGATCATCGGCATGATTCACGTCGGCGCTTTGCCCGGCACCCCCGCCAGCCAGCTCCCCCTCAGTAAAATTGTCGCCGCCGCCGTCCACGAAGCCCGTATCTACCGCGACGCCGGCATCGACGGTATCGCCTTGGAAAACATGCACGATGTCCCCTACCTCCGCGGCGCCGTCGGACCGGAAATCATTTCCTCCATGACCATCATTGGCCAGGCCGTGAAAGCTGAATTTCGCGGCACCATCGGCATCCAGATTCTCGCCGCCGCCAATCGCGAAGCCCTCGCCGTCGCCCATGCCGCCGACCTCGATTGGATTCGCGTCGAAGGCTTCGCCTTTGCCCACGTCGCCGATGAAGGCTTCATCAACTCCTGCGCCGCCGAACTCCTCCGCTACCGCAAACAAATCGGCGCCGATAAAGTCCAGGTCTGGGCCGACATC
>JAQGPA010000173.1 GCA_028293325.1 Pedosphaera sp. | reverse complement strand
TTGGATTGTTGGTGTCGTATTGGCTGGGCCCATTGGGAGTATAAAGCGGTAAGTTATAGTTGCTATAATCCAAAGGTCCCGTGAGCACGGGATGATATTGATAACCACAGGTGACGCCCACATATTGCGCTTGTACTTGTTGAGCAAATATGACAATAACGGCCATTGAGATTAAGGCTGTTTTCAAGAAACGGCATTGGATATACTTCATAATGTTGTTCGATGTAGGCTTTCAACGTCGACTAAAACATATCCCCCGCCGCTTGAAACAATTCGTTCAGACGCGCTGTAGCGTCAGGTTGCAACGAGCGCTTTCTTAAATCGCCCACGATTAAAAATTGGGTGTTCGTCAACGCGTCGAATGAAGTCGCAATGGTGACTATTTTTGAAAACTCACTAGCATATGCCATCCTTTTTAGGTTCATTTTGTGAAATCGAGCTGGTTGCTTCCCCCGGTGTAGAGGTAGTGGGTCCAGAGATGCGTAGCGAGCCACGCGCCCGGCTGCGGCGCCATCTTGCTCGAAACCATTTTATCTTGATTTCCTTGAAAATGCCAAGCCCCATTCAAACATATTTGCTGTCGTGCTGGTTCTTCATACTGGCGGACCAAGTCAGCTTGCGGCGCGAATGAGCGGTTGAATTCGACTCCTCCGGCCGGCGCCAGCTGGAGGGTTAGAACCCCCATCAAAATCATCAGGTGCTTTTTCATTTTTCAGAAGGTGCGATCGTCAGAAAACGCGGCTGGTTCAATCCGGCGTCCCAACTCAAACTCTAGTAGCTATGGCGACTTATCGTTGTTGTTTGCTATCCAGTTGCAGCGTTACCAAACGGCTTGCGACGAAAACTGCCGCCGCCCTTCAACTACAACGCCTCGCTTAAAACTGTCAAGGAATGGGGCAAAAAACGGAGTCCACCGGCAAAAGCCGGTGGACTCCGATGTTAATGAGTCAGAATTAAGGGGTCACAGCCCGATAGAACCGGTAGGGAACGTTGTTTGTGACAATCAACTGCCAAGTGCCACTTCCATCAAGCGTATTGGTAGCCACACCTTGCCACGATGAGAATGGCTGAGTCAAAGTCGAGGTTGCCAGTATGCGATACTGAAAGCCGGGAGTACCCGTAAGTTTCAGCGTCACATTTCCCGTGGGACCCGGAGTAATGGCAAGGGTTGCAGGAAGGTTTTCAACAACGGTAAATGGAGTCGTAAAACCACGGCTGTTTGACAGCCATTTCTGGGTGAGATATTGCTCCACCATGATGCGCTCTGAATCGCTCAAACCCCGGTTATAAACAAGGATTTCAGCCAGGTCTCCAGTATAATTAGCACCATTGCCCCTACCGATAGAACCATTGATTATGTTTCCAGGAGGAGCATTGGCAACCCGTGAGGCCTGCAAAACTCCGTTAAGGAAAATATTTTGAAAGGCGCTGCCATCCAGCCGACTCGTCCAAAGACGCGGGGTCGAGGAGGTGAAATTGGCGGGAGCGGTCCAATTTAGGTCATCTGAATATTGAGCAAACTTAAAAGAGTTTGGGCTTGAATAACCATCGTGGAGCGTGGCATCTGCGCCATTAAAACTGCTGCCAAAGAAATACTTGCCATACGTAGAAGTAGCAAAATCCGCCACATCTACAGCAATGACCGTATAACCATTCAAATTGTTGGCTAGTGAGCTTAAATCTACATTCAACCAGTTACTACCCAAGAAACTCACCGTATGCTGGCCACCATAAGCCAGAAGTGGCAGGAATGTATTCAGATTGGTCGACGGATAATTTCCGCTATTGGTGGCGTTATTACCAGTGCCGCTCTTATCGGCCCACACCGTGAGATTGGTGCCTACAGACGTCAAAGTGCTATTGTCGTACGCATCCAACCATGCGATACAATTGGGAATGGTATTGGTGGGAACCGTATTATCACCAATGAAATCAGCCGACAGGATGTTATTGGTTCCTGGTGTATTGATTTGCAGGTTTTGGAAGGCGATGACGCCATTCGAACCACTTGTTCCAATATTATACGTCAGCGAGTTTCCAACCAAACCGCTGCCGGAGATTAAATGCACAACCACCCAGTTGGTCGCCCCCAATCCATTGCTGGTGATATTCCCGCCAGCATCCGCGGTTCGCAACACCGGCTGCTGAGCGAAAGGGGAACCCACCGCGGCTGAACCAGGCTGGGTTGTCCAAATTACAGTGCTTACAGGACCAACACCCACGCTGATCACGGTGGAGGTCGTTAAAACAGAACCCGCCGTGAATGTTAGCGTAACGTTCCCCACATTGGTGAGCATTAATGTTGCATAGGTTGCAACGCCCCCGGTCGTTGTCTCGGTGACATCTCCGAGCAAAGCTGTCGGACCAGCGCTGGCCATCACTGAAGTTCCATTAGGCACGGCGTTCCCATAGACGTCCTGCACACTCACAATGGGCTGAATGCCCAGCACCACACCCACTTGGGCGGTAGAGGACGGCTGCTGCTGCACGGTAACACTGCTGGGCACGTTGGGACTAATAACAATGCTGGCAGAATTGGTCGTCAAAGCTAATACGGCATCAGTAAAGGTGAGTGTTGACGTGCCCGCATTGGTAACGTAAAGCCCGGAAAAAGCTGCCGTTCCCGACACGGCCGTAACCTGCACGGAATTGCCGGCCGTCTGGCTGAGATTGCCGCCAGCGGTCTGCGAAACGGTAATGACATCCGTCACATTCGAAACCACGTTGCCGAATGCATCTTCAACCGCAACCACCGGCTGCGTTCCTAGCACCACACCCGCCGTGCCGATTGTTGACGGCTTGGTTTGAACCCCCAATTGGGCGGCAGCAGCAGCGATGATGTTGAACGCGCTGCTGGTATTGGTTACCACGCCAGGAATGGTGAAGATCAATTGCTTTTGTCCGGCCACGGTGAGGTTAAGGTCGGTAAAAGTGGCATGGCCGCTGACATCGGTCACTTGAGACAATGTCCCATTCAATGTGCCGGACCCGTTGAGCAAGGAAACGAACACCGTCAAATTAGCTATTCCGACGCCGGAAGAATTGGTAACCGTGGCTACGACACTTGGTGAAATATTTACCCCGGCTGTCGTATCGGTCGGCTGCTGGGTGATGCTAATACCTTTGGGAGTGCTCCCGCCACTCACGAAAAACGAAGCAGTTGCAGAATTTCCAGAAAGTTGCCCCAGCCATTTGTTGGCTAAATAATTCTCCACGCTCACGCGTTGCAAGTCCGTGAGATTTGTCCGATAGACGATTATTTCAGCTATATCGCCATGGAAATTTCCGCCATTACCCTGGCCAAGGTTGCCTTGAAGGACAACCCCGAGATTATTTTGACCCGAATTATTGGCTCCCCCCGAAGCGCCGTTAAAAAAGATTTTTTTTGTGCCAGAGGCATGAATGTGCGACACAACCAGAGGTCCTGCTGCAGGGTTGGCAACAGTAAGGTCATCCGCATATTGGGCAAATTTATATTGTGTCCCACCCGCCGCCCAACCGATATGAAGTGTGCGGTCAGTGTTATTGAATGGGGTGCCAATGTAGTAATCATTGTTGGGGGTCGCCGTTTGTATCTGGACCATGGCAATGATGCTATAGGTGCTGTTGGTTATCCTGGTCAAATTAATGTTCAGGCGGTTGGTCCCGTTGAAACTCACGACCTGCCGGTTGCCAGCCGCAAACGATGCCAGGTTGGCATTGATATTGGTGTATGGTGTGTTGGCGATGCTGCCGGCGGTAACATTAGTGGCATCATTGCCCGTGCCGCTCTTGTCCGCCCAAAACGTCAGGTTGTTGTTCGCCGTCACGGTCATGGTGCTGCTATCGCTGGCATCCACCCACAATTGACAGGTGGGGATTCCATTGGTGGGTGAAAATACTTCGTTGGTCCCATTGCCGGTCGTGGCCGACAACGAATAGCCACCGGCCGAATCAATTTCCAAATTGTTGAATGCCACCACCCCGTTGCTGGCGGCGGTGCCGATATCAACGGTCCTGGCTCCGCCGTTCAATCCACCGGCGGGAAACGTGTCCACCGTTACACTAACTGAACTGGCCAGCCCGATCGTTGAAGGATTGCCCGCTGCATCAGCGGTTACGAGCGTGGGTTGCTGCCCGAATGGGGATCCAATGGTGGCCGAGCCAGGTTGGACCGACCAAAGCAGTTGCACCACCGGCCCGGCGGCGGAGGCAATCAAAGGCGAAAGGATGGCCAAAAGCGCAATGGCCATTACGCGAACAAACCAGAACATGCAACGGATCATTGTTGTTGGCGAATCCCACAAGTGAGATTTTATTGAATAGGAATTGTGTTTCATAACGATTTTGGGGATTAGTATTTTGGGTTTAGTAATTCTGGTCATTGGATACTTAACAATTTAAGAGACAGACAAATTTTGCGGTGTTTTTATATAGGTATCCCCAAAAACGGGGGCAGCATCATCTCCAAGTTATCACTGAGTCAAATAGGTAAGATGGGTTGAAAACCATTGGTTATCTGTATTGCTAAATCCACCCTTCCCTAAAAACGTATTTTTCCATTTGTGGAGTTGGGCATGACCGTCAGCAAATGAAATTGAACTGGAGTTGCCGTGATTAATGGCCGGCTTATCACCGGCAACCTTGGTGGTATCTGGATTGCCATACAAGAAGCCATCATTGATGGTTAGTGTATTTTCATCCAAAAAGACTATGGCATCTGAACCGCTTAATGAACCGCCAAAATCGGTAGTTTTCTTAAATTCCTTATAATTTGGATATGCGACGGGAATGTTATTGTCATTCGGATTAGTTCCCACAAAGCCATTCGCTGAAACCGACCGCACACGCGACTCCTTGGAAGTTGGGTCAACACTTTTGTCCGCAGGGCAATGATACACTCCCGCTGCTTTGGTAATACTTCCAATCGAACCAACCAGCTTCATTCCGCTTCCATTGGGGTCAGTATCGCCTGACACGCCCAATAAGAAGATGTTCGTTTCGGCTCCGGCAGGATATGCGCCATTGGGAATTGGAGCTCCGCCAGCCATCGCGCCAGCCACCCAGTTGGGATCGCCAGGAGCTACGCCAATGGGAGCGCCGTTGTTTGGGGTTCCAGTGTTCATCGGCTCCAAGTCATTATTGTCGCCAGAATAAATGATGGCAGCTAGTTGCAACTGTTTCATGTTGTTAAGACACGAGATGCCTTGGCCCCGGATCTTGGCTTGCGCCAGGGCAGGCAGGAGCAAAGCGGCCAAAATTGCGATAATTGCAATGACCACCAGCAGTTCGATCAAAGTAAAACCGGAACCACTGTTCCTGTTAGGTGAGAGCGCAACCAACCATTTTTCGCAACACACATTTGGTTCCACATCCTTTTTACTCATAATTTAATATATCTGACACTGAACTTGCTGATAAAATTGAACAGGCACATTACGCCCAATTGCGTTTGTTGGATTAATGTTTGTTGGCATCATTTTGCATTACACATTAACTCCACTCAATAAACTATAGCGGTGATACCGCTTTCGGGGGTAAGTGTTGATTAGGCAAAAGTGGGCAGTTTTGCGACCATACGTCCGTCTTCCAATAGATTAAAAAACAGCTAAAATATTATAAACGTTACTAATGTCAGGCATTGGGCAAGGATTAATTAATATATTCAAAAAAGTTCGCTTGGGTTCACCTCTTCTGATAGTTTGTCTTTACTTCATGACTGATATTTTGACCAGCAGCGTGAATCAATTCACGCAGCCCTATGATTAAATGGACCAAAATCTTCGGTTGGGCACTTTGGGCCAGTTGCACGTTCACTACGGAGGCTTTGCCAGCCACTCCGGCAACCAATGTGTTTGAGATGCAGTCCATCAGAGTCAATGGAAAATATCTGCGCTTGACGCGGGATGAAAGGGTGAGCCTGGGACCATTTCCTGAAAATATTTTTTTTTACTTTGGGGTAAACTCGAATTTCACCCGGTCGCCCATCCGGATACAATGCAAATTGGAAGGACACGATAAAAGTTGGAAAGAAGGCGGCAGTGGGGAAGGCATCGGGGAGATGCATTTAGCGGTTCGTTTTTATAACGATGAGAGAGACCTCCTAAGCGAAAAGTTGTTCACCGTAAACGGGAACAGCGCCGGTTGGGACGGCACGCTGAATGGTTCCGTGCTGACGCATCGCTTGGAAACCCTCGTAGTGCCACCGCAGGTGTCCAAGCTCTCGGTCATCATTTCTTCCGCCGGGCCACCGGCGACGTTGGGCATTTATGCCGTGGCCAACCTGACCGTATTAAAGACCTCCGACAGATCGTCGTCGAGGGTGCTGCTTCAGTCTCCTTTTAATCGTCCGTTGCACGATAAAACCAACGATCAAACGCCACCTGACTGGACCCGTGATGGGACCCGTCCGAGCATGGCAAAAATTGTTAAACTCGGACATGAGTCGGCGACGGAAGCTTTTGCCATCTTGGACGACAGCCTGAATAGTCACGCGGAATGGCGTAATACCATTGATTCCGCACCCCGGGTGACTCCCGGCGACCAACTGGTGATTGAGTGGGATGAGATGTTCAGCATAGGAATAGGTGACCCGCGGGTCGCCATTTACAAAAATCTACCACCAGGGAATTTTACATTCCATGTCAGAGCGTTGGACATCATGGGCGTTCCGACGGGCGATGAGATCTCTATAGCCGTTCGGGTGCCGTTGCCCTTTTGGAAAACCTACTGGTTTTGGGGAGGGGTTTTCACGATCATAGTCGTTCTGGCCACGATCATCGGACGTTACATTATTTTGCATAAGATCCGTGCGGAAATGTTGCATCTCGAAAAACAACACATGCTGGAGCAAGAACGTATGCGAATCGCCCGGGACATTCATGATGATCTGGGGGCGCGGGTGACTCAAATATCGCTGGTCAGCGGCATGGCTCGTGCCAATCCAATTAATCTTGAAGTAGCCTGCGAGAATTTTGACCAGATTTCCAAGATGTCACGCGACTTGGTGACGGCACTTTATGAGACGGTTTGGGTGGTTAATCCCGAAAATGACAATCTTAACGAACTGGGCACCTACCTCTTCCAAATGGTCAAAAAGTCATGTGAACGAACGCCTTGCAGTTGTCGTTTTTACATTCAAGATTTACCGCGCGAAATCGTCGTTGCCAGCCAGACACGGCACAATATCTGCATGGCGGTGAAGGAGGCGATCAATAACATCAAAAAGCATGCCGGGGCCTCTACAATTATCGTCAAGCTGGTGTTCACAAACCTTATATTGACCATTTCCATTGAAGATGATGGTTGCGGCTTTCAGCCTGCCAACATCGTTGCCGGCAGTGGATTAAAAAACCTTAAACAACGCTTGAAAGACATCGGAGGAACCTGCCGGATTGAGAGCCGACCTGGGCAAGGAACCACGATTGAGATGCAACTCAAAATTGAACCCGCTTGAATTGCTGACGACAGATTATCACTGTTTTGCGGGCGTTGCCGGCGAGATTATGACCAAGCATTATATTAACAAACTATGAAAAGATCAGTCATTGTGGTTGAAGATGACCAAGGATTACGAGAACAACTCGTTAAGATTCTGGGAACCGCGCCGGACATGAAATGCACGGGAGCCTACGCCTCCGCCGAGGAGGCATTGCCGCAAATCGCCAAAAAGATGCCGGACGTTATTCTCATGGACATCAAGCTGCCCGCGATGTCGGGCATCGAGTGTTTGTTGATCATCAAGAAATTCGCGCCGAGCGTGCATATAATCATGGTGACGGTTTACGAAGACAGCGAACTAATTTTTCAGGCATTGAAAGCGGGTGCCAATGGTTACTTGATCAAATCCAGTCCGCCGCAAGAATTGCTGGAGGCCATCCGGGATATTTACTCGGGTGGCGCACCAATGTCCGGTCCGATCGCATTCAAAGTGGTGGAGCATTTTCACAAACTGGGGCCATCACCAAAGGAAACCGAGAACTTATCGCCCCGTGAACGGCAGGTGCTTGATCTGCTGGCGAAGGGTTTTATCTACAAAGAAATTGGGTTAAAATTAGAGATCGGCGGCGAAACCGTGCGCAGTTATGTTAAACAAATCTGCAAAAAACTGCATGTTCGCAGCCGGATCGAGGCGGTCGCCAAGCACCGGTCAGAACCTTGTTAAATCAGCAAACAACAATCTGATGAGGCAGACGTAATACATTACGTTGCCGATTGTAATAACGCCGGGCGCGAATTTTTCAAAATTATGCCTGTTGGAGTAACAAAATTCCAATTCTTGAACTTGGCCGATCACCACCATCCACCTGAGTGTGATGCAAAAGGTTAAATAACCAATCATCCAATTCTCGTCCGGGTTGGCAACCATGCGCCTCAAAGAGCTCATAAGCCCGTTTTCCAATGAACTCATGCAGGCATCCAATCGGGCAAGCGCTCGCGTCGGGTTCGAGGGTAAATTTGGACGTTGTCACGGGAATTGATTTGTAATCTGCGTCCATATAATTCCTTTCATCGAGCCGTTGGGAAAAGTTTTGCGTCGAGAGAATATTTTCCGCCTCCTATGAGGAAAAGCGTCACAACCACGCTCGTATAGAGAATGGCAAGTTGCGGATCGCGGCCTGCCAGCAGGTTGTGAAGAATGGCGCCGCTGAGCGCACCCACCAATAGTGCGGCATTGATTCGCGTGAGCAATCCAACGACGATGTCCGACTATGGTAAGCGTCACCCCAAGCACCGCTATTCAACCGTAACCCAGGCGTCATAGTCTTCTACTATGACGTTTATGATCAGCTTGAATAGAGGCACTCGGCAGGACGCTTACGTTCAATCGTCTCATCCAGCCCAAAGACCAGGGGTCCTGTGGGGGCGAAGCTCGCCACCAGCAGGCCCAACAGGAGCCGGGCTCCCTGCCGGGCCGACCACGTGGCCCGGTTGAGCACCCGGTGATAATTCTGGAAGCGAGGCGCCTGGCCCGCGCCCAACACCCGCAGAATGGAACTGATGGTGCGTTTGCCCGGAGCCAGTATCGCTCCCAGGAGCAGCCGCTGCGCACAGGGCCGGACGGCAGCGGAGAACAACGGAGCAAAAGTTTGAAGAACAACCAACCAATCAACAGGCAAATGAAACATCAAGCCGAACCTTTTGGCTCAACCTGCTTCAACTGGTGCTCAACTCAAATGGATAAAGTCCAGCTTAGACTATTGAGACCTTAATTGAAAGAATTGCCTTTGATTTAATGGGTCGATTGTCACTGTCAGAATATTTGTGCCCTGGATTAAATTGGTCACTGGAGACCAGGAGACCGGAGGCATCAGATCGGTCGTACTCCAAAGGGTGAAATTACCGTCTGCGGGCCAACTCAAGGAGAGAGCATTCCCAGTTTTGGTCATCTCCAGTTTGAGCGGCAGCGACATTCCAAACACCTGAAAGGCAAAAAGAGAATACCCATAGCTGGTCAAGCGTGTGATTCCATACAAACGCACATAGCGGGCTGTCATTGAGGGGAAGTTGATTCGCTCAGTGCCTCCGGCACCATTCGTGGTGGAATATACGGTTGACCAGTTAGCGCCGTTTGTAGAGACCTGAATCTGATAGGATTTTGCAGCGGCAGCCTCCCAAGTCAAAACCACGCCGTTAACATCAAAGTTCGTGCCCAGATCCACATAGATCCACTGTGGGTCCGCATATTGGGATGACCATCGGGTGGAAAGGTTGCCATCCACCGCATTGCCGGCCGGGTACGAGCCGGACTCAATGGAAGAAGCATAAGCTGGTTGGTTCAACGCGAGATCCCTCGTGGAAGCGGCGCCAACCATGCTGGAGTCATTGCCTTCGGCTTGGAACCTAAGTGCCGAGACAGTATAATAGTAAACCGCCCCAGACATTCCAGTCGTATCAATGAAACTTGCTGTGGCCACATTGGTAAGAAACGTAAAAGGAGCAGTGCTGGCACTGGCACGCTTTATATTGTAACTGGTCGCACCGGGAGAAGCATCCCAGCTTAGCGATACTTGCCCATTGCCTGCTGTCGCTGTCAGACCGGTTGGAGGAAACAGAGTTCCATAGACTTCAAATTGATATAAAGAATAGCCATAAGGCGTTGCACGCTGCGTTCCATACATTCTTACATAGCGGCCAACCCCGGATAAACCGGTTAAGTCGTCAACCCCGCCATCTCCAGAGGTCGTGCTGTAAATGGTAGTCCAATTCAAGGCGTCGGAGGATACCTGAATATAATAGCTTTTCGCATAAGCGGGGTCCCAAGCGAGCTTCACCCGCGAGATCGCAAACGTCGCCCCCAAATCGACATAAATCCATTGCGGATCGCTGTAGGCGCTTGACCAACGCGTCGATCCATTGTCGTCCACAGCATAGGCGGCGGGGTAACTTGAATTTTCAATCGAACTCGCGGTAGCCGGCTGATTTAACGCCACATTCAGTCCATTAACGTTAAGCAGCACATAGAAACAGCTCGAAGCGCCATTCCAGGTCTGCGCTAAAGACCCCGCGGCGTCGGCTGTGGAAACCGTCAACTGTGTTCCAGATCCTTGAGAAATCAACTGACTGGTGACATTGGTCGCCACCCCACTCAAGTCCACCCTGCGTGCGCTGGTAATATTGGTCAGAGCAATTGGAAAAGTTAACGTAACCGTAGGATTATTAGGAGTGTCCGTTGCGTTCAGATGAATAATAACAGCGATGCTCGTTGAGTAGCCAAACGTTTCCATGGAACTCAATGTGGGCCAGACCTGAGGAAACAAAGAGGGCGACGAGGTTATCCCGGAATACTGGCTCAATTGGTTGGTGCCTCCGAGGACATAGGCCAGATTGGTAAGAACGATGCCGGCACCACCCAGGCTGTTTCCCGACCACAGGCACTTATTATATCCATAGGCGCTGCTGGAATTGTCTGAATAATTGGCAAAGTAAAAGGCCCGATACTTATCCTGCGTCCAATTATTGGTCAAATTCCAGTATAAGGCTCGAGGAAAATTATTGGCGATATAGGTGTTATCCGTAGTAAAACCCACTTCGGTCTGCCAAATGGCCATGTTCGTGTAGCCTCTTGCATCCGCGCCGCTGCGCAACGTCTGAACGTCGCCAAGGTTGTAGTAATGCATATCCAGCACATCGATGCTGCCCCAAGCATTATTCGCGTCAAGCAGACTTATCAAGCTGTTCGGGGTTGACACATCCGGCCACCCGCCATACACCACCTTTCCGCCGGCGGCGCGGATGGCTTTGGATGAGGGTATGACAATTTTTTTAAAGTAGTTATTCATGCTGTCATACCAGAATCCATTATTCCAATATGCTTCATTCCAAACCTGAAAATACTGCACATTGTAGGGTGCCGTGTTGAGAAACGAAGCTGTCTGATAGGTAAAGTTGGAAAAAGTATTCACATCTGCCGGTGGAAATTTTGAAAAACTGGTCAGCAGCGAAGATGAGGTTAGAGAACCGTTGACGTATGTATAAAATTCCATGTTGCCACTATTAGTCGGCACGACACTGTAGACAGTAGTGCCATTGGTCCATGACCGAAGGCACTTATCGGCGGCCCAATCGGTCAGGTAATCGAGAATAGGCAGAAACTGCACATTCTGTGCCTGGTAGGCCATCACTTTTTGTCCCACGCTGGAAAGCACGCTTGTATCCCACGTATTACTCGTAGGCGCAATCGCACCCCAATAGAAATCTTCCCGTTCAAACGAAATGGCGTTTGTAAAAAGCGGATTGCTGGTGCCGCTTTGATTAACCCCAACGAACTCTCGGAAGCAAGGCACCCACGCTTGCAGCGGAGCCGCCACACTTAAGAACGCCACCACTGCGAAACACCACATGGAGTGATGAAAACGCTTTTTTACGTAAAAAGCCATATTGTGATTACATAATTCTCCAGCAAATTTGTTCATTCGTGAACCATACGTTTGTACGAACAGGATGCCAGCAAGGCGCTAAGCGGGTCACCATTATAAATGTCACACTTAAGGTTGCAAAAGCATCAATTTTTATGGGGTTTCCACAACGTTGATGTGACATTAATTTTGGCTATCTGCTTAGCAGTCTGACATAAATTGCCCACTTAAGCGAGGCAGAAAGAAGTAAAAGGCGGCTTCAGACATATCGCCCGAAGCCGCACTTTCACTTCCTTTTCAAGGTTGTTTATGGATTGGCCCTCACATTATCAAAGGTGTTGGTGGCTAACGTACCATTGACGCCACTGCACATGGGCATGCCAAAATAGGCGCTGTTCGCCATGTTAACAACATGTGTTCCCAAGGACGTCCATGACACGCCATTGGACGAAATGTATCCGGCAAAAGTGCTGCCGGATCGAGTCAACTTCACCCAACACGGCATTGAAATGCTGTTCGTTTGCACATTTGCAACCGCCTTTCCTCCCGTGATGCCCCGGTAAGAAAACAAGACTTCAGAGGATGGAGTAACCATGACAGCTGCAAAAATGGCGCCCGGAGACAGCGTTTCGCGGATCATCACGCCGGTCTTTGCAGCCGTATCCGTATTTTGTTGAGTTACCACCCGGGCAATAACACTGCTATTGGTGCGGCACGTTTGATAGACGAAATAGCACTGGTCTTTCGTTTTCCAGATGTCTGAACCCGAACCGCTGATGGTGAAAAGACCACTTCCTTCGTCAAGGTAACTAGCACTTCCAACCATACCTTCTCCGCCAATGTCCTGTGTAACCCAAGGGGATGGAATTGAGTTAATGGCATTCATTTGCGCTAAACTGCCGTCTGAATTCGCAACAGTCAGAGCCAAGGCTCCAGTCTTCGTGGCACTACCACTTGTTGTTTTTAATGACATCTGCGATGGACCAGACACCCCTGTCAGGCCAAGTTGTGAGCTGGGAGTATCATAGATACTAAATTCATATAAGGAGTAGCCATAAATTGTCCCGCGCACCGTTCCATACATCCTCACGTAACGACCCACCCCGGATAAACCGATCAAGTCATTGGTGCCGCCATTCCCGGTGGTTGTGCTGTATATGTTGGTCCAGTTCACGGCATCAGAGGAAACCTGAATTTGGTAACTCTTACCATAGGCAGTCTCCCAGGTCAGCGTCACTCGCGAAATGGTATGAGCCGTCCCCAAATCGACATAGATCCATTGCGGATCGCTGTAGGCGCTTGACCAACGCGTCGATCCATTGCCGTCCACAGCATAGCTTGCAAGATCACTCGAATTATCAATCGAACTAGCAGTGACCGGCCGGTTCAGCGATATGGAGGCGGGAACACCATACACTGAAAAGTCGAACAAAGAATAGCCATAGATTGTCCCGCGCACCGTTCCATACATCCTCACGTAACGACCCACTCCAGATAAGCCGGTCAGGTCGTTGATACCGCCTACACCGGTCGTCGTGCTGTAAATAGTAGTCCAGTTTATCGCATCGGAAGAAACTTGGATTTGATAACTTTTGGCATAAGCAGATTCCCAGTTTAGTATTACCCGTGAAATGCTATACGTTGCCCCTAAATCCACATAAATCCATTGCGGATCGATGCCGGAGGTGCTGGCCCAACGGGTCGAGGCATTGCCGTCCATGGCCATAGAGGCGAGGTAATTCGAGCTTTGAATCGAACTCGTATAAGCGGGCTGTCCCAGAGACAGCGAAAAAGAAATCCCATAGACTTCAAAGTCATTTAAGGAATAACCATAAGGCGTCCCGCGCGACGTTCCATACATCCTAACATAACGGCCGATGCCCGATAACCCGGCTAAATCATTAATACCTCCCGTCCCGTTGGTCGTGCTGTAAATGGTGATCCAGTTCACAGCATCAGAGGATACTTGAAGCTGATAGCTTTTTGCATAAGCGGGGTCCCAATTGAGCTTCACCCGGGAGATCGAATATGTCCCTCCCAAATCAACATAAATCCATTGCGGGTCGCTGTAGGCGCTGGACCAACGCGTTGACCTATTGCCGTCCACAGCATAGGAGGCGGGGTAACTTGAACTTTCCAGTGAACTCGCTGTAGCTGCCTTATTCAGGGCTATATTGGGATACGTACTGACCAGGACATAAAAAACGGGCGTGCTTGAACCAGAATTCCACGATTGGGCCAGGGACCCACCAACATCGGCTGTCGGCACAGTAAACTGAGATCCGACACCGCTGGCGACCAATCCACAGGCGTTGTCAGACAACAAATTGCTCGTCCCCCCGCTCACATCCACCCGTAACAGGCTGGCAACCTCGCCCGGCGGGATGGGCAGGTAAAGTTTGAGAGTAGGATTATTAGTAAGGTCCGTCGGGGTTAGATGAATCACAATGGCAATATTTGTCGAATAACTAAATGCCTCCATCGAGCTCATTGTGGGCCAGACTTGAGGGGACAATGTCGGGATCGATGTCACTCCGGTAAACTGGCTTAATCGGTTGGATCCTCCCAGAACAGACGCCAGGTTTGTCAGGACTATGCCACTACCATTGAGCGCGCTTCCAGACCAGAGGCCATCGTTGTACCCATAGGCAGCGGGGTCGTTGGGCGCGTAGTTGCAAAAGTAAAAAGCTCGGTACTTATCCTGCGTCCAATTATTGGTCAGGTTCCAGTACAAAGCTCGCGGCCAATAATTGGCAATGAAAGTATAGTCACTGGTAAAACCGACTTCGGACTGCCAGATGGCAAGGTTGGTGAAGCCCCGCGAATTTGCAGCGAGGCGCAGGGCTTGCACATCACCCATATTGAAATAATGCATATCGAGCACATCGATGCTGCCCCAAGCAGTATTCGCGTCCAGTAGACTTATCAAGCTGTTCGGGTTTGACACATCCGGCCACCCGCCATACACTACCTTTCCACCGGCGCTGCGGATGGCTTGTGATGATGGAACCACAATCTTCTTGATGTAGTTATCCATGCTATCATACCAGTAACCATTGTCCCAATTCGCTTCATTCCAGACTTGGAAGTATTGCACATTGTAGGGGGCTGCGTGCAGAAACGACGCCACCTTGTAAGCGAAATTTGAAAAAGTGTTCACGTTGGCTGGTGGAAATGTGGAAAAATTGGTCAACAGCGACTGTGAGTTGAGCGTGCCGTTGATGTATTTGTAAAATTGCATGTTATTGCTATTGGTCGGGACAACTTTGTAAACAGTAGTCCCGTTGGTCCATGAACGAGCGCTCTTATCTGGAGCCCAGGCTGCCGTGTAATCGAGAATTGGAAGAAACTGAGCGCCCTGAGCCTGATAGCCCAAAACGGTTTGTCCCCAATTCGTTAGCACACTTACGTTCCACGTGTTGCTAGAAGGAGCTAGGCTGTCCCAGTAAATGTCATCCCGCTCAAAAGAAAGGGCGGTATTGAGCACAGGATTATTAGTGGCGCCTTGACAGAGGCCGCCATACTGCTGGAAAGAAGGAACCCACCCGGGCTGGGCGTCAGCGCACATGCAGGCCGCAAGAAGAACGATTACCAGCATTAAGCGGGTGAATGACTTTGAGAACAGGGATTTCGGGACTTTCACCTGTTGCTGTTGTGGATTTATGTGCATAATTTTAGACAGTTTTTTGGGGCAATTGTTAATTGCGGGAATACGTGTGAATGATTCCACTATCTCATAATCGCAATCGCTTGAGAACCGTACGTTTGTATGGGGAGCCATTCCTTGAACTACCCGCAGTTATTACGAATCTTCAGCTCAATGGCTTTGGGATTCAGGGAGGGAGGGAGCTGGCCAGAGTTTAACCATGTTCTCAATGGCTGTTTTCCGCAAAGGTCCATCAGGAAAGAGTTCGACCCAGGCTGCCGCAGCCTTTGGATCTGTTTGAACCCAACGCTCTACAATACTAATTATAGCATCATCCTGCGTTCTGCCCGGGGGCAGTGTTACAGCCAAATAGGCAGCGCTCATAGGATTGAGACTGGCCCAAACAGTTGCGATTACCCCGATAACCTTATCTCTTAAAATTTCGTCCGGTATTTGTTTTGCCCACGCCAATGCCGTTTCCGGCGTCGTCAAGGCCCACTGCGCGGCGGAGTGGCTTATGAGATCGTCACGAGATTGGCTTGCGGGCAGTTCAACGGCAAGTGTCAATGCCTGAATCGGATCAGTCCTTGCCGCTTCATACGCTATATTCCTCAGTCCACTCTGACGTTCTTCTTCAGGCCATTGTTCAACAGATCTGACTGCCTGTGAAATATCCAAATTGGCCCAGGCGATGGACACTTGATCGATTGCTTCGGAACGATCGTCACCCGTTGGAAGCCCGATGGCAAAATCAGCGGCCGATTGGGGATCCATTTCAGTCCATCGGCGAAGCAGGAGCATCCTTAAATCGCGCACCTCTTCCGTCGCATCCTGGTTCATTAGAAACTTCAATGCCGCGGGAATGTCAGCCTGCGCCATTTCTTGCACAAAGGCCTGAATTTTCTTTTCACGTTCTATGATTTCCAATTCAGCCTGAATGCTTGCCAACTCAGACATCCATTGGGAATCGGAAGGGACAGTTGGATTTTCCAAGCGGCTTTTTCCGCTCACGAAATGATGAAACGAAACTGCTCTTGTCGGCACGACATTCGATTGAATGCTACTGGGCAAATCCGTTTCAGTCTTGAAAGCCCGCTGTTCAAGAATCAAACCGATGCAGAGCGACAAACCTGTGAAACACAAAATCAGGCAAGAAGGAGTCATACCGAGTAAACAGGTATGGTGCTTTCCTGGCATATTTTATTTTGTTATGGATGTTTCTGACAAACGCAATTCATTCCTTATACGGATGTCACGCGAAGAGCTGCCAATGGAAATCTCAAATTCGTCCTTCTCGGCTACCCAACCTTGCTTTTCAGCGTCATAAAAGGCAAAGGCGCTTCGGCTCAGCGGAATGGTAATCGTTTGTTTTTCTTTTGGCTTTAAAAGCAGTTTCTTGAACCCTTTCAACTCTTTCTCAGGTCGAAAACAGCTTGGAGCTTTTTGGTGAATATAAAGCTGAGCGACTTCAGCTCCCATGCGATCCCCCTTGTTGGCAACGTCGAATTGCGCCGTGACCAGTAGGCCGTTGGGGCCCTGTTCATTGACCAGTTTCAAATTGGAATACTCAAAAGTGGTGTAACTCAATCCAAAACCAAATGGAAACTGCGGCTCGATTTGTTTGGAATCAAACCAGCGGTACCCCACAAGCAATCCCTCCTTGTATATCATAGTCCCGTTGGTGCCGGGATAAGCTCCCAGGGCATGTGCCGGAGAATCCAACAGGCGTTTGGGAAACGTGCAGGGAAGTTTGCCAGATGGGTTAACCTCACCAAACAATACACCGGCGAGAGCGTTGCCGCCTTCCATTCCAGGATACCATGCTTCCAGTAATGCAGGAACACGGTCTACCCAGACGCTCATATCAACGACGGTGCCTTCCATTACAACAACTGTTTTTGGATTTGCCGCCACAATTTTCTGAATCAATTCGTCCTGGCCAGCCGGTAATTTCAAATCTTTGCGATCCTGACCTTCGTTATCATAGTCATGATTCAGGCCGCCGATATAAATGACTACATCAGAAGCCTTGGCGGCTGATATCGCGCGAGCGGCTAACTCACTGTCGGCATCTTTTTGATATCCTTCAGAGTATGTTACATTCACCTGATGTCCAACACGGCTGAGTATTCCTTGTAGTGGTGAAATTTCGTAGAAAGGTTTGATTTCAGAACTGCCTCCGCCGTGCGAATGAGGCCGAAGGGCGTTTTCACCGATAACAGCAATGGATTTTATTCCTTTCGGATCGAGCGGCAATAAATTGCCTTCATTTTTTAGGAGTATGATCCCCTCCTCTGCTATCTGACCGGCAATTTTGTGGTGCTTGGGCGTATTAAAAGCGCCCGCTTTGCGATTCGGATCAAAAGAATGGGTCACAAACATGACGCGCAAGTTGCGTCTGACCTTATCGTCCAATTTGGCAATTGAAAATGTCCCTTTTTTGAGTCCGTCATAATACGGCTGAGCAAAATAGTATTGATCGTAGGCTATATCCGTGCCCATTTCGAGATCCAGCCCATTGGCCTCGGCCTTAGGCGTTGAGTGAGTTCCATTCCAGTCTGAAACAACAAGACCTTGAAATCCCCATTCCGTTTTGAGGATTTTATTGAGTAAATAATCGTTTTCGCAGCAATGTTGGCCGCGAAATTGGTTGTAGGCCCCCATCACGGTCCACACATTTGCCTCTTTGACGGCAGCGAAGAAGGCAGGGAGATAGATTTCACGCAATACGCGCTCATCCACCTCCACATTGATGCTATCGCGCGCGTATTCCTGGTTGTTAACTGCAAAATGTTTCACGCACGAGGCGACGTCCTGAGACTGCTCGCCTCGAATGTATCCCACTGCCATCCGAGCGGTTAAAAAAGGATCTTCGCCCAAAAATTCAAAGCTTCGGCCGGAAAGTGGGGTACGCAAGATGTTAACACATGGCGCAAGCATAATATCCTTGCCGCGAGCTCTGGCTTCCTCACCGATGGCGACGCCTTCCTCATAACTCAGTTCTGGATTCCAAGTTGCCGCCAGGCAAATCGGCGTCGGCATGGCGGTTGAAAAATCGTCTGTGTGGCTAGCGGGAGCCCAGGTTGCCGGGCCAATGTCTTCGCGCACGCCGTTGGGACCGTCGGAAAGCCACCGACGAGGGATGCCCAGGCGCGCATTTTCAGCAGTGCCGAACTTGGAATCGGCATGGACAAGCGAAATTTTTTCTTCAAGTGTCAATCGTGACAGCAAGTCATCAATCCGTGCTTCCAATGGCTGGCTCGAATCAAGATACAAAGGGTGGTCACCCGCTAAAGAATTGTGAACACCTAGTGTAACCACTGTCGTTACAATCATTAAAAGATATCGCATAATGAACTCTCTGAGGAAATCTACTTGAGCAGTCTACTTTAGCGTCGCCTCCACCAAAAAGGTCAGCACATTGGATTTGTTAAACCATTTATGCGCGGGGCTATTATCCTGATCCCGAATAGGCACCTGAAGTTTTATTTTTCCGGAGGTTGTCGATTCCATCTCCAAAGACTGACGAATGCCAGCCATGTCCACACGCTCAATGGAGACAACTTGATTTGGCTTAAGCTTGCTCAGGCTAATTTCTAGCATGGGATTGTCGGCATCCAGATGGATGGAATCCAAATTACCATTCCAGTCAGTAAAAATCCTGGCATCATTATTTTCCACCAGATGGATAACAATGACGATCTTCTTCTCACCGACCTTGAAAGATTCCATGCTGCTCTTGCCCTCGCTGATTTCACTTTTCAACAGAGGCTTGGTCTTAACATTATCGTAGAGTTCAATTTTTCCGCAGGCAAAGGCCTCGTTCAGCGTCTTCATGCTTAATCCATGGTAAGACAGCTCTTTGCCTTGCACGATAGCCCGGTCATAGCCAAAGGAGTTGGGGTCATCCGGCGTTGTGGCGCAGAAGAAAAACAACCGATAACGATCGACATAGCTCCAGTCATGCGCCACGCACCAGGACAAAAACCGGGGGAAAGTATTGCCAATGAAAGCGGGGTCCTTGCTAAAAGCCAGCTCCGTCTGCCAGATGCCGATTGAGTTATAGCCTCGCTTTTTGGCTGCCTTGTAGAGATGCTCAAAGGAGGAGAGTGGGAAATAATGGACATCTAATACATCAATCGTATTCCATGCCTGGTGGCGATCCAGAAGAGAAACATAATCCTGAATGCTGCCACAGCAAGGCCAGCCGCCATAAACCACTTTACCGCCCAATTCATGAATGATTTTGGAAGCAGGAATATGCACTCGGGTCATATAAGTATCCAAGTCGCCGTCCCAGAACCCACTGGTGGGATAAGCTTCATTCCAAATCTGGAAAAACTCGACATTGTAAGGCTCCTTTCGAAGGAACTCGACGGTGCGGCGCACGTAGTTCTCCCACGCTGCCTGATTTTCCTTGGCCAGAGGCCAATGATCGCTGGCCCTCTCCTCTTTGGCAGCATCAAGGACCCAGTTACCATCATGGGCGCGGTGGGATTTCTCGATCAGATAATTGCCGTTTTGAGTCGGTTTAACATGGACTCGACTGTCGCCGTAGTCATAGGTTCGCTCGGCTCTGTCCCAAGACCAACGTGTATTGTAGCAAAGAATCGGCAGGAACTTCACGCCCCTGGCTCGCATGCCCAAAATCCTTTTGCCCCACATTTCCAGTTCTTCCTGCTTCCATTCTCCTTTTCTAGGCTCCAATGCGGACCAATAGACATCGCTGCGATCCCAGCCAACAAGGTCATACAGGTAAGGGGCTTGTGAACTGCCCTGGCAGGTCCCTACAAATTCACGGAAGTTATTGGTCGAAACTATTGTTGTATCTTGTTGCCCCATCGCCAAACCCGTCCCCATGCAAAACAATCCCACCACCATCAAATGCAAAAACCGGCTTTGCTTTCTCATAAATAATTCAATTACTCGCTTCCATAATTTTGGGTGGATGTATATGGGCTTAATTCATTACACCCCAGACTTTGGTGGGCAAAATGTCCATCTCAAGCTCCAAGGTTCCTCCACTGACAATCTGGTCGTGCGTAATCCACGGATGATCCAACGGCTTGCCATTCAGCATGGCGGATTTGATGTAACAATTCTGATTGGATACATGGTGCGCGATGACAGTGAAGGACCCGCCCTTGTAAAACTTGGGATCGAGCTGGATGGTAGCTTTTTCCACTAATGGGCTTCCGATAACATAAACTCCATTTGCCGGATTGATTGGGTAAAGCCCGATGGCACTTAGAACATACCAAGCGGAAATCTGGCCACAGTCGTCGTTTCCGCAGATCCCGTTGGGGGTGTTGGAATACTGCGTCAGTTGGATCTCGCGCACTCGTTGGGCCGTCTTGTATTGCGCACCGGCCATCGCGTAAAGGTAGGGAATGTGGTGGCAAGGTTCATTGCCTTGGGCGTATTGGCCGATCAATCCCGAAACGTCGACTCTCCAATGCGGCATGTCGGAATCCTGGTTAAAAAGCTCATCGAGCTTGCTTATGAATGCTTCTTTCCCCCCAAAGAGATTGATCATGTCCGGGACGTCGTGCATAACGGCAAAAGTGTATTGCCATGCGTTGGCCTCGGTAAAATCGCCGCTGGCAATGGTGTTATCCGAGGCGACTTCTTTGGGATCAAAAGGCTCGCGAAAGGTTCCGTCTGGATTCTTGGAACGGAAAAACCGGGTTTTGGCATCCCACAAGGTTTTGTAATTTTGAGAGCGTTTTGTAAATAGCTCAACATCGTTGGTTTTCCCAAGCGCTTTTGCCATTTGGGCAATGCACCAGTCATCATAGCAAAACTCCAGCGTCCGCGATGTGGCTTCGGTTTTGCCGTTTACATATGGGACATAACCCAATTTTTGATATTCATCCTGCCGATTGCGTCCACTCATGGCCGTATCGCGCATGGCCTGGTAGGCCAGTTCGGGATCAAAGCCGCGGAATCCTTTTTGATAAGCACTCAGGATGATAGGAACGGAATGGTAGCCGATCATGCACCACGTTTCATCACTGGCCAGGGGCCACATGGGCAATGCGTGATCCGGTGATTGTTGATACGAAACCAGCATGCTCTGAACAAAGTCATTAACTCTCTGGGGTTGCGCCAGGGTCATTAATGGAGCTTCTGCTCGAAAAATGTCCCACATCGAAAATGTGGAGTAATATTGGAATCCACTGCCTGGGTGGACTGCCTTATCTGAGCCAAGATAGGAACCATCGGCGTCGTTATATAACACCGGCGCTGTCATACTATGGTATAAAGCCGAGTAAAAAGTCTGGCGGACATTGGGATTTGAGGATTCGATGTGAATATTCGAAAGACTTTCGTTCCAGGCGGAGCGGGCGCCAGCGCGAACGGAATCAAAATCCCAACCTGGCATTTCAGCATTTAAATTCTTTTTAGCCTCCTCAATGCTGGTTGGAGAAAGCCCCACTCGCAATGTGATTTGCTCTCCCGCAGAGGTCTCATAATCCAAGTGCGCCCTGACGTTTTTGCTTTTAACCTCGTTTTCACCCGCAATCAGAGGCTTGCCATCTACTTCAAAACCAAAACCTTTAAAAGGCTTGGAAAGCTCAATGGCAAAATAGATGATTCTATTTTTAGCCCAACCGTCGCTACGGCGATAGCCGGTGATAAGTTGATTATTCTCAATTTTTAGTGAGGCTTCGACGGGCTTGTTTCCAAGGCCATGCACCAGATTTAAAAGTATGTGGCTCTCTATGGCGCTTGGAAAAGTATAGCGATGCATCCCGCAATGAGCCGTGGCGCTTAGTTCCGCCAGGATATTGTAACGTGCCAGCAAAACTCGGTAATACCCCGGCTGCGCCAATTCGTTTTCGTGGGAAAAACTGGATTTAAACACCTCCGCATCCAATGGGGCATATTCATTGGAGCCGCCTAACTTTTCCGTAACCGGCATTACCAGCAAATCTCCAAGATCGGGGCAACCCGTCCCCGATAAATGGGTGTGACTAAAACCCAGAATGGTAGAATCCGTATAATGATAACCGGAACAGCCATCCCAGACATCAATGTTCCAAGGCTCGGTCTGAATCCGCGTGTCCGGGCTGAGTTGCACAAAACCGAAAGGCACAGTAGCACCGGGATAGGTATGACCATGGCCATCGGTTCCAATCAGTGGCAGAACATCATCAACTGGCAGACCAGCCCACGAACGTAAGGCAAAGAAACAGATTCCAAAAAATACGGCGCTTATCTTTCGCAATTTCCGATGCGTAATCAAATTCATATTGGTTCCCTCTCAAGCTCCCATAAGCGCTTCTCTACGTGAACCGTACGTTTGTACGGGACAGGCCGAGGTGAGCTTTACTGCGCCGGCGGCAGACTCGAGTCAAAAACTTCAATGGCGCTGATCTTTGGCTCATCGGCGGAACCTCTTATAAAAGATATCGAAAGGTCGCCATCCTGATCGGGAATAACACTGTTAAATTGTTTTACGACCGTTTTGCATTTGCCACCGGCCTCCTTAAAAATGTCAAAATTTGTGAGAACACGAGAACCTTTGATATCCACGTTAAAGAGGCGTTTTGCCGCGGCAGAATACCTGGTTTCAGCAAAATGAAGTCGAACGGTATAAGTATGGCCCATGGGCAAAGGTTTCATCGGCAGCTTATAGACACACTCCCCCCAACGTTCTGATTTATAGAGAGATGCAGGGCCAGCCATCGGTGTGGTGACATCAACAATCTCATCCATCGCATAGGCATTTCCTCCGGAGCTCCCGGTGTCGGCTTGAAAGCCGCTTACTGCATCACCTCCACAGTTGATCCGGAATTGGCTTAGGCGCCGAGTCCCTTCACTATGCAGCCCCAATGCGGGCCAGTGATCTACCTGGGCATCAAGGTTTAGGATTACTGGAGCGTTGGAAACCAGACATGGCGCCAACGCAACATTCCAACCATCCACGACCACTAGGGGCGCTTCGCCCTTGAAATCAGCTTGCGCCGCTTCAATGGTAATAACCTTACTTTCATTAGGAACTAACGAAACGTAGTTATCGCTATAGTAAACAGGCAACACACGCTCTTTGGAACCTTGACGACGCAATTGCAGATGCGTCATGAGGGCAATGGCAGGCCCTGGGTTGTTAAGCGCGACATTCAGAAAGCACTTACCCTCGCTATTGTAATGCTCGACTTTCGCAATGAGGAACGCCTTGGGCAGCTTGTCAAGGTCTTGCAAGTTATCAAGATGCGCCGGGAGCGAGCGCCAATAGAAATTTTCCGAAATCAATTTACCACCACTATCGCGTAGTTGGAGCTTGATAAAATGGACAGAGGAAAGCGTGGCCGGCCAATCCACTGGCCCCAGATCCGTTGCTTGAGATGCCTGGGCGGTTACGGCAAAGTCACGTTGATAGACCAAGGAGCTGTCTAAATTGTAAATCTCAAGATGCGCGAGCGCTTGGGAGAGCGTCGCAGGAAGATTGTTAATGACCTGCAAACGGCCCTCCTTTTCATTCAACTGCAAATGGATTGGTTCGCACGCCTTTTTAGCCGCAAAGAGCGATGCATTAGGCTCCAGGTCATGATGATAAAGTTGCCAGACAAAACTCGGTTGAGCCGGGTTACTCATCCAGGTGAGCACGGCGGTACATGGCTTGAATAGCTTGGCATTGCGGCCTTCATCCATTGCGCGAAAAGCTTCATAATTGGCCAGTTGTGCCTTGCGCACGAAATCGGCCAGGTTGACTGCCTTGCCATAACGATTATCAATCATGCTGGGATAGATATCACCCGATTGCGCCCCCTTGGCCAAATCATGCTCCGCCCAGTCATCGTTGATTGTATCCCAGTCTCTTTCCGGCATCATGCCGTGAATGGATTCCAAGGTTGGAATGGAAACGCTTCCGATCTCGGTCTTAAAAGCCTCTCCGAATTCATAAAATTCACGGGGAGTGCGCCAGCAATAAGGCCCGCCGGAATTGACACCATGTCCTGCGGTAGAACTGGGTTGGTAAAGCCGGACCGGTTCCAGTTCCGCCATTAATTTGCGCAGAGCGTCCTCGATTTGCTTCGGTGGATAACCTTCGTTTCGCGCACACCAGACTGCAATACAAGGATGGTTGCGAAAGCGCAGGATTTTTTCGCGAACATTGGCCAGATAAAGACCCAGGTCCGTTGGATTGGGACCATCGCTAGGATTAGGTTGAAAAAATTCATCCCAGAGCATGATCCCGTACTGATCGCATAGCTCGTAGAAATCTTCGCTTGTGCTCTGCCCAACCCAGTTGCGAATCATCGTGAAGTTAGCACTGTGATGCATGCGAATCTGAGCTTCCAGGCGCTCCCGCGAAATGCGCTTCATGGCTTCGTCCATCCCCCAGTTGCCTCCTTTGCAAAACACTCGAACCCCATTGACCGAAATGGTCAAATTTTCTGAGTCGGGGACTGAGTATGTAATTTTGCGAATTCCAAAACGGATATCCTGCTGATCTGAAATTTTTCCATCGATCTCAAAGCTCAGCTTCAGACTGTAAAGGTTTTGCGGGCCAAAACCATTGGGCCACCATAGCTGCGGTTTGTTTAAACGAAGCTGTGGCATGATCTTGGGAGTCAGGGTAACCGCAGAGGAGGATCGGGGGGCAAGTTCCACCGCAGTCTGAAAAAAAACCTCACCAATGTAGCCTTTCAACACGCCTTTTTGAGGTTGGTCGGAGACATTTTCCAATGTGGTTTGAACAGTCACATCGGCCGAATCCAAACTGGGCAACGGCAAATCAGATGTAACCAGCGGATCTTTCATCAAGACCGGTCCGCTCGTCGTCAGGAAAACCTTCTGCCAAATGCCGCTGTTACGGTCACGGATCGCCGGAATCCAATCCCACCCCATGGAACAGAGAAAGGTCGGCCCGTCGCTGGCGCTAACACCTCCGTTGCCGCCCATTCCTTGACTGATCGTGTGTTCGTGTGGTTCGCCCGGGTGCGGTTGGGGCGAGATAAGCACAGCCAGCGCTGCTTTCTCTCCAGGTTTGACCAAAGAGGATATTTCAAACACGCCGCGCGCAAACGCACCACGAATCAAACCCGCTTTTCCCCCATTAACCCAAACCTCGGCCGAATAATTGATCCCATCGAAATTCAGCCAGATCCTCTTGCCCGTATAATCTTTTGGTATCACAAATGTTGTCCGATACCAGAACGGCGTGCGGGCCAAGATTTCGGGGATTCTATCAGGTCGGTTATTTTCTCCGTAAAGAGGTTCAGGATAAGTGCCATTATTTACCAAGCTCGTCAAAATGGTGCCCGGCACCGTGGCCCTGCACCACCCTTCGGTTTCAAATCTGACCCGGCTAATCTGATCTCCCGATTGAGAAACCTTGCCAACATCCTGCATCTGCCAGCCTGAACTGATATTAAACAGATCGCACGAGGACTCCCCAAACATAAGACCAGCCGGAAGCAATAGGGCAGATAATAGCACAAGAGAACACTTCATAAGTTTACAAGCCCAAAAAAGAATTTTGGCCTCCGGTTTAACATCCGGGTGAATCTCCGGTTGCTCCCGGTTTAAAGGTTACCAACTGCCGGTATCAGGTAACGTTCCCATTTGCATCAAATAGACTCCATCTTGAAACCGCGCTCCATTAAGAGTCACACTTTGGTTATATGCATCGTAGCCAACGGGCGGCAAGCCAAGCACCTTCCATTTATGCTGCTCAGCGTGACCGTCAGCGAACGAGATGCCGCTGGCTCCTCTATGATAGGCAGCAGGCCAGTCATTCAAAACAACGTTAAACACAGCTTTCATACCATTAATTCGAAAAGAACCATCATTAATGCTTGCTTCATATTCATCGATGCAAACAAACATGGAAGAAGGGCGTCCAATGGCCCCCAATTTAAGCCAGTATGTGTTATAAGAATCGACAAGACTTGGACTTAGACATCCCATATGACCATTCATGGAAATGCCTCTGATTTGCGACGTGGTATTTCCAGGACACTTATACAATTCCAGCGACTTAGTATATGGGAATAGCAATCCCTCCGTAATCAGGTCATTATTTGTGATATCGGCCGCAGTTTGCATATTTCCATATAGCCAGGCGGGATTCGCAGGAAAAGACGCTGTTTCCGGGTTCAGAACCAAAGCATCGCTATTGTCATCAGCATACAGCCTCCATGCCAGCGCAAACTGTTTAGTATTGTTCAAACACTTGATTCCCTGCGCTTTCTGTTTGGCTTTGGAGAGGGCCGGCAAAAGCATCCCTGCCAGAATCGCTATAATCGCGATCACAACTAAAAGCTCGATTAACGTAAAGCCTCTGGATGGGCGTTTTGTTTGGCTTGAGTTCATATTAATATTCGTTGGCTGGTCGGCGGTAAGTCCCCTATCTAGCGGGTTACCGGACGTCAGCAATTCTTGAAGGTAAATAAATTTTACTGTTTAAGCCTTTGTGGGGATGAAGCACTTTCAGTTTCAATTGTTTTAAAATAGCGACCGGAGCCTAAACTCCGGTCGCTTGACATCGTTCTTGCAGCCTATTGGCTCGCGGTCCTATAAAACTTGTTCCCGGCCGTCCCAGAGAGATGTATCACCAGGGGACTTGTTGCCGTTGATTCCGTCACCCAGACCGTGTTGGTTCCGTTGAAGGCGGTCGTTGACTGCAATACGCCGTTAGTCCACGTCAGTGTCAGATTACCATTGGCAACGTTAAAGCCAATTGGTCCCGGAGATGTGACAACCGACGTTGCAGACACCTCGCTGGAATTGGCGCTTTCACCATTAGCGTTCACCGCCGAAACAACATAATAATAGGTGTTCCCATTGGCTGTGACCACATCCGAGCAACTCGTTCCGCTCACATTGGTTATCGTGGTGTAAGTGCCGCCGCTTACGGTGGATCGCTTGATGTTATAGCTGCCGGCTCCCGCTGCCACGTTCCAATTCAAAGAGACCACCGCATTGGTTATGGTAGCGACCAGCCCGGTTGGAACAGCAGGAGCAATCTTATTGATTACTGCAATTTCTGCTGGGGAGATCGCATAACCATACATTCGAACGTCATATAGATATCCAGCGAAGTAATGGCCGTAGCCGCTGGCAAGATCCTGGCCACCCAAAACCAGGTGGCTGCCATCGGCGGTGACCATCGGCCCAAAATCGTTGGTCAGCCTTAACGCGACCACGCTGTCTATGTATAAAGTGCGAACCCCGGCAACACCGTCATAAGTCGCGGCGTAATGGTGCCATGCACTGGCGTCCCCCTCAATCGACGGAAGCGGATCGTCTACGCTAGTGCCACGAACCGTGAAGGTCACACCGTCAAAGTTCGAATTAATGTTAACAAACCGATCCATATCCCGCACCTGATAACCTCCCGTTTCTCCGTTCTTTGAAATATACGCAGGGCTCCAACCGGGCACCCATCCTTGGGCCCAGAAGCTAATACTCAGATTGTTTGCCACCGCGACGTCGAAGGTGGGAAGATAACCCGCATCACTGGTGGAAGAATTGTTAATAGAAACCAACAGGTTGCTCGCGGTAAGATCCAAGGAGTAACCAGTAGTGAAATTGGGCGGCAAATTCGTCGACCAAGCCAGGGCGCCAGCTCCAACTGCGGTACCGTCATGCGTCCCGGAAGGAGTAAATCCAGAGGTGTCGGCCAAACTCTGCCCTCCTGAAACCCACTGTCCCACCATCGTCTTCAAATTAGGATAAACAAGAAGATTTAATGAAGGATGCAAGCTCCCGGCAAAGTTCGAAACCAACAATCGATAGGTTCCGGCATTCGTCAGAGCCAGGTTTGAAAGGATCAAACGATTGGTTGTCGCGCCTGAAAGAGTTGCTCCATTTGTAAGATTGACGTAATTTCCGTTTACAAGTTTCTGCCATTGAAAGGACAAATCTTGTCCCGTGAACATTGCTCCCAACGTGATGGTATCCCCAACGCTGGCAGCCCAAGAACGTAACGGGGTAGTCTGGACTGGAGGCGGCTCCGCGCTGGATAAATTTTCCAATGTCAGTGCGCACAATGTCGGATTGTCTTTGGAAGCAGTCATTTTGATTTCCAAAGGATTTCCATCACCGGTAAAATAGTCGATCAGCGCAATATCTTTGGGGTTCGTCACATTGGCTCCCAGCGCAGCCAAATCCAGGTTTGTGGCCAGAACAGTGCCACCCACTGTGACAGAAAACAAACGATTCCCGGCAGTGAGGAAACCATTATCGTGAAACACCAACTGAAGCTTGTATTGAATTCCTGCGCTGGTCGGAATGGTAAAGTCCAAGAGACTTCCCCACACGCTGTCGGCTGATAATGTGGCCAGATTCACTTGCTCAGTATTGGTTCCAAAATTGGGGGTGTTTTGACCAAAGGAATTCCCGCCAGGACGGGTGGAGTGGACAAAAGTCACTCCATTAATCAGGAGATCGGCAGTTTCGGGGCCATAGCACTCCGCTAAAAAGATATTGCCTTGAAGGTCGAGCCCCTGTCCTTCGGCCGGACCAGTAACAGATGCCATATTTGTATTGACCGTGAGATTAGCCGAAGCGCTAATGGAACCCACGCCATTGCTCGCCGTCAGGGTATAAGCTCCAACATTTGTGGTTTGCGCAGTAATGGTCAAGGTGTTGTTGGTGGCGCCATTAATCGGTGTTCCCGCGAAGGACCACTGATAATGCAGGGACTTTGGGTCTCCGCTTAAGATGGCGCTAAAGCTAGTCGAAGTGAACATTGGAACATTTGTCTGGTCTTGAGGAAAAGAAACGAAATAGGGTGCCAGAGTGGGGGCAGCCGGAAGCTCCTCAAGGGCGAAGGCATTGATATAAGCGCTATTTGCCAGAGTGCCGGCGATCTGAACCTGCAATGGGGTGCTGGTCGCGGTGAAGAAATAGCTGACCACAACTCCCAAGTTATTTGTGTCAACAGCTCCTTTTAACGAAGGATTGAGCGCAGGCTCAATGAGTTCTGAGCCAATAGTAATACCTAAATTACGGCCGGAACCGCCTTTGTAGTCATGGAAAATAAGCTGAAGCTTATAGGATTTGCCCGAAGTTGTTCCAGGTATGGTAAAGGAGAGATTGGGGTCTCCAAATGAGTAGTCTCCTTCTTCAACATACGTGCATAGCGAGCTTAGATGTTGGTCGTTTGAACTGGAGCCGAAATTAGGTGAATTCAGACCATCAGGGTTGCGTCCAAGTGAGCTAAAAGCAAAGTTGCCATTTTGAATGGCCAAGGGACCTTGATTCACGCCAAAATACTCAGCCAGCACGATGTTTCCAGCCAAATCCAATCCTTCTCCCGTGTCACCGCCGGTAAAGAGGCTGGTTGTGGTGGTGCTATCGATCGTTAAAGTCGCCACAGAGCTAGTCACGCTTCCCATCGAATTTGTGACAACCACAAGATAATTGCCAGCCAGGGTTGTAACAACGTTTGAAAGCACCAGGGTTGCACCAGTGGCATTTGTAACCGCGGTGCTGTTATAGAACCACTGATACATATTGATTAAGCCGCCCGAGTCGACAGAGGTGCTGAACGTCGCATTGAGCCCCTGCCGAACAATCTGGCTTTGGGGCTGAGTCAGGAACACGGGAGCTTTCGGGACAGCAGTGACTGTCACCGTCTGGAGTTGAAGTCCGTTGAATTCGCCTTCGTTGTTCGCCGAACCACTGTAAATCACAGCAGAATTGCCTTTGTATGAGAAAAAGATTTGTCCTGCAGCTCCAACCGTCACATTTGAAATGACCACATAGTCATTGCCCTGAGTGAATGCAGTGGTAGAGGTATTTACGGTGCTCAAACTGCTGGAGGCGGACAAATCCGACCAAACCGTAAAAGTCGTGCCACGGTCACTAAACGATCCATTCTTTCCGTAAAGATATAAGTTATAAGTGCCAGCCGGAACGTTGTTAAGGGTGTTGGTAAAAATAGAGGAGTTACCTGCATAGCAGTAGAAAATTTCCAAACCACTGGGCGTGCCCATCGCGCCTTGCGCATGCCCTGCGTAAGCGCCTCCGGCATTAAAGGTCAGTGTGATGGGACTAACATTGGTGCTATCGGAAAGAATGCCAAAGGATGTGGTGCCGTTTCGAACAACCGGGTTCCAATAATTGTGGCCCGGATCGGCCAAGCCACCCTGACCAGTAAAATTGTTAAAGGTTCCATTCCCAGCAGTCCCCCCAACGCCTGAGATTGAACTGCCTGGAACGTCATAATTGACTATATCACCAGACTTAATGACATAGGCTGCGTTAGCACAACAACAGACAAAAATGAGAACAGCCAGCAACAGCAATTTTTTCACGCCAAAAAGTAGAGGTTTTATTATCATAATCGTTTCCTGAGTTAAATTCCATTTTTACAAATGGTTAGTGTTAGCCGTGTGATTGGGTCAGAATCCCATAAACACCCCGCTCTGTGAACCGTACGTTTGTATGGGCAATTATCGTCAGACGGTGCCAACGATATAAAAACCCTGAGCGCAAGAAACGGGAAGCGGATTGCCGGCAGCGCACGCATGCTTTTCGATTTGTTATATTGACCATTTCGCGCAATCAGCTCCCTCGATTGCCGCAAAACTGAAAAGGGTATTTTATCGATTGAGGTACTTTACCACTGCTTGGGTTCGTGAATGAACGTGCAGTTTTTCATAAACATTGGCTATATAGCTGCGCAGGGTGCCTGTGCTAATGCCCAAGTTTGCCTCGATCTCTTTATAAAGAGCCCCCTTTGCCAATTGTTCCAAGACCTCTTCTTCACGCGGAGTGAGCTTGGGCATCTGTGCGGACGATCGGGCAGGCTGATGAAAGTGCTGCACCACGCGTCGCGCCATCTCTGGGGTCATGGGCGCACCGCCACTGTATACCTCCTGGATGGCAGCAAGCAATTGCTCTGGAGAAGTACGCTTTAAGAGATAGCCACTGGCGCCAGCCATGAGCGATTTGAGAAGACGGTTATTATCCTCGTAGACGGTCAGCATCATGAACTGCACTTGGGGCAATTTCAGCTTCAACTGGCGCACGCATTCCACTCCATCGAGCCCTGGCAGATTGATATCCATCAAGACGACGTCGGGCCTGCAAGACGGGATCTCAACCAACGCTGTTTCGGCATCGCGATAACTCCCTAGGAAGCAATAGGCATCACTCGTTCCCACTAAGTGCTCCAGGTTGGCTCGAATCCCGTCATTATCCTCTACAACCGCAACTCGAATCGACTTTTTTTTCGCAGGCGCACTTAGCATATAATTATAATGAAGGGTTGGGCCTGGAGAGCAACCATACAAACGTATGGGGCAGCTTCCAAGCCCCTCTCTGAGGGCCATCGATTTGAACGGGTTGTTCGCGCTTTTCCTGATCTCATTATTTTGTTTGAAGTCGGGTCTTTAACACCAGTTTTGTTCCTTTACCGGGCTCGCTGACCATGGACAACGTTCCGCCAAGATCCTCAACGCGTTTGCGCATGTTCTTGAGACCATTTCCATCCCGCCCGGCCATCATGGTGGAAACGTCAAAGCCGCAACCGTTGTCTTCAATGACTACGGATAACCCTGAATCAAAAACCGTGATTCCCAGGCGCACCTCCGATGCCCCGGCGTGCTTGAGCACGTTATTGAGCGCTTCTTTAATGACCAGAAATAGATTGTGCCGTATCTCCGTGGGTAGAACACTCGGAAAAGAGGCCATTGGCAATTCGCGGCGGCATCTCACGTTTGTGCCTTCAAAAAAATGATCGGCATATTGACCAATATAGCCGATCAGCGAGTCCAGGGTGTCGTTTTCCGGATTAACCGCCCAAACAATTTCATCCAGCGATTGAACTGTGGCGCGGGCGGAAGTCACAATTTTATGAGCGTGCTCCCCGGCTTCGGTGTTGCCGTTCAAACTCTTTTTCACCCGATTGCCCAGCATCATGATATGGGTAAGGCTTGAACCCAAATCATCATGGATATCTTTGGCGATACGCGCCCGTTCCTGTTCAATGGCCCGTTCGCGTTCCGCCAACTCATAGCGGTGCTGCATTCGTCTTTTTGTAATCGCGCGGGCGGTCCCGCCAACGCCCGCGACCAGCGCCAACGCCACAAATCCACGAAACCAAAAAGTTTGCCAAAAGTGCGGCAGCAATTCAATGGCCAGTGAGGCCCCGGAAGTATTCCAAACCGCATCGCTGTTGCACGCGATGACTCGGAACCGGTAATGCCCCGGATGCAGGTTCAGATAATGAGCCACACGGCGAGAATCCCCCTCCACCCACTGCTCATCCACTCCTTCCAGCATATATTTAAACCGATTTTTCTCCGGTTTTTGAAACGCGAGAGCGGTAAAATAAAATTCCACTTCGCCGCGGCCCGGCGACACGATCAAGCTTTTCTGGGAATCCATAGGGGTGCGGAATCCTTGCAACATCGGCTGTTTATCGGCCAGGACTTTTTCAATGAAAACCGGAGGGGGAATCTCATTTATTTTGATATGGCTAGGATCCACAATCACCAGACCTTTGGTGGTGGGAAACCAAAGTTTGCCATCGTGCGTCTTGCAGCCGGCGGGCTGGGCAAGCCCATTGCACAAGGTGCTTTCCATGCCATCGGCCGTACCATAGGCAATACTGGAAATCACGTCGATCCGTCCCTCATCAAACGCGTCAAAATCGCTCTTGCGCACGCGAAAAATGCCTTGAGAACAGCTCATCCACAACCAGCCATCGTCATCCTCGAGAATCTCCAGAATTTCATCACTGAAAAGTCCCTGCTGCATAGTATAGGTTTTAAAATGGCCTCCCCTGCGTCGATCAATCCCTCCTCGGGCAGTTCCAATCCACAAGGTTTGCGCCTTATCCTCGTAAAGAGACAAAATCGCGTTATCTGAAAGGCCATCCCGGGTGGTATAGGTAGTAAAGTGACCATTATCCCACAGGCTCAGTCCTCCGCCAGTGCCAAACCATAGCCGCCCATTAAGGTCTTCGCAAATTGCCGTAATATCCTCGTTGGGCAGCTTCTCATTGCGAGTGTAATTAGTAAATTTGTCATCCTTGAAGCAGCTTAAGCCCCGGCTGGTTCCCACCCACAGCCGCCCCGTTCGGTCTTCGTGAATGGCCCTGACAACCCCATTAACCAAGCCGTTGCTGGCCGTGTAGTGAGTGATAATTCCGTTCTTCAGGGCATTCAGTTCCCCTTCCGCATCCGTGCCGATCCAAATAGTGCCATCGCGCGCCTCGCACGTAGCTAGCACCTGGTTTTTTGACAAGCCATCATTGACCGTTAAAGCCGTGATGCCTTCATCTCTTAAGTGGTTTAAACCGCCGCCCAAAGTGCCGATCCACAAGCCGCCGTTACGATCCTCCATAACCGAGGTTGTATTATTGTAAGTCAGACCCTGCCGGGTATCGTAGGAACCAAATCGCTTTGGAGTCAATCGTATGAGTCCCTCTCGCGAGCCCACCCACAAATTGCCATCGTGATCTTCGAACAGGGCGTTTACCTTATCATAAGAGGCACCTTCATTGTTATGCTCGTTGAAAAACCGTCCCTCGCGGAAACGATAAAGTCCGCTATACGTGCCGACCCACAGGTTATCCTCCCGATCTTCACAAATGGCATTTACGATACTGTCAGAAAGACCATACCGTGAATCGTAGGCATAAAACTGTCCGGCGTCGTTATGCCAGATCATGCCACTATCAGACCCCACCCAAAGCCGGCCGCCCTTATCCCGAGTAATGCCTCGGATGGAATTGTCCGGCAACCCGTTGGTCTTGGAGAAAGCAGACATCGTCCCATCGGTGATGCGATTTAAACCAGCCGCCGTTCCAATCCATAAGTTGCCTCGCCCATCATCGAAGAAGGATCGCACAACATCGGATAACAAACCATCAGCTTTGGTAAAAGTGGTGAATTTATGATCCTTGTATCGGCTCATGCCCGTCGTTGTCCCAAACCAAATGCAGCCGTCCCTGCTTTCATAAATGACATGTAAGTTATCCCCGGCCAAGCCATTGCTTTGTCCGTAGTGAGTAAAAATGCCGTCCTTGAAGCAAGCCACTCCGCCGCCTTCAGTTCCAATCCATAGGGCACCCCTGTGATCGGGACACAAAGTGGTAATGGATGGATTTTGCAGCTGAGGGGTACTCTTGACATCAAAGGAGATGAAATGCACGCCATCAAAACGAGCCAAGCCATTGCGAGTGCCCACCCAGAGATAGCCGTCGAGTGTCTGAGCGATGGCTTGCACAGCCGTATGCGGGAGTCCATCGTCCGTTTGCCAGGAGCGGGCAGTATAAGGGAAAGTAAGGTGGTCCATGCTAAAGCAATCCAACCAGTCGATGTTGGCACTAATCTGCCGTTTATAATCAAACTGGGAGGGACGGTTCACATCACGACCAACGATAATAAGACTGCCGTCCTGGTTTCTACCAACCGCGGGATATGGCTCAACCGACCCGACCATCCCGCAGAAGGCCGCCCAATCCGACGAGGATCCCGCCTGCATCTGCCAGCAATGACTAAAGTCAGTCGTTCCCTCACGCTCAATCGCGATCACTTCCAAGTGACCATCGGCGTTTTTTCCTACAGCTATGCCCTGCTTGACCCTTCCGCCGAGACTGGACCAAAGCGACCACTGGACTCCGTTTGTGGAATTCAACTGGTAGATATGATCAACCGCATTGCTACGCGTATTGACAGCAAAAACCTCCAAACGCCCGTCCGGATTTTGTCCCACGACGGGACTCGGAAAAATCGTTCCGCCCAGGCTGCTCCACTCTCCCCAATTACCCACCCCGTTGGCCGACCCCTGCGAGCAATGAACCAAGTGCTCGCTTTTCAGGTCAACTCCAAAGAGTTCCAGGCGTCCATCCCTGTTTCGTCCCACCGCCAGCCCCACCTCCACAGCACCACCCAGAGTTGTCCAGGCCGACCAGTCATCGTCTAGATTCGTTTGCCAGATATGACGTGCTTCGCCACTGTCCGGGTCCACCCCAAAAACCTCCAACTGTCCATCTAGATTCTGCCCGACGGCTACAGGGGCGTTGACTCTTCCCCGCAAGTTGATCCAGCTGGTCCATCCCGGCCCATTGGGCACACTCTGGCGAATGCAGGAGAGCGTATAACTGGTTTTATCAACCGCGAAGACTTGCAATTGGCCATCAGCCCGCTTGGCGACTGCCAAGCCCGGAAGAAAAGATCCACCCAAGCCCCACCACGGCGACCACTCCCCGCTGGGCTCTTTTTGCCAGCGATGCTGCAACTCGCCAACACTGTTGACCCGAAACACCTCCAAACGCCCATCCACATTCTTTTCCATCACCACTTGGCCCATTTTGGGATCGACTTCCAGGGCGGCCCCAGCCGCAAAACTCATCGTGCAAAGCAGTCCCACCAAGTTAATAAGGCACTTTGCCCGCCGATCGAGCCAGATGTGAGGATACTTAAGCATGAAAAAGGAAAATCAGCTCACCAAGTCGAAAAAAGCATGAGGAATCCAGCGGAAAAAGTCTGAAAACAACCAGTACAACCAGCGCACAACGATAATTGCATCCTTGCGAATAATCGAATATGTACAGGCATCAGACTATGTATGGCATTTGAATGGATTTTTTGCCACGAAATAGTGACGCAAATGAGCTGGAGGCGTCAAGTTCAGCAAATTGGTTTTTGGGTCAACTGAGCAGGAGTGCGCATTGATGTGGGAAGACACCGCGAATCGTAACGGCCCGTGGGCGCGCGGGAGGCAGCGGCTTGGGCTTGATAGGGTAAAGCGTCGGATATTGGAACCGGCTCGGCGTCTCGCCTATGCGCCTGCCGAGGCATGTCTCGAGGTCTTTGTAGGTGCAGGTCGGTCCATAGATGAAGGCCGACCGTGCGCCAAAGTGCAACGAATCGAGTTGGATGTTGTCTCATAACAGACGCCCCTCCTCGACCCCGTCCGGTTTCAGATTATTCCGGATGATGTCGTGGAGGGACGGATCAAACAGCGCCAGGAACTCGTCCAATGTTTTTGGTTTATCTGCGTGTTCTCAACGTAGAAGATCTTGTTGTGGCGAAAGAGTCGGTACAGGTTTTTCATTGCATCTTTCATCAGGATAAAAGACGCCCGGTCCATTGCGTTAGCGGCGAGTGGGCAGAGAGTGTCCGACTCAGCACGTATTGTGGGTCACTAGTGACCCACACATGCGTTTTACTGGCACTTCTACTGGCACTTGCCACTAAACGGGCTACCGGTGGAGAATTCGTTGTTGGACTTCAACAACTTGAAGAATGGCTCCAAAGGTAGGACTCGCGCCTTAACCCGCTTCACTTCAATTACTTATAAATCACTACTCCGCGTAAATCAAGCATAATCGTTCACTACTCCGGCCTAATTGCAC
>JAQGPA010000153.1 GCA_028293325.1 Pedosphaera sp. | reverse complement strand
AGCGTTATTCGGTGCGTGAGTTATTGGGGACGCTGATGGCGTTGCGCGATCCGAAGCTGCGGGGGCGGGATAATTTGCTGGCGCGGGAGAAGTCGATGTATTGTTCCTCGTTCGTGCAACATCTTTACCAAACGATCGGGCTGGATTTGGCGCCGGGGGTGCATGGGAAGAACACGACGCCGGAGGACATTGCGCGGACGACGATTCCGCACACGACGTATGTGCTGAAGCGGGAGTTGGTGCGGAGCAAGCTGGAGAAATTGCGGGTGCAATTTCGGCGCCGGGTGCGGGCGCGGGTGAATCATTTGAAGGAAGTGAAACAGAAGTTTGGGTCGAAGCCGAAGGGCTAAGACGCAAAGTGCAGGCAGCGATTAAGCCGGCTCGGAGGAGGTTTCTTCCGAGTCTGAGGTGGTCCGGGGTTCTTGCTTGGCGTAGTAGAGACCGAGATTGTGCTGGGCGGTTTTATCGCCTTGTTTGGCAGCGCGACAGAACCATTTGACGGCATCAGTATCGCTCTTGGGGACGCCGCGGCCGGTTTGGTAGCAGAGGCCGAGGTTGCATTGGGCGGGGGCAACTTCCTGTTCGGCGGCGGCGGAGTACCATTTGACGGCTTCGTAGTAGTCCTGGGGGACGACCTGGCCGGTTTCGTAGAAGACGCCGAGATTGAATTGGGCCTGGGGTTCGCCTTGTTCCGCGGCGGCGTGGTACCACTTGACGGCTTCGGCATAATTTTGGGTGACGCCCTGGCCGGTTTCGTAGCAGACGCCGAGGTTGAATTGGGCGGCGGGGTCGCCTTGCTCGGCGGCTTCGCGGAACCACTTGGCGGCCTCGCCGAGTTCCTGGGGAACGCCGAGGCCAGCTTGGTAACAAACGCCGAGGTAGCATTGGGCGGAGGCATCATTTTGCTCCGAGGCGCGCCGGAGCCATTTGACGGCTTCGGTATAATCGAGCGCGACGCCCTGACCGGTCTGGTAGCAGATGCCAAGGTAGCGCTGGGAAGCCGCATCGCCGGATTCAGCGGCTTTGCGAAGGTCCTCGAAGGAATGCCAGGTTGATTGATTGGTTGCCATGCGCTTTGGTCTGGCAGCGGAGAGTCATCTCCACCACCACTACAGACTTATAATAGAAGCGAGAGGAGCAATTTCAAGCTTCGATATAGCAGACGTTGCCGGCCGCTTAAAGGTGACTAAATCCCCGGAAAAGGGGTGGAATTGAGAGTTTTGGGTGTTGGTGACGGGATTGACGAAGAAAGGAAGAGTTTGAATTGAAGTCGGCAGGGCGAAAAAGTGAATTTGAGGTGGTGGGCGATGAGGGATTCGAACCCCCGACCCACAGCGTGTAAAGCTGCTGCGCTACCACTGCGCCAATCGCCCAACCAAACAATATTTTGCGCGTAATCCTGTTCCGCGCAAGCTCATTCGCCGATGTTTGCATGAACCCGCGGGTTAGGGCAGTTCCATAAATGCTGTAGCGCGGCGGAAAAGTTAGAGAGGGAAGCGGTCTTTTTGACTTTTGGCTTCGTTTCGGCTCGGTCACAGGCCCCCTTGGGCATGCGCCCTCGCCAAAGCCTCGCCCAAAGTCAAAAATCCTCGCTCCGCCGCGCTACAGCATTTCTGTCAATGCCCTAGTGAATTCCCGGCAATCCGACGAGGTGCCGCAACTGCAATAATAATACGAGCCACCAAACCAGCCAAACCCCGCCTTTTAAATAGGCATAAACGAACAAAAAACCGCCAGCAATTCTCGCTCCCATGAGCGCGAGTAACAGCCACGGGGCAAGCGGAACCGGCGATGAACTCAATTTCAAGTACAGGATAAAAAGCCCCAACGTGATGGTCAACATGAGCGCCGTGGTTTGGCGGTGCGCGAGCCGGATAAAAAATGCGAAGGGGGCAAAGCAAAGGAAAAGGGGATCCAAGGCGAGGTTAAACAAACTGTTGCTGAGCCAGGATTGCCAGTTCGCGGGATAATCCCCGGGATTGATGATGCGGAGTTGCGGGTCAAGAATTAGCCGCAGCAAAATGGCCGCGACCAGGCCGGAGACGGTGGCCATGCCCCAGAGGGAGGGCTGCCGTTTGAAGGCGAGCGGATGTTGACCGGTATATTTAAAGTGCCAGCCGAGCACAAAGGACCAAAGGACGAAGGTGCTCCAAAGCATCAGGAGGCAGAGAAAAGAAGCAGAATTCGTGCGTTCGGACCAGGAGGTGAGGCGGGGATAACAGGCCAGGGTGGTGAGCACGGCTGCCATGCCGGCGGCAGTAAAAACCCGAGGCTGTGCAAGCGAGCGCATGCGGTTAGCCCAGTCATTCTCATTTTGGGGGCAAGGATTCAATGGTAAAGTGTTTGGCATATTGAGCGAAACCTTTTTTAAGCGGAGGTGTTTGATAAGCAGCCTGAAGATGTAGAAAAACAATCAGGTTAAGCTGCGGTTGGCGGCAGGCAAATTGTGAACGGCTATGAACCATGCATCGGCCTGCTGTTTTGTTCACGCTGCGGCATTGAAAGACAACGGTATGAAAATAAATTGTTCCCGCAAAGCCGGCTTCACTTTGGTGGAGATCATGATCGTGGTGGCCATTATTGGCCTGTTGGCGACCATCGCCATTCCCAACTTTGTGCGCGCCCGTTTGAAGGCGCAACAAAGCGCGTGCATCAATAATCTGCGACAGATTGATGGCGCGAAGCAGCAGTGGGCGTTGGAGGCCAAAGCCGCCGGCAATGCCACCCCAGTTCTCGCCAATATCCAACCTTATTTAGGTCGTGGCGCTTTGGGCACCGCACCCTCCTGCCCGGCTGATCCAACGGGGAAATTCGAGAGCAGTTACAATATAAATCCCCTGGATATTGCGCCCACCTGCATTCCCATGCCGGGATCGGCGGGAGACGCAGCGGGCCATCACTTGGAATAAGCGAGGGGGTTTAACACCAAAGCCAAGGCTTGGAGCAGATCTCCAAGCCTTTTTGCTGGTTAAACTCTGTGGCCCGTTTTGGGACACTGGTAATTTTGGTTCCATAAACGGGACACAGTCCTACAAGAATAGTGGTCGAGACTGGTCGATTACCCCATGAATGGTGTAGGAATACGAAATAGTCGGTAATCGGGGTGTGGCATTGCGGTTGCTTGTAGCCAACTGCGGTCAGCAGCAGGCAATCAGTGAACAAAAACTGTAATAATGTATAACCCGCCTGTTGCTTAGTTCACGCCGCACGTAGAAAGCAATAAATCCTATGAAACGCAACACATCCCGCAAAGCCGGCTTCACACTGGTGGAAATCATGATCGTTGTCGCCATTATCGGTCTTTTGGCCGCGATCGCGATTCCTAACTTCGTGCGCGCCCGCACAACGGCTCAGAAGAATGCTTGTATTAACAACCTGCGCCAGATTGATGGTGCCAAGCAGCAATGGGCTTTGGAAAACAAGGCGGCAGCGTCTGCCACGGTGGACGTTACCGACATCCAACCCTATTTGGGTCGCGGTGCTGCCGGCACACAGCCGACCTGCCCGGCGGATTCTAGCGCCACGTTTGCAACCAGCTACACCATGGGCACCCTGGCAGTCGCTCCGCTCTGCAAGATTGATACAGCCACCCCCCAAACTCACTTGTTGAAGTAAGAAATTTAGTCTCCACAAAGGCTTGGGAATTCGTTCCCAAGCCTTTTTTGTTTTTTGGGTTTGGTGGCGGGAATTGGTTTGTCTCCTTCAACGAGATGGCTGCGGAATTGATTCTGGACTAACCCCGCCTCTCGACTCCAACCAGCGGCTTTAAGGCAGCAGCAGGACACGATAAAAACGTTGAGGAACCGTCGGGGTTGAGTCATCCGTTTGCGTGGCTGTCGTTGTGGTGGCTGTCACCACAGCCCCCAGGTTTTGCCAGGCAGCTTCCCCTATAGCATTGCGGGATTGCACCTGGTACTGATTTCCGGGAACGGCTTGCCAGGCTATGACGAAACTGCCGTTGGCGGAGGGTTGAGTGAGGGAGGCAGCAATGGGTGCGTACAGGAAGCGGATGGTTTGATTATAGGTGTCCGAGACGCGGAGATTGCCGTTTCGATCCACGGCCAAACCGTATGGATTGAGGAAGCGCGCCTCATCGCCCAAACCATTGGCGGCGCCACCGTTTCCCGCCGATCCGGCGATGGTGGTAACCACCGCATTGGTGGTGAGCTTGCGGATGGTGTGGTTGAACGAATCCACGACGAATAAATTGTTGCCTTTGTCGATTTTCAATTCCCCCGGTTTGCCAAAGCGCGCGGCCTGGCCGGTTGCGTCCACATTGCCGTCAACTCCCACTGAACCGGCCCAAGTCGTCACCGCTCCTGCGGGTGTGATTTTGCGAATGGCATGGTTGTTGGAATCGGAAACATAAACGTTGCCATTGTTGTCCACCGCCACGCCGGCAGGGCAGTTGAAAGTCGCTGTATTTACAGGCCCATCGGCACTGCCCCAAACTTCCGGGATGCCCGCCAGAGTGCTCACTGCGCCGGCGCTGGTAATCCTGCGGATCAACTGGTTGGCGCTGTCCGCCACGTAAAGCACTCCGCTTTGGTCCACGGCAATGCCTAAAGGTGTGTTGAAGCGGGCCAGATTGCCGGTGGCATTCGTGGTGCCACTTTCCCCCGCTTTTCCAGCGAGCGTATCCACGGCTCCACTGGGCGCAATTCTGCGAATGGTGTGATTGCCGGTGTCGGTGATATAAAGAGTGCCGTTATTGTCCAGCGCCACGCCGGAAGGGTTGTTAAAAAAAGCATTGGTGCCCGTGCCATCCGCACTGCCGGCTTGGCCAGCCCGGCCTGCCAGCGTGCTCACCACTCCATCCGGTGAGAGTTTGCGAATGGTATGGTTCTGATTGTCCGCCACGTAAATGTTTCCGTTGCCATCCATCGCCAATCCGGTTGGATCGCTGAAGAGCGCCACGGCTGTATTTCCGTCGGTGCTGCCGCTGGTTAGAACTGAACCGGCCAGAGTTGTTACCGCTGATTGCGAGAAAGCTGCCGGGGCAAGGACAAGATTTCCGGCGAGCAGACACAACAGCCATTGCAAACCGGTCCAGAGGTGGAGTCGGTTGGTCAGACGTGATGGTATTTCGGTGTTCATTTTCCCCGGCGCATCAGGCGATCAGTTGGAGGCCTGCTCGTTACCTCTTCGGATTCAGTTGATTTGAATTCAAGTGTCGGGCGCAAAGGTTTTCCATCACGCGTCGCGAGTTGGCCATCACGCAGCACGGCATCATCCACTTTATAGAGTTCGCCGGTTCGGCGCGCAGGCGGTTCGGTGGGATAGATTCCGGCAAAATGGCGATAGAACATTTCCATTTCCTCCACCTTGAACGGGCGCGCGCCGCGCCGACCAAACACCACGGTTTGGTCTCCGGTTTCATCGACGACACGGTCGCGGTCGAGACCACGTGAAATGGCCACTACTTCACCGCGGGTGGGATAGGTAGCGATGAGTTGCGGGTTGGGACGCGGGCTGAAACCCATATGGCCAGGCACGGTGTCCGGTGAAATAAGCTGCAACACGCGCAAGCCATTCCGGCCATCCGCCACGAGCGCGAACATGGAGGCATTGACCGAGCCAATCTGCACCGCGCGGGTGTCATTCAATGCGCCGTTGGCATTGAACATCTGATCGATGCGCGGCTGTTCGGGGTTTTCGATGTCGATGATCGCCAATCCCTCCTTGCCGTTGGCAACATAGGCGTACGTGCGGGCGAGATAGAGCCGTTGGGCAGCGGCCAGTTTTACGAATCCGCCGGGTACCAGTTTTGGATTGGTGGGCTCAGTGATGTCGATGACCTTCAAGCCGTCCTCATCGGTGACAAAGGCATAACGGAATTGGAGGGCCACGGCGCGCGGGTTTTTCAATCGCAGTTGCGGGTCGGGATTATCAGCGGCGAGTTCGCCAACGATTTTTGGCTTCAATGGGTCGGCTATGTCCACCACCTCCAACCCGCGGCGACAGGTAATGTAGAGGCGATGACCGGCGACGAAGCAGTGGGTGGCTCCGCTTAATTTGCCATCCGGATTGAAGGCCAGGTCTTTTTTGAGAAAATTATTTTCGGGATTGCCATCGACCAGTGTGGCCACGTTGACAATCACCAAGCCTTCTTCGCGATCCGTGATGTAAACGTAGGCGTAAAGCATGGGGATGGGTTGTTCCTCATTTTCAGGCAGGTGAGAGCGGGCAGGGTCGATGCCAAGTGTGGAGGGAAGCGCAACTGAGGTGGCATATTTGGTGCGGACATACGTGCGCTGGCCGAGCGGCGAGACGGGTGAAGAGGTTATGTGCTCGGAGAAACCTTTCTGATCGATATTGGCAACGTCGTAAACGCAAAAGCCGCCACGACCGTTGGCGGTGTAAAGGTATTCGCCGCGCAAAGTGAGGTCCAAAATTTCCTCACCTTCATGATGGTAAGCCTGCTTTAGTTCGCGATGGTTTGCCTCGTGCTGCTGAAAATTATCCGGGTAAGCCAGTTTGTGCAGATGGCTGCCGATGGCGGCTTGCGGCTCGTCCTGCTCGGTCCAAACCA
>JAQGPA010000150.1 GCA_028293325.1 Pedosphaera sp. | reverse complement strand
GTCCCCACAAATTTGAACCCGCGCTTCTTCAAATCCTTGCTCATCGCATCGGATTCCACCGTCCGCGCCGGTAAACTATCGGACGCGCGCCAATGGTTCGTGATCGGCTTTCCGCCCGTGAACTGCCACAAGTAAGCGTCGAAACTTCCAAATTCCTTCTGCACCGCCAGAAACGACTTCGCATTCTGAATCGCCGCCGCCACCTTCAGCCGGTTGCGGACAATCCCCGCGTCCGCCAGCAACCGCTTTACCTTTCCCTCCTGATAACGCGCCACCTTCACCGCCTCAAAATTATCGAACACCGCGCGATAATGTTCGCGCTTCTTGAGAATGATGTTCCAGCTCAGCCCCGCCTGCGCCCCTTCCAGTATCAGGAACTCGAACAACAACCGGTCATCATGCACCGGCACGCCCCAATCCTCATCATGGTACGGAATCGACAATTCATTCGTAGCCCAGAAACATCGCGTTTTCATGCCGGCTTCCCGCTTCCCCTGATTATTTCAAAAACGAAAGCACTTTCTCCACTTCGTTCTTGCTGCCAATGATCAGCGGCGTCCGCTCATGCATCGCCTGCGGCTGTTTGTCGAGAATGCGCTGGTGCCCGTCGCTGGCCACCCCGCCCGCCTGCTCCGCCACAAACGCCAGCGGATTCGCCTCATACAACAGCCGCAGCTTCCCGTTCGGCGCCTTCTTCGTCGGCGGATACATGAAAACCCCGCCGCGAATCAATGTCCGATGAAAATCCGCCACCAGCGACCCAATATAGCGCGAGCTGTAACCCGCCTCGTCCGTCTTCACCCAATCCAGGTACTTCTGCACGCCTACCGGAAATTTCCGGCTGTTCGCCTCATTCACACTGTAAATTTTTCCCGACGTCGGCATCTTCACATTCTCCTGCGCCAGCACGAACGCCCCGATCGATGGATCCAGCGTGAACATATGCACGCCATAACCCGCCGTGTACGCCAGCACCGTGCTGCTCCCGTAAACCACGTAACCCGCCGCCACCTGCTTGTAGCCCGGTTGCAGCACGTGGCCCATCACGTTTTTGTCCTCCACCTTCGGATCGCGCTGCAAAACGGAAAAAATCGTCCCGATGTTCACATTCGCGTTGATGTTGCTCGAACCATCCAGCGGATCGAACAGCACCGTGTATTTGCCGCTTTCCGTCGCGTCCTGAATTACATGCGGCTCCTCATCTTCCTCCGATACCAGCAAGCCGATGTTCCCGCGATAACCCAGACACCGCACCAGCGTCTCATTCGCGATCACATCCAGCTTCTGCACTTCCTCGCCCTGCACATTGGTCTGTCCGGTCTCGCCCACGATTTCCAACAAGCCCGCCCGTTGGATCTGTGAGGCAATGATTTTTGTCGCCAGGGTGATGCCGGACAGCAGCCAGCAAAACTCCGTGGTCGCGTGCGGATTGTGCCCCTTTCGCTCCAGAAAGTGACGCTCAACCGTCTTAATAAAAGGCATTTCAGTCGTTTTCATTAATTCCTGGACCGACAGTACGCGCTCTTCCCACCCGCCGCAAACTGAAAGTGCTCAATCCGCCCTTAACGCCCGTCCTGCTATGGATTTGCGGGCCATGAGGCGCCCACAACTGAAGCGTTTCATATTTCGCATTCTTTCTGGAACATATTCACCTCTTGCTCATCTTAATTATGAAATGCCTGTCGGCAGGCGCCCTACTGGAACTGAGGCGGCCACTGACAGCCCGAACCATGGGTCTCGGAACAAACTTTTATATGAAATTGTCTTTAATCGCCAAAACGCCGTTTTTGTTGCTTGTTTTTGTGCTTTGGCTTGTACCGACCGAGAGCGGTCGGGCGCAAACCAATTACACCGTCACCACTCCAAATTTGCAATATGCGGTGAACGGCGTCATCCTGACCAATGCTGCGCCCGGCTTTTTCGTGAGCAACAGCCCACCGCTCACCTTGGTGGCCGGCAGCACCTACACCTTCACCATGCAGGCAGCCTCCATTCATCCCATGGTGGTCGTTACCCAATTCACCGGTTCCCCGCCCTCCAGCTTTGCCTACTCCAACGCCAGCCCTCAGGTGGTCAGTTCCGGAACCATCACGCTCCACATTCCTGCCACAAACTTTCCAAGCACACTTTATTATCAATGCAATATTCACGGCTTTTATGGCGCCATCCACATCATCCCCCCGCCGCCCGCCAGCCAAATCCTTTCAATCGCGGTCACCACGAATATTGTCATGCTTTCCACCGGCACCAACACGCTCTTCACTCTCGTGCCCCAATATAACTCCAACCTCGTCACCGGCGTCTGGCAGGCCGTTCCCGCTTACACCAACACCTTCGCCAACGGCACCAACACCACCACCTTCGACCGCCTGGATGCCCTTTGCGGCCCCAACACTTTCCTGCGCATCAGCCAACAACCGCCCCCCGGCCTCTCACCGTAAATCGAATTCACAAGCAGGCTAAAGCCCATACCCACTGCTCCGCTGCTAAAAACCGCCAGCAGCTTCTTTCTCCCTCGCCCGTCGGACGGGAGAGGGCCGGGGTGAGGGTCGCCTTGATTCCTTTTCATTTTCATCATCCAAATTCTTCGCAGCGCCTTCATAAATTTGCAGGTTCAAACCTCTTGCAAGTTGAATTGGCCGGAGCCACTATGCGAACCGCTGACCAAGCGCTTCCACATGAACGAGGAAAAGGCGGGAAAAATTCAAAAACATCAGACTGGCTGGAAAAAACGGGTCGGCTTGCTGGTGTTGTTGCTCGTCGCTGCCATTGGCGGATTCATCTGGCTGACATTGCCGCCACGAGAGCCTGCTTACCAAGGTCACCCTTTAAGCTACTGGCTGTCGCGCGCCGCTGAGTACGGCCCGATGTATTACGACGACTCAAAAGACCCAAAGGTCATCGCATGCAGGGAGGCCATTCGCCACATTGGCACCAATGCCATCCCCTCTCATCTGTGGATTCTGCGGGAAAAGGACTCAGCTTTTAAAATGAAAGTGATGGACCTGATCGAAAGGCAGGATTTTGTCCATATCCCCTTTACCAGCATTGAAGAGCAAAAGGCGAAAGCACAAATCGGCTTCTACGTTCTGGGTGATCTCGCGAGCAATGCCGTTCCGGCTCTGATTGATATTTACGCGCATCCATCATCTACTTACTCAAAAGAGATTGCAGATTCCATTTTGATGCAGCTATATCCGGCCCCATGTGTCGCGACCCCGTATTGGGTGCCGCTTAGCAACCGGGTGCAATGGTATTTGGTAGCAGGAAGGCGCAAAGTCGACTCGGGCGCTGTCTCCAATGCCCTGCCCGCTTTTTCCGAGGCTATAAAACTAGGTCCGACAAATACTGACGCCTACCTCATGCGCGGTGACGCCAAACTTCAACTTCAGGATTTCATCGGAGCAATATTGGATTTTGAAAAGGTCATGGCATTGTCGCCCAGCAACGAGGCTGCTTTTTATGCAAGGGGTTTATGCAAATACGGTTTGAAGGACTTCAAGAGCGCCGTTGCCGATTTTACAACCGCCCTCAATTTGGAAACGAACAACGTAAATGCTTACAATTACCGCGGCCTGGCCAGGGCGAACCTGCGGGAACTGGATGCTGCCTTGTCTGATTTCAACAAGGCCATTGAGTTATCACCCGAGGAGAGCATGGCCTATCGCAACCGCGCACAGGTGGAAGGCCTGCAAAAGGAATTTGAACTGGCGCTGGCGGACGCCTCCAAGGCCATTAAGTTGGATGACCACGATGCAATGGCACACATAGTTCGCGGTCGCATGAAGGTCGCGCTCAAGGACTATCAGGCTGCCCTCCCGGATTACGACAAGGCCATTGAACTGAATCCAAAGGATCCCACCGCCTACTCTGCTCGCGGCCTCGACCGGGCCCTCATGGATGATTTTGACAGCGCGGGCACGGACTTGGAAAAGGCCCTGCAACTCGACCCGAAAACGGCGACAGCTTTCATTGCCCGTGGTTTTCTGAAAGAAAAACGCGGCGGCCAGAAGGATGCGGCGCTTGCCGATTTTGCGCGTGCCGTTGAGTTGGCCCCCCAAATCCCGGAGACTTATGGCTTGCTCGGTTTGTTCGAGTACAAAAACTCCCAATGGGAACCGGCGCTGGCCAACTGTCGTCAGGCATTGAAACTGGGCGCCCTGACCAGTGTGTCTGACCTTCATTCCTGCATCTGGCTCATCCGCGCCCAGTCCGGGGAAGAAGCCGCCGCCAACCAGGAATTGGACACTTATTTGAAATCCCTGGCTGGAACCAAAACGAATGAGTGGAGTGCGCACACTGCCCGTTTCTTTACCGGCAGCCTGTCCGAGAGCAATTATCTCAGCCTTGCAACCACCTCAGCCAAACGCCCGAGCTCGGTCAAAAGTCAGGTTTGCGAATCCCTTTACTATGCCGGCATGAAACGCAAGCTCGCTGGCGACAAACCAGGCGCCGTGGAACTGTTTCAAAAGTGCCTCGACACCAAGGATGGCAATAATTTTGCCTCCATGAACGCCGCCATTGAAATGCGCGCTTTGAAACAGCCATAAGCGGTTATACGATGAACGCGCTCAATCAAACAGCGACCCTTGCCTTTTCTCCACCCGCCGAAACGCCGCCGTGGAAAGTCCCAATCCTCTCTTATTAATTCCCGCCTTGCGGCAGGCCACCTCAAACATCGCCTCAATCTGATTGGCAAATATCCGCTTGCCCCGCATCGAGCATCCCCCGGAATCCATCGCAAGATTAACTCTCCCAAGTTTACTTTACCACCAGGCTGAAACTTTCCGAGTGGCTGTTGAATTCGGGCACATACATGCACTGAATATCAGCCAGGCCGCTTTGATACCCTCCCTTGTGAACCACTCGCGTCGAATACTCGAACACATAAACATTCTGGGGCAGGTAATCGATGAAGAAATGTCCGCCCCAAATTCTCTGTGGCAAACAAATTATTTCGCCAGGTCCGTCACTTCCGTCAGCTTGACGGTAATTTTCTGGGCAATCTTGCTGTTCATCGGTTTGCCCTGCATGGTGATCTTCATGGTCATGTCCTGATCGCTGACCGTATCCACGACCATGGCCAGTTCCGGATCATACCAGGTGGTGCCGGAAAGCTGCCCTTTTTCAATCTTCATGGCCATGGGCGTGGGGACGCCTGAAGGCTTGGAGGTCATGGTCCCTTTGTATTCGAGCCGGGCGCATTTCCGATCATCATGTTGCTCCCAATTCTTAAAGGTATATTTCAAATCCATAATCATGGTGCCCATCGGGCCCATGGACACATCCAATTTCACCGGCCAGGTATCACCTATTTTCACCGGGTGGCCGGGCATCGCCTTTGCCCAGGCGCACATCTGTTTGAGTGTGTCTTCATTAAAGAAACTTTGCATCATGGCCCGATCCTGCGGTTTTCCGCCCCCGGCAACCCGGCCCATAAACTCGCTGTATCCTTCCACCTTGTCCACCTTGCCGTCGGCATCCGACAGGAGCTTGAGATGAGCGCCAATCATCTTGCGTATCGTCGATGCCATGGGATTGCTGCCATCCTGCGAAACATCCTGGCTGGTATCAAAGCTCATCAGGGCGCGCTCATCCATTTTGGAATCAATTTTGAAACCCACGAATTCGAGTTCCACTTCCGTGCCGCCGCCGTCCCGTTCCTTGAGCGCCGAGAAGGAGTAATCCTCCGTCAGGTTCATCTCCTGCTTCATCGGTTGCGGCATGTTGGGCATATTCATGTCCATTTTCTGGGCCATCTCCATGCGTTGCGCATACTTCTTTCCCACGGTCCATTTGATTTTCATGTCCAACGGCGCGTTTACGGCGGCGGCGGCGGTGGTGCTGGTCCCGGTGCCAGAACCGGACGCCGCCCCGCCATCCTTGGCTTTGGAACAGCCAAGCAGCAGCGCAGAACCAATAACGGCACAAAATAAAAGGCTATACGTAAATTTTTTCATAGGTTGACTCCCGTGTTGTTGCCCGTGGTTGTAATTGAAATGCACCTCTGGCGCAAGCTTCTTTGCCGGACAAACGCCGGATTAACTTGCCTGCCGAGATTATACTCTTCACAAGAATTGCCGGAATCGCTGGCTTTGGATATTACAAAAGTCGCGCCTCTTTGGAGTCGGAGAATCAGCCTCCCGTCCAACTCAAGTTTAGTTGAGACAAAGCTAAGGATTGCAGCTCGCTCCCGTCATCACTAGATTGCTCAACGATGAGTTCCGACTCAGAAGGCGAATTGATCAGGCGCTGCTGCCGGGGGGAAGCAGAGGCTTGGGACGAATTATTCGACCGGCATTACGCGGCGACGGGACGCTTCGTCTTTCAACTGGCCCATAATTTCGCGCGGGAGGACGCGGAGGAGATTTGTCAGGAGGTGTTTCTCTCGGTCATCAAGAATCTCGGCTCATTCAAGGGCGGCAGTCAGTTCCAAACCTGGTTGTTCCGCATCGCGGTGAACAAGGCGCGTGATTATCGCCAACGCCAGCAGGCCGCCAAGCGGGGTGGCGGTCAAACCACCCTTTCCTTGCAGGCGGAACCGCCGGAGGACGGGCCGGGAATCGATCCGCCGAGCGTTGCGCCAGGCCCGGATGCGACGCTGATGAGCCAGGAACGCATGGCCCTGCTGCAACAGACACTGGAACAGTTGGGCGAGCCCTGCCGGGAGATTATCGAGCTCCGTTATTTCGGAGATCTAAGTTACGAAGAATTGAGTCAAACACTGAGTTTGAACCCAAAAACAGTCAGTTCGCGCTTGAGTAAATGCCTGGATCGGCTGGAAACCATCGCGCGCGCGATTTTTTCCGAGGAGAAATTGACAGCAACTCCGTCTAATCCTTAGAACGGTATGGCCACAGAACCGGAACGCGACATTGAGAAAACATTGAAAGCCTACGCCGAAAAGCGCCGGGAACAGGCGGGCGCGCCCCTGTCTCTGCATCCGGCGACGCGCGGCTTGCTCCAGCGCGAGGTGGCCCGCCTTGCGCCCAAGTCTGCCAACCAACCCGGCTTTTGGCCCAGCCTGCTGGCAATGCTGCGGCGACGCGTCGTGTTCGTTTCCATTTTTATTTTGCTGGCTGGGCTTTGCGCATTGTTGTTTGCTCCCCCGCTCTCCCGGAAACGAAATGAAACCAATTTCGCTAAAAATGCTTCGGTGCCACAGGATATCTTGTCGGAATCACACCTCAGCCGTGACCGATCCCGGGACTTTAACCCCAACCCGCCGCCATCACAGAATGTTGATTCGGCAAATCGCTCCGACAAACAGCTTCAGGCTTCCGACGATCGCAAAAAGGAATCCGGCACATTCGCTGCCGATCGGGAATTAGCCTATACCACTAATGGAGCGACGTTGGATGACGCAATTGCTGATGGGCTGGCCGCCAGGAAGGATGCAGTGATCTCGCAAGCTCAACCGGCACCCAGCGCTGCGCCCATCGGTGCGACTGCTCAATCAACCACCGCTTCTGCGCGCAGGGATATTTCACCGCCAGCCACTCCTCCAGTCAGGAGCGGGGGTCAAACATTCGCCCCTGCCGCCAGAGCGCAGGGGCCGGTAGCCCACGGCAGCGGAATTGAATTCATGACTGCTGCCGGCAAATTGGGCGCTGGTCAAAAGAACCTGTCCAACAGTGAATGGGGAATTGCCGCCCGCACTCGCATTGAATTGCCGTCATCAACCCTTTCACCGGCCAAACCTTCAGCGGGAGAAACCGCGCCCACCTTCGCGTTGACCGATGCAACTCTGCCGACCGGCTCAAGCACTCAACTATTTGCCCGGCTGCAACCCCAACCCGCAGTGTCTGGTGGGTTGATGCTTAACCAAGACAAGAGTAGCCCTGGTATTCTGCAATCATTTCGCGTGGAGCAAATGGGGGATCAAGTGCGCATCGTCGATGCCGACGGCTCAGTGTATCTCGGTTTTGTGCAGAAAGATGCCAGCACCTCGGGACGGGAGCAAACAAAGAATATCTTCCAGCAAAATGGCATTGTCAATGTTGGGGCTTTGAAGGCAAAGGTAACGGATAATTTTAAGAACCAGGACTTGTCCAATCCCCCGGCCCAACCAACCCAAACTTATTTTTTCCGCGTCACCGGCATTAATCGCACCCTCAACGAACCGGTTTTGTTCAAAGGCACGCTGGCTCTGGCAGGCAAAGCGGAACTCGGTCTCAACTCGACGTCAAATTTTGGTGGTGGTGGTGGCGGCAGCGGCGGAGCCAATCCTTCAATCGCTCCGGCCAATCCAGTTGCGTTGTCCTTATCTCAAGCCCGCATCCAGGGCCGGGCGCTCATCGGCGGCACCAACGAGTTCGAGATCATCGCCGCACCGGTCAAACCGTGAGGCGCAAAAAAGCCGCTCACGTTACACACTCAAAGTGGGACTCTGGTTTATGCCCAGCCAGTAAGCGTCAACCAGCTTGACCATCTCAATCAAAGTATGGATGCCGACCGGTTTCACCAAAAAGGAATTGGCGCCCAATTCGTAGGCCCGTTTAATGTCTTCCTCCTGATTTGAAGCTGTGAGGATAACCACCGGGATATATCTTAGTGAATCCTGGCTGCGAATCCAAACCAGCACGTCAAAGCCGGTCTTGCGTGGCATTTTCAAGTCCAGCAGGATAAGCCTTGGCAATGGATAAATATCGCGATCGGCATACCTATCCGCGCCGCTGAGATAACTGATCGCCATTTCCCCATCGCTAACGGAATGCAATTGGAATGAAACGCCCGCCTTGCTGCACGCCTGCTTCGTCAACATGGTATCGCTGGGATCATCATCCACATGAAGCACATGGGCGGCGCTCATAACGTGATTGACTTCACCGGCAACTCTACCCAAAAGCAACTGCTCCAACCCGGCATTGATGCCGCGCCTGCGGTCGTGAACTGAATCCATGCGTTCATTTTGAATTTATCACGCCGTATATGTTGTCATCATAGGAAATTTCCCCACCGCCTCGCCCCCTTGTAAAACTAATCCTCTTTCAGCGTTCAAGATAATCGGGCAAAACACAATGGGTTTCCCGCCCCACCATTAAATGTGAACCACTCTTTGTTGGAAATCCGGTCGGCAGGCTTGTCTAGGAAATCTTAGCTGCGGGTTTTTCGCGCACGGCCAGCCAATAAGCGCTCATGCCGCGAACAATCCCCACCAACTCACCCAACTCAACCGGCTTGATTAAATAAGAATTGGCGCCCAGTTCATAGGCGCGATTGATCTCCGGAATATGATTTGAGGCGGTCAGCACGATCACGACCAGTTGTGCGAACCGCGGCTGGTTGCGAATCCACAACAAAACCTCCAACCCATGCATGCGCGGCATTTTGAGATCCAACAAGACCAGCCTGGGCATGGGATGCAGTTCCCGATTGGCGTAAATGCCCTGCCCGTTGAGATAGGCACTGGCCGCCTCCGGATCATTAACCACCTGCACATCGAAAAGCAACTTGGCGCAGCGCAAAGCGTGTTTCAGCAGCATCACATCGTTGTCATCGTCGTCAACGTAGAGGATCGTCGGAATATCACTCATTCATTCTTTGCATTGTCGGCAACTCCAGCCAGAAGCGGCTGCCTTCACCAGCTTTTGATTCCACCCCGGACCGCCCACCCATTCGCTCCATACCCTTGCGCACCAGCGCCAGCCCAATACCGGTTCCAGTATAGACATCCTCTATTTGCAGCCGTTCGAAGACGCGAAATATTCGCTCGTGGTGTTCGGCCCCAATTCCCACACCGTTATCTTCCATCCAGATCCGAACCAATCCCGGCCCCGCCGGTTCCGCGCGGATGTGAATTTTCGGCTGGACGCCCGGGGCCACAAAGGTAAGCGCGTTCTTTAACAGGTTGCTCAGGATTTCATCCAGCACCACGGGATCAGCCCAAACTTCCGGCAGAGGAGATTCAACGCTGATCACCGCCCCCTTATTCCTGATCTTCTCCGCCAGACGCCCCTGCACCACCTCCAACTCCTGATTCAGATTAACCGCGACCAATGACAAGGGCGTGTGCGCCAACCGGCCATATCTCAGCAAATCCTGGATCAACGTATCCATCCGGCTGGCAGACGTTGAAACCCGTTGCGCGTAATCCTCGCCCTTTTCATCCAGCTTGGGCGCATATTCGTTCAGTAAAATGGTCGTGAAACCCTGCATGGCCCGCAGCGGAGCTCGCAGATCATGCGCCACGTGGTATAACACTCCCTCCAACGATTGGACGCTTTGCCGCAATGAAGCCGTGCGCTCCGTCACCCGCTTTTCCAATTCCAATGCATGCCGGCTGATTTGATCCCGCGCGGCCTTGATGCTCTCTTCGGCCTGCTTGTGCTCCGTGATGTCGCGCGCAATCTTGGAAACCCCGATGATATTGCCGGATGCGTTTTTGATGGGCGAAATGGTCAGTGATACTTGAATGTTGCGCCCGCCCTTGGCCACCCGCACGCTCTCAAAATGCTCCGTCCGCTCACCCCGTCGCAATCTCGCCATGATGTCGGCTTCTTCCGATAAACGATCCGGCGGCAGTAGTATCTCAATCGGATGTCCAATTACTTCCTCGGCCCGATAGCCAAAAATGCGTTCGGCGGAAACGTTCCATGATGTAATGATGCCTTCCAGGTTCTTCCCAATAATCGCGTCCGTGGAAAACTCCACAATCGCGGCCAAATTCGCCTGCGCCTCCTTCGCCTTCATGCGTTCGGTCATGTCCGAATTAATGGCAACTACCCCAACGATCCGCCCACCCTGCATCACTGGCGCGCTGGCGGCTCGCAGGTAAACATCCTCACCCGTGTCCGCCTTACGCACTATGATATCTTCAATTGTCAGCTCCCCGTGCAACGCCCGGACAAACTGGAATTCCTCCGTTTTGAGTGGCTGGCCATTGAGCCAGCGCACCGCGAACTTGACGCCCGACTCTCCAATCCGCGCGTTCAAATCTTCTAGTGAGGCGACTCCCAGCATCTTCAATGCGTTCGCATTGCACTTGGTTATCCCCTTCTCCGTGCCGATATAAACGGCGTCGGGCATGCTTTCAATCACCGCGTCCAGTTCGGCGACGCGACGCTCGGCCAGGGCATGCAGTTTTCTTAACTCCCGCTCCACTTTCTTCTGCGCCTTGATATCCATGCCCATTCCCACCAGCCACGGCGTCTCCTCGGTCGCGAACCGTTTACCGGTAAAAAGATAAGGGATTCGGCTTCCGTTCTTGCACCGCAAATCCGCCTCCACCATCACTTCGCCACTGCGAAACACCTCGGTAATCTTTTGGCCAATCAACGGCCGATGCTCCTCGATAACAAAATCCAACGGATGCATCCCGGCAATTTCCAACGCCGAGTAACCGGAAACCCGCTCAAGATTTTCGTTCCAGCGCAGCATGCGGCCCTGCTCGTCCAGAACGTAAAAAATTCCCGGCAAACTGTTGATCGCGGCATTGGAGAAATTCCTTTCCTTCTCCAGGTTCTCCTTTGCCTGCTTGCGCCAGGTTATATCCCGCGCCACCTTCGTGAACCCGCACACCTTCTCCGGGCCATCCAGGATCGGCCGCATCATCCCGCTCGCAAAAAACCGCCGGCCATCCTTGCACAGATGCCAGCGATCGTCTTCCGCCACCCCGGCCTTGGCGGCGCGCCCCATTTCCTTCTCTGGCACGCCCGCCTTCCGGTCTTCCGGCGTAAACAAGACTGCCACCTCCCGCCCCAGAATCTCCTGCTCGGAGTAACCAAATATTTGCTCCGCCCCGGCGCTCCAAGTCGTGACGCGCCCTTGCAGATCGAGTGAAAGGATTGCGTAATCCTTGGCACTTTCAAAGGTGAGCCGCAATCGTTCCTCAGCTTCACGGGCCGCTTTCTCATGCCGTTCCTGCTCCAAAAGCTGGTCGCGCACCTCATATTGGCGGCGACGGGATTGCAACGCCGCCTGCACCACACCCATTGCTATCGGCGCCCGCATTGGCCGCGCCAAAATTCTCACATTGCCCACCGGCCCCAATTCCTCCCATCGGCTCCAAACCGTTTCCTGCTCTTCGCCACCATCCGCCAGCACCACCAGCGGAAAGTCCGACCATGACGACTGCTCTGCCAGGACGGTTGCCAAAAGTTCCCCGCAGGAATCCGCCAACGATTCAGCCGCCACGATTGCCATGCCCGCCCCCTCTTTGATTCCCCGGCACAAGTCCTCCATTCCGGCGCAAGCAAAGAATTTCAGCCCTCGCTCAGCGAGGGCCGCGCGAAAAAAATCCGCTTCTTCCTTTGCTGCCGTCAATACCAACACCCGCTCGTCCGATACAGGCCACCGCCGATTCTCATTTCGATGTGCTCGAATTAAGTCTGTGCTAGAGCCCGATGGAAAACGCGGCAATGTCATACCACATCACCTAAGTGGGCGCTGCTCTGCTGCGGCAATGGGATAACCCTCTCTGCGTCAAACCGTCCGCAGAACGGCAAATTGCCGCCAACCATTACACGGGAAAAGAGCGTTAACAGAAAGTTTGTCCACATCATACTTCTTCGGCTCCCAAAGGAGTCGATATTAGGCCCCTCCAGTGTGAAGAACGTTCAATATTAATGGTGGGACCCCAACTTATTCGTGGCTGCGCCAACTCCCGGACACTGAATGCTTCAATCTTTCTTGCTCTTCTTCAGCCGCAACGCCGTCAAGGCCGTTTGAAAATCCGCCGGCCAGGGCGCTTCAAAACTCATCTTCTTGCCCTTGATGGGATGCTGAAACGAAAGCTTCCACGCATGCAACATCTGGCGCGGCGCCGCATAACTGCTCAACTCGGTCAGCCGCTTGTTCTGCCGGCTGCCGTAAGTCGCATCGCCCACCACTGGATAACCGAGGTGTTGAAAATGCACCCGAATCTGATGCGTCCGCCCCGTATGTAAAAGTATCTCCACCCACGTCGCCTCACGCAATCGCTCCCGCACGTGATAACTCGTCCAGGCCTCGCGCCCGCTCCCATCCGTGACCGCCATTCGCTTGCGATGCGTCGGATGCCGCGCAATCGCCGCGCGGATTTCGCCCTGCTCGCGCGGAACTTCCCCGCACACAATCGCCAGATAAGTCTTCTCCAAAGTGCGCCCGGCAAATTGCTCCGCCAGCGCAATATGCGCCGCGTCATGCTTCGCCACCACCAGGCAACCGCTCGTTTCCTTGTCCAGCCGATGCACAATTCCCGGTCGTGCCACTCCGCCAATCCCGCTCAACTCCCCCGCGCAATGATGCAGCAGCGCATTCACCAGCGTATGCTCCTCATTCCCCGCCGCCGGATGCACCACCAACCCCGGTGGCTTGTTCAACACCAGCAAATCCTTGTCCTCATACAACACCTCCAGCGGAATATCCTCCGCCTTCGCTTCCGCCGGTCGCGCCTCCGGCCAATAGACTTCCACTTCCTCCCCCGCATGCGGATGATGCGTCGGCTTCACCGTCTTCCCATTTACCCGAATGTGCCCTTCCTCAATCAAACGCTGGATGGTCCCGCGCGACACCGCCGGAAATCTTCCCCGCAAGTAGGCATCCAACCGCTCCTGCGGTCGCGATATTTCCACCGTAAATTGTTCCGTGCGTGAGGACATTAATATGGTTGGCGTTACCTGACGCCGATTGGTTCGCCGGTCGGCTATGTGGAAGGCTGGACAGACTTGGCGTTGGTCTTCTCATTCTTCCACGACAGAATGAAGATCAGGCCCACCCCGATGCAGATGGCGCTATCCGCGATGTTGAAAGCCGGAAACCCAAGCTCCGCACCCCCACGCCGGGGCAGGTAAAAGTAAAGAAAATCGGTCACATGGTGTTCCACCAACCGATCGATGAGATTCCCCATTATCCCGCCAAAAATCAGCCCCAACGACACCTGCCCGAACAGCGTATGCGCGTCAAAATAATGCCGACTCAGGAAGAGCGCCAGCAACGCCACCAACGCCACGATCGCCAGCAACCGGTTGTTCCCCATGAACAAACTCCACGCCGCCCCGGTATTTGCCCAGTGCACCAGCTTGAAAAACCCGTCAATGATCACCCGTTCCTCGCCCAGACTCAGGAATTTCAGCACCAACCGCTTCGTTATTTGATCCAGCGCCAGCACCACCGCCGCCACCATTGCTATGCGTAAAGTGGGCGAGCGACTCATTTGCTGTTGAACCCTGTCTTTGCTCCGTTCATCGTTTATCAATCTATTCTAATATCGACCCTACCATAACCCAACCATGCCGGGACGCATCTGGATAATCTGCATTGGGCTTCACATCCGTCTGGCAAGAGGCGCCAACCTTTAACCCTTAGCACATCAAAACACAATCCAATTCCCGCCCGCTCACCCGCTCTCTCAAAAAAGAACCTTGTTCTACCTTGCTGCACCTTGTTGCCCATCCCGACCCAAACCTTGACTTTCCACGTCCAGGATATTCTCAACAACCTTATAGTAAACAAGTTGCATTATATATTTGCATCCGATGTCCTCTTTCACCCTCCCCAAACCGCTCCCTCACCCCCACCTCCCTATCGTGGCTGTGCACCAACACGCCCACACCTTATCTGGAAGGCTAAGACATCCGCTGTCCACGCCCCGTTCGGAGCCCAATCCCGCACGCGGGATTGCTCCTTTCCCTCCATTGGCCGTGCGCAAGCACCCCAGTACGACAAATCTTCAAATGCCTATTGACTTAGGCCGCTATTTTGGTACTTTCTCCCCTCCTTTTATATCAGGATTTTAGATGAAAACGTATTTGCCGAAAGTTAACTTGGATCAGCGCAAATGGCATGTCATTGATGCCAACGGTGCCATTCTCGGCCGCTTGGCCGTTCAGGTCGCCGACATTCTGCGCGGAAAAAACAAACCCGTTTACACCGCCCATCTCGATGCGGGCGATTTCGTCGTTGTTATCAACGCCGAAAAAGTTGCCCTCACCGGCAAAAAAGAGAACGAGAAGCTCTTCATGAGCTACTCCGGCTGGAAAGGCGGCGAGAAATATCGTTCCGTCGCCCAGGTCCGCGCCCGGACTCCCGAACGCTTGATCACCCACGCCGTCCGCGGCATGGTCCCCAAGAACCGTTTGGGCCGCGTCCTCATGACCAAACTCAAAGTTTACAAGGGCGCCGAGCATCCCCACAGCGCACAGCAACCGGCCACCTTGGCCGTGAAACAGCTTCCGAAAAACTAATCTGAATTATGGCAGCAGCTATTTCTGAATTTCTCGGCACCGGTCGTCGCAAGACCTCCATCGCCCGCGTCCGCATCGCCACCGGCTCCGGCAAAATCGTCGTCAACGGACGCGCTTTTGAGAACTATTTCCCCACCGAAACGCTCCGCATGATCGTCAGCCAGCCGCTCGAAGTGACCGCCAGCGCCGGCAAGTTTGACATCCGCGTCAACGTTCAAGGTGGTGGCCCCAGCGGCCAGGCCGGTGCAGTCCGTCACGGCATCGCCCGCGCCCTGCTCGAAGTGGACGCCAATCTCCGCCCCAGCCTCAAGTCCGAAGGCTTGTTGACCCGCGACCCTCGCAAGAAGGAACGCAAAAAATACGGTCAACCCGGCGCCCGCAAACGCTTCCAATACAGCAAGCGTTAATTCTTACTCCTTTCACACCAACCCGCAGGTCTACCTGCGGGTTTTTTGTTTTAGAACTCCCCTCGGTCTCCTTCCATCTGCGTATATCTGCGTACATCTGCGGTAGAAATTCCTTTTTCCATCTATCGCAAGCTGAGCGTCTGGCCCTTAAGCCATAGCCGCGCCTCCGAATAGCGCGGGCAAACCTCTCTGACCCGGCCCCAAAAGCGGGCCGAGTGGTTCATCTCTCTCAAGTGCATCAACTCATGGAGAATGATATAATCCGCCACAAACGGCGGTGTTTGAATGAGCCGCCAATTAAGCGAAATGCTCCCTTTGCCCGAACACGATCCCCAACGAGTCCGCTGATTGCGTATGCTTACTGCCCTCACCTTGAGTTGATGCAACGCCGCCAATTCCAATGTCCTGGGCACGAATTCCCGTTCCGCCAGCCGCCGCAAATGTTTTTCAATAGCAAAGCGCAAATCACCGTTTACGGTCGCAACCGCAACCACTTGATCCGCAAATAAGATTCCCCCCGCCTCACCCGCCCGTTCCGCTAAAGTCACCTTCTCCCCGCGAAATAAAATTTCAGTTCCCAACAGCCAACCCTTGGGCTGCTTGTCAGCCGATGCCTGCTTCTGAAGTTGTTGTTCAATCCACTTCCCGTGCCCCTGCGCAAAGCGGATGGCCGCAGCCTGGGTACCGCGGCGTGGGATCGTTAATTTCAGCAACCCCTGAGGCCCCAGACGAAGAATGTACCGTTTCGCCGCTCGATTATGAGAAAACCGAACCGGCAGCGCCCGCCCACCCACCACCAGGCGCTCTTGATTTCCCTGCTGTTCTAACAATTCAAACTGCATCCAGGGAAAATTCTGGCCGACCCGTTCCCACAAAACAATCCAAAATCCATGTGGGACGAATCGAATCGATCACAAAATATCAACGCGCGCTCCCAGTCTTGCTTTCTGATCAATTAACGGCGCGCCTGTAGATGATTCTGAAGTTCCGTTAGCACAAGCCTCAAGCCTTTTTTACGAAACAGGCCTTCAGGCCGACGGCGATTCCGTCCACCTTGCAGGAAATCTCGTGATCGCCCTCCACCAGACGGATGCCTTTCGACTTCGACCCGACTTTGAGCACCTGCGACCCTCCGCCCAGTTTCAAATCCTTGATCAAGACGACACAATCGCCATCGGCCAGCACATTGCCATGGGCATCCTTGACGACGCGTGGGCCGGTTGGCGCTTCCGGCTCCGGCGTCTTTTCCCACTCATGACCACAGGTGACGCATTCCCAGCGCTCAGGATGATCCAACACTTCAGTCATTTCGCACATCGGACAGGCAGGTTTGCTCATGAAGCATCATAATACCCCCATTCCGCACCGGCACTCAAGCGCGCACTCGGCCAGCCAGTCTCCTAATTTTAAATGTTATATCCATCTGTCGTCTGCAATAAAATTTCTTTTCTTATCCGTGTCCATCCGTGTGAATCCGTGGTTAAAACTTCCCTCCTCTGTTGCCCGTGCGAAAGCGCCGCATACAACTTACGCCCCCGGCGTAAACGTAGTATTATCCAGCAACTGAATCCCCGGGTTCTCAAACCGAATGCGCCGCGCCTTGTAAAGCGCGCCCAGCGCCTGCTTAAAAGCCTTCTTGCTCGTGCCGAACGCTTCCCGAATCGCTTCCGGCGAACTGGCATCGTCAAACGCCAACCGCCCGCCGTTCCGCTCCAACGCCTGCACAATCTGGTCCGTCAACGGCGCCACCCGCGTGTACCCTGCCGCATCCAGCGCCAAATCAATCTTCCCGCCGGAACGAATTGTGCGCACAAAACCTTTCATCCGCTGCCCCGTCTCCAGCGGCGCGGAAAGATTGTCGTGGTACAACAACCCACGATGTGCATTTTCAATAATGGCGTTGTAACCCAGCGGCGTTTTTCCGGTGATGAGAAATTCCACCGGCTGTCCCTCCCGATAATTCATCGGCTCGCGATTCAAATGCCGATGCAGCCGCGTCGTCGCCACAATCCGCTTCGACTTTTCGTCCAGATAAACATACGCAATCACCCGCTGACCCGGACGCACCGGCATCTCCTGTTCCCGAAACGGCAGCAACAAATCCTTGGCCAGTCCCCAATCCAGGAACGCGCCCACGCGCGGGTTCACGCTGATCACCTCCAAAAAAGCAAATTCCCCCACCATCGCATGCGGCATTTCGGTGGTCGCCACCAACCGATCCTCGGAATCCAGATAGATGAACACATCCAGCTTCTTTCCCGGCGCAATGTCCTCCGGAATATACCGGCCCGGCAACAGGATCTCCCCCAACTCCCCGCCGTTCAGGTAGAGACCCGGTCCCGATGCTCTCTCAATGGAAAGCGTGTTGCGTCTGCCAATAATTGCCATGCCCTGCAACATAAGCCCGCTCCTCCTCCACCGGGAGTAAAATCTTCAGCCTCCAGGTACAGTTCTCCCAGTGAGCTGGCCCAGCGTAAAAATTCGGCAGACCTCCAGTTATTCCCTAACCTGCATTCACCGGCGCGGACGGCGCGATCTCCCTTTGCTGTATCCCCCGGACTTTTTGCCGTTGTGCTGTCCATTATTTTTTTGCCCGCTCGCGGGGCGGATGGAACTGATGCCGGTTTCAAAGCCATGGCCGATCAAACCGGTCACGACCTCGGGCGTGGGGCGGGCTTCAGTCACCGCAATACTTCGTCCCCCGAAATTTTGCGTGTGCAGCGATTTTAACGCCGTTTGCGCCACTTCGGGCGAGGCCATGGTCACAAAAGCCTTGCCTCGCGAATTGCCGGTGGACGCGTCCATCATCAGCTTGACTTCAGTCACCGGACCTTGTTTGGAAAACAATTCCCGCACGCCGCTCTCGGTCATGCTTGGCGGAAGGTTCTCAACATATAATCGATTGTTCATGATCTTAATCTATCCTTAGACGGAATATCCTTTTCCGGGAAATGCCCTCGCTCACCGGATTTCAAATTATCTGAAAGCGTTTTAATTGAGGACTCATCAAGCCTTGAAATAGGCGCGATGTCTAATTACCCATAAGATGACCTATTCCCCGGTGAATGCAATGCCCATTTTGGCCCAATATAATGGCCATCCTCCCCTCGACCAAAACTGCCGGTTCCCCAACCCTGGCGCCGCCAGGCGAAAAGTTCAAACTTGAAGCCTGCGGCATGCTTCTCCTATCTTGCCCATTCTGTGAAAGTGTGCGGCAGAACCCAACCACAGTTGGGCCAAGCTCAGGACAAGCGGTCACTAATGTTCCCCCGCATCCCCTGAGTTCATGCATTATAGTCAGTGAAGGATAAAATGGACAAAAAGGTGAAGGTTGGAATTGTTGGCGCTTCCGGTTATTCCGGCGAGGAATTGGTGCGTTTGCTTCTCTCGCATCCCCACGTCGAATTGGCCGCCGTCACCTCGCGCCAATATGCCGGCCAGTCTTTGGCCCAGGTCTTCCCCAAATTCGGCCATCATCCGCAAGCTCGGAACATCCGGTTCACCGAGCCCAATGTCTCCCTGCTCGCCAAAAACGCCCAGGTCATTTTCCTCGCGCTTCCGCACGGCGTCTCGGCGGAATTTGCCGTTCCGCTTCTCCAGCAAGGCTGTCAGATCATCGACCTCAGCGCCGACTTCCGGCTCAAGAGTGCCGCCGTCTACAAGGAATTTTACGCGCATGACCATCCCGCGCCCGATCTCCTCGCCACTTCCGTTTACGGTCTGCCCGAGGTTTATCGTTCCGCCATTAAAAACGCGCTGCTCGTCGCGTCGCCCGGTTGTTATCCCACCAGCATCCTGTTGCCCACGCTCCCTCTGTTGCGGGCTGGCTTGATCAAACCAGCCGGTATCATCGCCGACTCCCTCAGCGGCGTCAGCGGCGCGGGTCGCAAGGTGGAACAGGATTATCTCTTCGTGGAATGCAACGAAAGCGTCCGGCCTTACAGCGTGCCCAAACACCGGCACCTTTCGGAAATCGAGCAGGAACTCTCCCTCGCCGCCGGCGCGCCGGTCATTATTCAATTCACGCCGCACCTCATCCCGGTCAATCGCGGCATTCTCTCCACGCTTTATTTCACGCCCGCGATTCATTTCGCCAATGCCACAGAAGCCGCCGCGTTGAACGATAAAATCACTGCCTGTTATCAGGCCGCTTACGCCAACGAACCTTTCGTGCGCTTATTGGATGCCAAGACCCTCCCCGACACCAAAAATGTCATCGGCACCAACGTCATTGAAATCGCCTGGCGACTCGACACCCGCACCGGCCGCCTCATCGTCATGAGCGCGGAAGACAACATCGTCAAAGGTGCCAGCGGCCAGGCCGTACAGAGCATGAACATCATGTGCGGCTTCCCGGAAACCGCCGGGCTTATCTAGGATGAATGGCGCAGTACACTCTGCGGCTAACCCCCGCATCTCACAGAAGTTTTCTCGAACGAACGAACTATGAAGCAGTCTTTTCATCAAATCCCCGGCTCTCTCACCGCTCCCCAAGGCTTTCTCGCCTCCGCCGTATTTTGCGACATCAAACGCCTCGGCACCGGCAAAGGCTCGAACAAAGGCAAGAAGCGCGACCTCGCCCTCATCCTCTCGGAAGTGCCCGCCACTGTCGCTGGCATGTTCACCACCAGCCAGGTTTGCGCCGCGCCGGTCAAGGTCAGCCTGCCCCGCGCCCGCCAAGCCCATGCCCAGGCCATCGTGATAAATTCCGGCAACGCCAACGCCTGCACCGGCGCCCAAGGCCTGCGCGATGCCCAACAGATGACTGAAATCGCCGCCAAGCTTTTTCATCTTCCTGCCGACCAAGTGCTCGTTGCCTCCACCGGTCGCATCGGCGTCACGCTCCCCATGGCCAATGTGAAGCGCGGCATCCATGCCGCTTCAGGACTCCTGAATACCTTTCCCGAAAATGCCAGCCATGTCGCCGAAGCCATTATGACCAGCGACACGCGGCCCAAGGAAATCGCCGTCGAATTTAAACTGGGCGGACGCACCGTCCGCATCGGCGGCATTTGCAAAGGCGCGGGCATGATCCAGCCCGGCATGAGCGCCACCGGCGCGCGCCCGGCCGCCGTCCCGCACGCGGGCCTGCACGCCACCATGCTCTGCTTCATCACGACCGATGCCGCCATCGAGTCCAAGACCTTGAAAGCCGCCCTCACCGAAACCGTCGCCAACAGCTTCAACCGCATTACCGTGGATGGCGACATGAGCACCAACGACACCGTCATCGTCCTCGCCAACGGCATGGCGGGAAATCAGCTTCTCTCAACAACTCCGCACTCCGCACTCCGCACTCCGCACTTGCAAACGTTTCAATCGGCCCTCAATCACGTCTGCCTTGAACTCGCCAAAATGATCGTGCGCGACGGCGAAGGCGTCACCCGCTTTGTTACCCTCCGCGTCAACGGGGCCAAATCCTATGCCGACGCCGATGCCGCCGCCCGCGCCGTCGCCAACAGTTCCCTCGTCAAAACCAGTTGGTTTGGCGGCGACCCCAATTGGGGCCGCATCCTCGGCGCGCTCGGCTACTCGTCTGCGAAAATCGTGGAGGAAAAAATCGACGTCGCCTACAGCGCTCCCGGCGGAAAGAAACTCCTGTTCGCATTAAAGCGGGGCCAGCCCACCAAAACTTCCTTCGATACCCTGTGCAAAATGGTGGCCCAAAAGGAATTTGACCTCCACATCAACCTGAACCTCGGCAAATCCAACGCCGTCCTCTACGCCACCGACCTCACCGAGGAATACGTGGAATTCAACAAAGGCGACGTCACCGACCCCGCATCCTTGGGCGGTTAACCATCATGCAAGATCTAATTTCCAAAGCTGACGTGTTACTCGAAGCCCTGCCCTACCTCCAACGCTTCCGCGGCCAGACCTTCGTCGTTAAATATGGCGGCAGCTTCATGGACTCGCCCGACCCCGCCGTGCGCAATGGCGTGGCGCGAGATGTCGTTTTCCTTGAAGCCGCCGGCATCAAGCCCGTCGTTGTCCACGGCGGCGGCAAGGCCATCACCCGCGCCATGGATGCGGCGGGCCTCAAAGCCAATTTTATCCAAGGCATGCGCGTGACCGATGAAGCCGCGGTCAACGTGGTGGATCAGGTCCTCTCCCGCGAAATTAATCCCGAGATCGTCAAAACCATCAACTCGCTCGGCGGTCAGGCGCGCGGCTTTTCCGGTACGGATATCTTTACGTGCCGCAAATTGTGGCTGACCGGACCGACCGGGGAAAAATTGGACATCGGCTACGTCGGCGAAGTCACCGCTGTCAATCTTGCGCCACTCCTCGACTGTTTGCGGCAAAACATCACCCCCGTCATCAGCCCCACCGCCCGCGGCGAAGATGGAAAAATTTACAACTGCAATGCCGATGTCGCCGCTGCCCAGGCCGCCATTGCCTTGAAAGCCCGCCGACTCGTCTTCATGAGCGACGTCCCCGGCCTGCTGCGCGACCCCAAAGACCCCGCCACCCTGATCCCGCAACTGCGCACCGCCGAAGTCCCCGGCTTGAAACAGGCCGGCATTGTGGATAAGGGCATGATCCCGAAGATTGACAGCGCTGTCGCCGCCATCCAGTCCGGCGTGGACAAGGTCTCGCTCGTGGACGGACGGGTCGCCCATGCCGTGCTGCTCGAGATTTTCACCGATGCCGGGGTCGGTACCGAAGTCGTGCCGTGAAAACAATTCACCAATACCAAAATTCGCCACGCAGAATTCTACTCGCAGTCTTCCGGAAAAGTGCTACTAATACACCGATATGAAAGTGTCCGCAGCCCTTCCCGGTGGCATTCCCTGCCGCCCTTCCATTTGACGCGCCAACCATGAAAGAGCTCGTCCCGCAACCGCCGGCCATCGTTCGCAACGATGTCATTGAAATCCAATCGTTGTTCCAACAAAACGTGGTGCCCTCCTACGGCCGCTTCGATCTGGTGCTCAGCCATGGCTCCGGCAGCCAGATCTGGGACATCACCGGAAAGCGCTACCTTGATTTTGGCGGCGGCATTGCCGTTACCGCGCTCGGCCACGCCCCGCCGGCCATCACGGAAGCCTTGATCGAACAATCGCGCAAACTCGTTCATGTCTCGAATTTTTATTATCACGCCCCCCAGGGCCGCCTCGCCCAGGCGCTCGTCAGCCTCATTGGGCCCGGCAAATGTTTCTTCGCCAACAGCGGCGCGGAAGCCAACGAAGGCCTCTTCAAACTCGCCCGGAAATTCGGCCATGACGAAGGCCGCTTTGAAGTCATCACCGCTCTCAACTCCTTTCACGGGCGCACCCTCGCCGCCATCGCCGCCACCGGCCAGGAAAAAATCAAAAAGGGCTTTGAACCGGCCGTGCCCGGCTTCCGGCACGTACCTTATAATGATCTCGCCGCCATGCACGCGGCCATCTCCCCGGCCACTGCCGCCATCCTGATTGAAGGCATCCAGGGTGAAGGCGGCGTCACCCCGGCCACGCCGGAATATCTCCTGGGACTCCGCCAGTTGTGCGACGAAAAGAAACTCCTGCTGTTGATGGACGGTGTCCAGTGCGGTCACTTCCGCACCGGCCGGTTCCAAAGTTATCAGCGGATTCTGGAAGGCGTTCCCGGCGGCGACAAATTTATTCCCGATGGCATTTCCATGGCCAAATCCCTGGGCGGCGGCTTTCCCATTGGTGCCTTTTGGGTGCGCCAACCCTACGCCGACCTGCTGAGCGCGGGCACGCATGGCACCACCTATGGCGGTTCGCCCTTGGGCTGTGCCGTGGCCTTGAAAATTCTGGAAGTCATTCACCGCGAAAAACTGGCGGACAATGCCCGGCAAACGGGCGCTTTCTTCAAAGCCGGTCTGGAACAGCTGGCGCAAAAATATCCCGGTGTCATCCAAACGGTGCGCGGCGTTGGCATGATGCTCGCTATTGAACTGGCCCCGAACATCTCCGCCTTTGCCGGCGAAGGCAAGACGGCGGCGGTTCGTTTCACGAATCTGCTGCATGCCGCCGGTTTGCTGGCCATCCCGACCGCCACCCAAATCGTCCGCTTCCTCCCGGCTTTGAACCTGCACCGCGGCGAAGTGGAAGAAGGATTAAAAATCATCGAAAGCGTGACTGCCAGCCTCGCCGGCTGAAGCGAACCGCGCTTTCCCGTCAGGAAGGACAGCCAAATTTAAGCAGCTTGATTATGAGAAACTTGTTGAGCATTGAAACCATGTCGCGGGCGGACATCGAGCAAATCCTGGCCGCCTCCGGCCCTATGAAAAAAGACCGCGGCCATCTTTCGCGGCAACCGCTCGCCGGCAAAAGCTGGGCCATGCTTTTCGCCAAGTCATCCACCCGCACGCGCGTTTCCTTTGAAGTCGGCATCCGCGAATTGGGCGGTCAGGTGCTTTTTCTCAATTCCAATGATATCCAACTCGGTCGCGGGGAACCGATCAAGGACACCGCCCGCGTGCTGGGCCGCATGGTTCATGGCGCAGTGATTCGCACCTTCGCGCAAAGTGACGTGGAGGATTTTGCCCGTTACTCCGGCATCCCCACCATCAATGCCCTGACCGATGACGAGCATCCCTGCCAGATTCTAACTGACATCTTTACTTTCGAGGAACAGCGCGGTCCCATCGCGGGCAAAGTCGTTGCGTTCATCGGCGACGGCGCGAACAACATGACCAACTCCTGGATGTTCGCCGCCGCCAAACTCGGCTTCGAACTCCGCATCGCCGCGCCCAAAGGCTACCAGCCCAGCCCTGAAATTCTTGCCCGCGCCGGTGGTAAAATCACGGTCACTGCGGATATTAATGCTGCCGCCGAGGGCGCCGATCTTCTCTACACCGATGTTTGGGTTTCCATGGGCCAGGAAGCCCAGTCCGTCGAACGCATTCAGAAGATGACCGGCTATCAGATCAACGAAGCGCTCGTTAAACTGGCCAAACCCGGCGCGCTGGTGATGCATTGTCTCCCCGCCTATCGCGGCAAGGAAATCGATGAAGCTACTTTCGAGGCGCACGCAAAGACCATCTTCGATCAAGCGGAGAATCGCCTCCACGTGCAGAAGGCCGTTTTGGATTGGATCGTCTCCTGATTTGCCCGCCGCCGACGGACCGGCTCACGCCGTCGTGTAGCGTCGCAAGTATCTCACCGCCACCGTCAAATCCTTCGGCCAGGCCGCGCTGATGTTGACCGTTTCTCCGGTCACCGGATGCGGCAATGACAACTGCTCGGCATGCAACGCCACCCGCCCCATCAACGGTCGCTCTTCCTTGTTATGCTTGAGCCGATACCCCGTTTTTAGCCGGGACAAAAGCAACGACATGCCGCCATAAAGCTCATCGCCCACAATCGGCAGTCCCGCCTGGCGCAAATGCACCCGTATCTGATGCGTCCGCCCGGTTTCCGGCCGGCAGGTGATGAGGGAGTAATCCCTGAACTTTTCCAACAACTCAAATCGGGTCATGGCCTTTTTGCCATTCTTTTCATCCACCCGAATCAAGCCGATCTTGACTGGATGCGGCGCTAGCTTGGCATCCACCTCGAACACCGGATTTACCGGTGTGCCATGGACCAGCGCCACGTACGTTTTTGCGGGCTTCTCCGTGCCAAACAGATTCGCCAATGCCACCAACGCCGGCTTGTTCTTGGCCAGCAGGATGACGCCGCTGGTCTCGAAGTCCAGCCGGTGCGCGTTCATCAGATAGGACAGCCCGCGCTCCTTTGCCCACGCCGCGCCGCGTTCAATGCCGGCGTGCAACAACTTCATTAAGTTCGGCCGCTGCGGATCGTATCGGTCAGGCGAGGTCAGCAACCCGCTGGGCTTGTCGAGTGCCAGCAAGTGCTCATCTTCGAACAGTACGGGAATCTCCCAAAATTCGTGCGTGGCCGGAGCGGAAAGTTTAATGACCTTGCTCACAGTTTCTTCAACAATCTCGGACAACGGTTACCGGGCAACCCGTCCGCCCTACGACTTCTTTCCCTGCGCAGCGGAAGTTTTCGAACCTTCCATTGACTCCTGCAATACCTGATAGAAAGGAGCATCCTGTTGCACCTGTTTGCCAAACCACTGATTGAAAGCCTCGTTCTGCCGCACCTGCCGCAAATATTCCAGATACTTCGGCATCTCATCTTTCAACTTCGCTTCATTGACTGGTGACTGGGATTTGACATAAAGCACAAACCCGCCATCTTCGGTGGGAATAAAAGGGCTTGCCTTGCCGACGGGCGTCATGAAAGCCAAATTCTTAAGGCTGTTGAAATTCACCCGCTCGTCAATTTCAGCCGGCAGGCTGGATGTGCTCAGCGAGAAGGGCGGCAACTCCTCCGCTTTTACCTTTGCTTCATCCGCAATCGCTTTGAACGTCTTGCCCTGAGCCAGACCGTTCGTCACCATGCCTTCAAAATTTGCCCCCGCCTGACGCGCCATCTGCGCAGCCGCTGCCAGCCGGTAATCTTCCTCGACCTTGGCTTGAATATCCTTCAGCGGTGGAATCGTTGATGGAATTGTCTCTTTCAACGCCAGCACATAAACCCCGTCTTCCGCCCTGATCGCACCGGAAAAAGGCTCGTTAGTCGTCAGGGAAAACGCGGCGTGGGTAAAAGACGGCAGCACATTCAGGTCCGGTCCTTCTTTCGCATCAAATGGCGCGGTGGTCTTGACGGTTAAGCCCTTGGTCTTGGCCAATTCTTCCAATCCCGCCGCACGCTTCGGCTCCGTCCGGTCCAGTTCATCCGCCAATGCCCCGGCGGCCTTGCGGGCCTGTATCATGGCCAGTTCATGGAGGTAATCTTCCGCGACCTTGGCCTTGGCTTCCTCGGGCGTCTTCGCATCATGATAAAAATTGGTGCTGCCTTTAACCATGTAATTGGCGTTCACGATCGCCTCTAAGTTCGTTCCTGCCTCGGCCTTCGCCTGCGCCAGATAATTCGTCACATCATATTTAACGTAATCAACCCGCCGCTGGTCCGGAATGCGGTAAAACGCCGCGCGCTTGTTGTAAAAGTCAGCCAGGCCCTCGGGCGTAAATGTCACCTTCGCCGTATAGTTTGACGCCGGGAAAAATGCCATCGCCGTGGATAAATCCTGATGCTCGTTCCGGTAAAGCGTCTCGGCCTCCTGTGGCGTTACCAGTTTCCCGCTCAATCCTGCCACGGAAACCAATTGCTGCATGCCCAGTTCATGGCGCAGAAACCGCTCGAAGTCCCCGGCATTCAGTTTTTCGGGCTTCAAAACTCTTTCCTCAAACTGATCCAGGGACAACTCCCCCAGAACATGCTGCTGACGGGCCACTTCGGCGATCGCTTCGGTGCTGATCTGAACCCCAAGTTCCCTTTGCTTTTCAATCAACATCAACCGCAACAGGGTTTCGCGTTTTATATTGAAATTCGCTTTTGCCGCGCTCGCGTCCTTGTCCGGCCATTGATAATTATTCCGAAAGAAATAGCCTATATACACCTCATGCTCGGCGGCGGAATAATCCGATACGGTAATGGGCCGGCCATTGATCGTGCCCAAATTACTCCGCTTGCTCAGGGCATCCCCCAACTTTTGGTTGGTGGGCCCGAAAATGACAAAGCTGATGACTGTAAGCGTGCTGATTATCACCCACAGCCAGGTTTGATGCCGTCGAATAGTCCCAAACATATCTTTAAAAATCGAGATTAAGAGCGGTCACCCTAACCGCGTTGCCCAACCATGGTCAAACGCAAAAACCGTGTTTTTTCGGGCGTTTGCCGGTAAAAACTTCCTAAATCCAACTTTACAACCTGCCGCCCATTGTGTAACCCTGCTCCAATATGCGTATTTTAAAGCAAGCTTTACCGGTACTGCTGCTGGCGGTTCTAATGGCCGGATGCACCAGCACAGCAATCACTAATCTGACCCCGCACCAGCAATTCCGCAATGCCAGCGGCCTTTATCCCGTGGAGGCTGCCCTCAGTTCCACCCAGCAATCCATGCGCTGGGACTCCATCAAACCCAGTGTCGTTATCGGCAATGACTTCTATCCCATGCGGCAGACCCAGCTCATGAAAAATCGCTGGGAAACCCTCGTCCCCGTGCCGGCCGGAAAAAGTATCGTCTATTACCGCTTCAAATTTGATTACGACTACAATGCCTTCGGTCCCGCGAAGCCGGATAGCAAGCTCTCCCCTGAGCTGCGTCTCCAAATCGTGGATAAATAATCCTTGGGCCGGGCTTTCGGAGTAGCTTCCGCACCGGGCGCTCTCAGGCGCTCTCTCCGTCCCCGCGCGGCTGGAGCGCCGCTTCGTAAAGCTCCACAAAATCCGCCTCCGTCACCGGACGCGGATTAAAGCCCGCCGTCCATTGCTTGGCCGCCTCCGCCGCCAAGGCCTTGATTTGCGAATGCTTCACCCCGCACTCGGACAGCGAGCGCGGCATTTTGGCCAGGTTCAACAATGTTTCCAGCCGAGCGATCAACGCTGCCAGTGCCGTTTCCAACCCATCGCTGACACAGGCAATTTCCGCCGCCGATGCCAGTTCCGCATACGCCAACCGCGCCGCCGCATCGCGCCCGTTAAATCGCACCACCGCCGGCAACATCACACCCACGGCCTGCCCGTGAACCATCCCAAAATGGGCCGTCAACGGATTCGCCGCCGAATGCGCTGCGCCGAGCATGCTGTTCTCAATGGCCGTCCCGGCCAGTGCCGCCCCCAGCAACATCCGCCCGCGTGCGTCCATGTTCTTTGGGTCCCGCAATACGCGCGGGAAGCTATCCACCACCAGCTTGAATGCTTCGTGTGAATACATCAGCGACAGCGCGCTGCGTTTTCGCGTCACCGCCGTTTCCACCGCATGTGTAATCGCATCCACGCCGGTGCATGCCGCCACGCGCGCCGGTTGGGAAATTGTCAACGCCGGATCGAGAATCGCCACCCGCGCCACCGCCTTGGCATCGCCACAGGCCATTTTTTGATGCGTCTTCTCATCCGCAATCAGGGCAAAGGACTGACATTCACTGCCCGTCCCCGCCGTGGTGGGAATCGCAATCAACGGCAGCATCGGCTTCGTCGCCTTGCCAATGCCCCAGTAATCCTGCATGCGACCGCCATTCGTCAGGAGAAAATTGCAGCCTTTGGCGGTATCCATGCTGCTGCCGCCTCCCAACCCGATGATCATATCAATGCCGGCAGCCTTCGCCACCGCCAGGCATTCGTCCACATCCCGGGTTGTGGGGTTTTCGCGGGCCTTGCCAAATACCGTCACTCCCAAACCCTCGCTCACCAGCAAATGTCGAACGCGATCCGCATGTCCCGCCGCCACAATGCCTGGATCGGTGACCAGCAAAACCTTCTTTCCGCCCAGTTCGCGCGCCAACCCACCCACCCGCTCGACGCTGTCGCAGCCGAACACCAACCGCGTGCACGGTTGATGGTCAAAGGCTGCCGGCATGGCTTGCGCCTCGCTCGCCGGCTGCGGCTTCGTCGCCTTTTTGCTTTGCCGAGTTATCTTTGGCATGTGCTTCTGAAATGACTCATCCGCCAGACCGTTGTTCCCCGATTCAGACGCCGTCCCGCCCGGTTCTGTTCAATCCGTAATCGTTAAGTTAAGCACGGTCAATGGACCGCCGCTTATAAAGAAACTCAAACATGTTCCCTTCATGCGGCTGGTCCCAGGAAATTTTCATCGTCGAAATCGGCCCCAGGTTCAGCCGCTCAATCAGCGGCGATTCCAGCAACTGTTCCGTGAACACCGGGTCTTTTGTGATGGCCGTCACGACCAGCGATGGGCCGATCTGTCTCAACATCTCCGCCTGCGGCACCTCAACCATGCTGGCATACGGGCAAAGAAATTCGCGGTTGGCCAGCGGATGCGCAAACGAGTTACACAGTACAATCGTCGGACGCAAATAAATCCCGCCCTCCAACATCACCTTGCGCGGACCATTCCGGTATTTTGCCGTCACCTCCACCGCGCCGGGCGTTTTCAAATCCTGCTCGATTGCGCCGTCGATATACTCCGCCATCTTCACATTGGCAAAGCCGGAAAGCCGCGCGTTTTCATCCGTCGCCGGCAATGGTGTGATCGGCCCCAGTTTCCGCGCCAGCGCATCCGCAATCTCCGCCCCATATTTCGGCGCCACCACCGTCGAAGCATTGATGCAACTGCGCCCGCCATTGTCCGCAATCGAAGCTGCCATCAAGTCGATGTAATCCGGCCAGCATTCGATTAGATCCTCGCCGATCAATATCTTGCTGTAACCGGGCCCATGAATCTGAATGGCGGGATTGCCCGCATAACGGTCCGTCGTGCTCTTGTCGCCAAAAATTAAGGCACGGCCGCATGACTTCAAAATCTCTCCCGCCCCTTCATGATCGGTCGGATAAAACCCGAACGCTTCCGGCGGACATCCGGCAGCCATGAACGCCTGAATCAACCGCAACGGCGTCCACGGCTCTTCCTTCCCTGGCTTGATGATGACCGGCATTTTCAGGGCAATGGCCGGCAACCAAAGCGAGTTCACCGCCGGTGAATTGCTCGGCATCACCAGACCTAATCCCTGCGTGGTCGGATAATAACTGACCGGCGTCCCAAATTGCTCGCCGTAACCCTGGTCCAGAATGCCCAACTCCAACCCGCGCGTGAGCCCATTCAAAATCGTCCGCATGTTGGTCAGCGCATGATGGATCTTCGCCATATTGCGCCGCACCATCACGTGCGGCAACCCGCTCGTGGCCGAAAGCGTCTCCCAATATTCTTTGGCGGATTGCGTGTGCCCCTTGTCCCCCAACGGCAGCGTCCCATTCAGGAACAACTCACCCGCCTGCGCGCTGATCTCAATCAATTGCGCCGTGGTAAACTTTTTCAATGCCGCGCGGGATTCTCCAATGCGCGCCAAATCCTTGCGAATTATCCCCGCATTGACCTGGCTGATGGAAACCAGCGGCGTGCCCGTGCGATGATCAACAATGTTGATCTGGTCCAGGCTCTCATACGGTCTCCCGCGTCGCAGGGCGGGAATATGCGGCAACGGCGTCATGCGATCTTAGTAAACCCCTTCCACAATATTCTTCTCCATCGCGCCAAACGGGCGCACCTCGGCCACGCCATCCCACGCATACGGCGCGCGCGGTTCGCGACGAATGGCCTCATCCCGCTCCAAAAAGCGCGGCATGAAAAATTCCTTCGTGAGTGTGGTCAGTTCCACCCGGCCCCACTCGCCATAATTCTTCGTCTGGCTCGTATTGTTTGCATCCACCACCCGCAACACGGCGCGCGGCTGGGGCGCATAATACGTGATCGAAAAATTATCTTCTTTTCTCAATGGCACGCTCGCCGCCAATCCCATCAGCGTGTTGCCATACGTCGGATAGAAGCCAATCCGATTCTCCAAAACTTCTTCCACAATGAAGCGCACAGCTTGCGGCGCCATCGTCGTGCCGCCGCAAAACACGCCGCGAATGCCCGCCCCATAAAGATCGATCTTTTCACCCAGTGCCTCCAGCAACTTGGGCGTGGTGAACAACCCGCTGACCTTGCGATGCTTCAAAATCACCGCTGCCTGGTCCACCACATGGTCCATGTAAGCGCGCGCCTGCTCGAAATGCTTTTGCGAAATCACTTTCTTGACCCAGCGCGGATCCAAATCCACGAAGTAACACGAGCTGCCGCGAAAATTGGCCAAATGCTCAATGGCCAGCCGCAACCGCCGCGGCCCAGTGGGACCAACCATCAGCCACGCCCCGCCACGTGGAAAATGTTCGTTGGCTATCTTTCCGGAAAACTCCTCGTAATCCACCTTGTAATCATCCCAGCCAATGCGTTGCTTCGGCATGCCGGTGGTACCGCCGGTCTCAAAAATGTTGAACGGGCGACCCTGATATTTCTTTGGCACCCAGACTTCGTTTGGCAAATCACGCAACCACTCGTCCTGAAAATGCGGAAAGCGCAGCAGATCGGCAAAACCTTTTACCTCCGTCGCCGGATTCCAGCCGGCCTTTTTGGCCCAATCGAGCCAGAACGGCGAACCGGTTTCGGGCGAGAAATGCCATTGCATGATTTCGCGCACGTGTGCATCGAGTTGGTCTTGCGCGGCTTTAGTGGTTGCAGGCTCGGGATTCATTGAAATTAGCGACGGCTTAAACTCAGGTTTTACCGGTCATTGCCGCCGGAGCGGAAGGCGCGGTTGATTCCGGCATCGCAAAATATTTGTCGATGGTCTTTTTGCCGGGCGGCCGGGTGACCAGCGAGAAGAAAATCATGCAGAGTGCCGAGCCGAAGACCATCGGCACAACCGTCATATAACCACCAGCGGGATTGCTGCTTGAATTCCAGAACCTCACATCGCCCGTGGCCGGCGCGCGAGAGAGAATGACGTGATCACCGACTTGCCAGATAATGTTCATCTTCGGCTTGGGCGCGGCAATCGCCGAAGCGGCGGCAGGTTTTACCTCGGCAACGGACACGGCCACCGGTTTGGAGATGTCATTCGTGGTGCCTTTGCTTTCCATCGCGTCAACTTTGGCCACCGGAGAGTTGGTATCCGACGCGGCAAGCTTCACGGCAGTGGCGGTGTCCATCTTGGCAGCGACTACAGCCGGCTTGCCGGGCGCGACGGGCGGCGGCGCGGGCGAACCCTGGAGAAAGGCAAAGGTGATCAATGTGCCGGCAACAAAAAGCGTGGAGGCCAGCGCGCCCCACTTGGTGCTCCGCTTCCAGAAGAGTGCGGCAATCATCACCGGCGCCATGGCGGCAAAGCCCGAGAATGCGAAGCGAATCGCGATTTCAAAAATGCCCTGCCTGGACTTGAGATAAAGCGCAATCGAGTAGGCGATGACGGTCACGACCAAAATGAACGCGCGCGCAAAATGGACAGCGGCTTTCTCGCCATATTTTTCCTGGCCGCCGTAATGGGTGAAAATGTCTTTGGTAAACATCGTGCTCATCGCCAGCACCTGGTGGGCATCCGAACCCATGACCGCCGAAATGATGCCCGCGCCGAGCAGTCCCGCCAGCCAGGCCGGGGCGTTGTCATTGAGCAGACGGAGGAGAATGCCGTCGGAATCTTTCAGGCCCGGAATCATCTGCGCGCCAATCACGCCGAGGAAAATGCACGGCAGCCAGATCAACAAAATCGCAATGGGATAAATAATGACCGTCCGCCGGAACGCCGTCACTTTGCGCGCCGAGAAACACATGATGGCCATGTGCGGAAACATGATCGAGGAGAGCGGGATGAGCGTGTAGCTCCAAAACTCCGTTTGCGGCATGCGCTCGCGGGTCAGCAGAAAGCTGTTTTTGGGGTCAGCGGCGATTTTGCCGATGATCTCGCCGAAGCCGCCGGGAAAGGCATGGCTGATGACCACCATCGCCACAAAGCCGAAGCAAAGAAAAAGAATCGTTTGAAAAATGTTCACCCAAACCGTCCCGCGCATGCCGCCGAAGAACACATTCACCGTCACCACCACGGCCACGATCGCGCAGCCCAGCCAATAATGGATCAGCGGTTCGTGCGTGCCCGTCGGCGTGGAAATTTCCTGCAACACCGTCCCGCCCCCCATGATGCTGATGATCATGTACGGAATCAGCATCGCGGCACTGAGCGCAAAAATAACCGTGCCGATGCCGTCACATTCCCAACGGTCGCGAAAAAATTGCACCTGCGTCTGGTGCCCGTATCGTTTACCCAAAGCCCACAGCCGCGTGCCGATGAAAAAAATGGTCAACGGAATCACGAACCCCGAAGAGGAAGCCATCAGTCCGTAAATGCCGATGCCCCGCCGATACGCCAGCCCGGAACTGCCCAGAATGGCGAACGCCGTCATGTTGGTGGCAAAGATCGAAAGGAAAAATACCATTGGCCCAATGGTGCGGCTGGCCAGAAAGAAGTCCTCCGTGTTCGACTTCCCGCGCCGAAACGCAAACAATCCAATGCCCGCTATCACCGCCAAATAAACGCCGATGACAATGACCGGTATCATGGCCGGCGCTCCTCCCCGGTCTTCTCTTCCGCTGAATCGTGCGGTTGGACGTCTTCAAGATGTTTCGGCCAGGCGAACTTGACCAACACCGCCATCATGATGGCGGCAACGACGGAAAACCCCGCATGATACGCCAGGCCAACTGGCAGAAAGCCGAATACCAGATCCGCGCTCTTCCAGTTCCAGTAATCCTGATGCAGCACGTAAACCCCGGCCACCATCAGAATCAGCAAAAGTTTTTTCATAAAGGCATCACGCGTTGACTCGCCACCTGGTCACGGCTTCTTGAGTTCCATCTCCACCTTGGCCGGTTCATCCTTCATCGCCGCCGACTTGGCCTCATCCTGCAGCGCATAAAGATGTGTCTGCGTCCCGACATAAATCACACCATTGGCCACCACCGGCGTCGAGTAAATCGCCGACCCCAGGTTCGAACTGCTGAGAATCTTCTTCTCCTTGGATGCCGCCAGCACGAGGAATTCGCCATCTTCGTCGCCCAAATAGACCTTGCCATCCGCGACCAGCGTTGAGCCCCACATATGCGCCTTCATATCATGCGTCCAATAAAGCTGGCCGGTCTCCGCATCCAGGCAATGCAGGAATCCGGAGAAATCACCCACATACAACAATCCCGTTTCCGGATCGATGGATACCGTCGATATGCTGCGATGAATTTTGTTATAAGACCAGATCTTCGCAGTTTTGGTCACGTCGCCGGTCTTGGTGGCATCGATGCAAGTAAGGTTGCCCACGCCTTCACCATGCTCAGGATCCTGGCCCACCGCCACATAAACGCGGTTCTTATAAAACACCGGCGTGGCATTGATTTCACTCGGGCCGTCCGCTGCCGGATACTTATAAGGCTTGCCATCCTTGTCCGCCTTGTGCTCGGGCGGATTGCCATCATACCACCAGACTTTTTTGAGATAGCTCGTGTCGCCTTCCTTTACCGGCTTGGCATCGAACGCATAGCAATACCCGTCGCCGCCGCCAAAAAACACAAGCTGCTTGCCATTCACCACGCCGGTTGAGGGCGAACTCCATTGGCCGTGAAAAATATGCGGCCCAATATGCGCATCATCCTCGCCCATCAATTCGCCGGTCTTTTTGTTGAGCGCGATAAAACTCGGCGAATTCGGCGACGGAATATTTGAATGCGTCCAGTCCTGCCCGTTGGAGGTGCAAACATAAACTGTATCGCCCACGGTCAGCACCGAGCAATTGGAAGCATTATGCGGGAACACGCCCAACTCATCCATCATGTCGTAACGCCAGATGATGTCCGCATCCTTGGGCCCAATCTTCCCCTTCGGCTTGCCCGGACCGACCACATATTGCGCTTCATCCATGAACGGGCCGTCATTGCCATTCGCCTGCCCGTCGAGATCGAGACAAAGCACTTCGCAACGGCTGGTAACCACATAAACCCGGTTTCCCTCCACGCACGGCGAGGCCAGCAGGCCGAGGCCTTCCCAATCGTTCACCTTGCCGGAAGCCAGCTTGGGAATCACCAATTGCCAGAGAAATTCACCGGTCTTTTCGTCAAAGCACAACAGAATGCTATGGTCTCCCTGGTGTTGCGGATCGCGTGGATTTTCATTGTTCGTGCCGATGAGCACCTTGCCATTCGCCACCACCACATTGCCAAAACTTTGCGAACCCAACTGCGCCACCCACTTCACATTCTTGGCCGTGCTCAGGTCGGTCTCATCAGTGTTGGGCTTCGGTTTGCCGATAAAAAAATGATCGGGCAATCCTTTGGCGGGTGAATACATGTTGCGTCCCGGATCCAAACCGCCCCAGCGCGGCCAATCCGCCCCGAACGCCGTGGGCAACAATACGCCAGCCGTGATAACGCCGGTCATCAGGGTGGAAAAGATGATTTTGTGATTCACAGTTTTCATTTTCGTTGGCTCCAGGAAAATTATTTAGCCCCGCCCGTTAGTTGGGCGTCACCATGACATTGTCGATGTAAACCGGCACTTGCGGCGCGAACCCGAATAATCCGGGCGAGCCGCTTTCATGCGCATGTTGATGCGGCACTTCGATGGTCCACGCTTCGGGCTCTGCTTCGCCTTTCTTCCAGGCTTTGGCGCGAACCACCCCCGAACCATCCGGGGCGACATCCACGCGGGTCTTCAAATGATACCAAACTTTGGGCGATATATCGAAATGCACCGCATGCCGAAATAATTCCAGCGTGGAATTGACCTCCAACTCCTTCGCGTTCCCCTTCAGCACGATATAGTATCGTTGATTCACCAACCCAACCTCGGACATCTTGTATTTATTCCCGTCGCTCATCACGTCCGCCTCGATGGTATAATTCTTGGTGGACGGTTCGCCGATGAACACCGTGCCGCGCTGGAAGAAAGGATTGTCCATCGCCTTGGCTAAAACCTTGTTGCCATTCAAATCGCGAATTTCAAATTTGAACCGCGCCCCAATCCACGGCAGCGGCGGATAGGCGAACAGCGCGTTGTCAGTCGCATTCGTTTCCGTCAACACCGCCTTCTCAAAATCCTGCTTGATCGGCAAATACGGCAAAACCCGCCCGCGCATATAACCTTTCAACCCATCCACTTGCGCCTCAAATGCGCCCGCCGACGGCACCGCATCATTGGCGGCGACCAACTGCCCCTCTTCATTAAACGCCGCCTTCATGCTCGACTTCACCTTCGCGGTTGCAGGAATGAACGAAGCCCATTTCACTGATTTCACATCGCTTATCTCACTCACCGTAAAACCATTCGCATCCAGGGAGCGCAAACGAAATGCTGCCGACTGACCGGGCCGCATCTGTATCTCGGCCGGAATAATTTGCAATTGCTTCGCCGGACCGGCCGCAGGCCACGCTTCTGCCGCCGCCGCCTTCGCCAGGCCCGCGTTGTTGCCTTTCTTGCCAAAGCAATAAAGATGGCGCGTGGTCTGAATGTAAATCTTCCCATTGTAAGGTGTCGGCGTCCCAAAACAGCGCCCGTCTAAACTGACATGGTCAATCACGTTCCCATCCTTCTCTCCCGGCTTGATGATATACAACGCCCCTTTGGTTCCCGTCGTTGCTGAATCCTCTGTCTTCACGGCGGGATCATCCAGAATCGGCACATACAACTTGCCATCCGCATACATGGGGCAGGCGTTGCGCTCCTCAATGCCCAGTTTCAGCCGCCAGAGCACGTTCCCATTGTTCGCGTCCACCGAGCACAAATCCCCCTGCTCACTGACCACATAAACCTGGTCGCCCACCAAAATCGGCGAACTGGTGGAGGTTGAGATGGGATCGCTCCAAAGCTGCACTGCGGACCGCTCCAAAACCACCGGCGCCGCCGCCGCATTCGTAGGTGTGGCATTGGAAATCTTTAGCGCGACCAACTGCCCCGGCTCGTATGGCGTGCCGAAAATGGAAATGATCTTGTCGTTATGATGCACGAGCACCGTGGCATTGATGCCCGCCTTGGTCAGCGGCACCCGCCAAATGGGATCGCCGGTCCGGGCATTCACGCATACCACAGCACCGTCGCCGGTCGCCGAATAAAAAACCCGCTTCCCATTGAGCCAGCCCAGATAAGGATGCGAGAATGAATTGTCCTTCGGCCGATCTCCCGGACTGGAAGACCAAACCAGCTCACCCGTCTTCTTATCAAACGCATAAAAACGGTCGGCGGCGGGTCCCTGTGCGCCCCAATTTGCGGTAATTCCGCGCGTGATCACCAGGTCCTGGTCGATCAATGGCGACGCCGTGCGACTGTTCGGAAAAGTCAGCCGCCCATATTCCTCCATCAGCGAATGTTTCCAGAGCAATTTGCCGTCCGCCGTGAACGCCGCCAAAATGCCCTGCGTCCCCTGGATATAGACATTGCCGGTCTCGGGATCAATCGTCGGGCTGGAGGTGCCGTATCGCAAATAAACCGTGTCGCTCAAAAAATCGCTGTAGAGTTGACGCCAAAGCTCCTTGCCGCTCTCCGCATCATAACAAACCACCCCTTCCTGCAAATCCCCGCCTTCACCGAGATAACCCATGATATACAACTTGCCATTGGCAATTACCGGCGTGGATTGACCGGGCAAATCAGCCACCCAAAGCGGGTGTTGCGGATCAATCTTATCGGGCAGGCCCGTTTCCAGCGAAGTGCCGTTTTGTTGCGGACCACGCCAATTCAACCATCCCTGAACCGGTGCGGCCTGAATTGCAGCCGGTTCACCGGTAAGCAGAAGTCCAAAAACACCAACCGCGAGCGGGAGCGTCAGTTTCATAAACAATTCCTTCACCACCATAATTGCCATTGTTTCTCAAAGGCAGTCCGCGACAATGCTGTCTATTTTGCTTTTAAGAGTGCTCGCACTATTCTACATCTGGGGTCGCAAAGCAATAAAATAGTACTTATACGTAACAATTTATGCCACCTCCAGGTATCGCTAAAAACAAGTCCTTCCTCCTGCCGGTGGACGCGCCGGAACGCCGCCGCTTCCCGCCACTGTTGCGCAAGTGCTGGTACAATCTCAACCAAACCTTCCGCCGCCGTATCGCGCATGTCGGTGTCACGCCCGACCAATTTACCGTGATGCGCACCCTCAACGAGGGCAACCCCAAGGGTCTCACCCAGCGCGAATTAACCGAGATCATGAGCAGCGACCCCAACACCATCGCTTCCCTGCTGGAGCGAATGGAAAGCCTCGGGTTGGTGGAACGCAAACCGCATGAGAAGGACCGCCGCGCCTACCGCATCAGCCTCAGACCCGTTGGCCGCCGCAAATATGAGGAGGTGCGGGACATCGCGGTTTCGTTGCAAACCGAAGTGCTCTCCATTTTACCCGAAGAGAAGCGGGAGGAATTTCTTGAGCATCTGGCGTTGGTGGCCAACGCCTGCCGCTTTGCGTCTGAAAAGAGCACCAGCCGCTCAAAATAGCTGCGCTCGCTGCTTTAACCAAGCCTCGACCTGAAATTTGGAGCCGCCTGACATGGCCGGTTCAGCAGCAACTGTCTTTCTTACTGTCGCAACAGGAACTGTTCGCTGTCGTAGCGCGATTGTCGCTGCCCTTGGTCTGGCGCGGATGCCGTAACACCATCACTGAATCATCAAACGGCTGGGCCGTTTCAGGTGTTACAGGTGTCGCCGGGTCTATACACGCAAAGAACTGCTGGTACGGCTCCTTTTGATAGCGTTGATAGGTTTGATCAGACACTGCGTAACGCAACCCCCGTTTCAGCCGTCGGTTGTCATCATCCACCACTTCCTTGAATGGCCCAAGGTAAACCACCGCCTGGTTGCGCTCCAAACCCAAGCCCGGTTCACACTTATAAGCCGCAACGGTCACCGCGCGAAATTCAATCCCCGCCACTGTCCGCCATGGAGTCGAGTCCCGCTTCACTATCTGGATGCCGTAAAACCCCGCTTCTGCGAAGGCGTGCAAAAATTCCTCTTCGGTCAGCGCGCCCGAAATACAACCGCTCCACAGCTCCGGATCATTCTGCAAATTTGCGGGGACTGCCTCATCCGCCACAATGTCCGAAATGACGGCGCGGCCCCCATTGCGCAGCACGCGAAAGATTTCCTCAAACAACTGTCGCTTGGCCCGCGCTTCCACCAGATTCAACACGCAATTGGAAACCACCACATCCACCGAGGCCTTGGCGACGAGTGGATGGCGCACACGCAATTCTCCCGCCCGTTCATCCGCCGCCAGAAATGTATTGGCATCGGTGATGGGCTGTTCCTTTAAATCACGATCCAGCAACTCCAGGTCGAGCGCGAGATCCTGAATCCGGCCTTTGTGAAATTCAACGTTTGCGTAGCCCAACTTCTCGGCCACCATCGGCGCATTGCGCCGCGCCACTTCCAGCATGTCGTCGGTCATGTCCACCCCAATGACCCGGCCGGTCGGTCCGACAACCTGCGCGGCAATGAAACAAATCTTGCCCGTGCCGCTGCCGAGATCCAACACCGTTTCCCCCGGCTTCAAATACCGGCTCGGATCGCCGCACCCATAATCCTTCTCGATCACTTCGCGTGGAATAATTTTAAGAAATTGCGGGTCGTAATCGACCGGACAGCAAAGCGCCGCCTCGGGCGCTTTCGCAGCGGCAGCATAACGGCCTTTGACAGCGGATTCGGTACGGAGCGGGTTTTTTAAGTTCATGGCGTAAGCTGATAAATTCGACAAACAGTGAGACAATAAGACAAAATTTAAATCTCGCCACCGAAAGCGCAGAATTTATTTACCAGGCGCGGGCATATTGAATCGGTGGCGGCAGCGCCTCGGGGTGACCCAAGGTGCGGGCAGCCCGGAGCGGCCAATAGGGGTCACGCAGGAATTCGCGGGCCAGCAGAACAATATCCGCGCGGCCATGGCGGATAATTTCATCCGCTTGCGCCGGAGTGGTAATCATGCCAACCGCCGCCGTGGCTATGTTGGCCTCGTGACGGATGTGTTCAGCGAATGGAACTTGATAGCCTGGCCCTATAGGTATCTTCATATTCGGAACCGTGCCGCCTGAACTGCAATCAATCAGGTCCACTCCTTCAGCTTTCAGCCGGCGGGACAACTCCACGCTTTGTTCAATGTCCCAACCGCCCGGCACCCAATCGGTGCAGGAGAGTCGCACCGTCAGGGGAAATCCATCCGGCCACACGGCGCGAACTGCGCGGGTGGTTTCGAGCAGGAAGCGAATGCGATTCTCAAAACTGCCGCCATAAGCATCGGAGCGTTGATTGCTTAATGGAGAGAGAAATTCATTAAGCAAATAGCCATGGGCGGAATGGAGCTCAAGCCACTCGCAACCGGCAGCGAGGGAACGTTTGGTGGCGGCCACAAACTCGCCTTGCACACGGGTAATGTCCGCTTGGGCCATGGCCTGCGGCACTTTCCACAATTCTCCGCCGAACGGTATTGCGCTGGGTGCCAGCGTGGGCCAACCACCGGCTTCGTCCGCCAGATGAGTGCCCCCTTCCCAGGGCCGGGCCGCCGAGGCTTTGCGCCCCGCGTGCGCGAGTTGAATTCCCGGCACCGCGCCGTTTTGTTTCAGGAAACGGTTGATGCGGGCAATGGGCTCAATGTGTTTATCCGCCCAAATACCGGCATCGCCCGGCGTGATGCGCCCCTCGGGCGAAACGGCGGTTGCTTCGGCAATCACCAACCCCGCCCCGCCCACGGCACGGGAGCCAAGGTGGACGAGGTGCCAATCACTGGCCATGCCGTCCTCCGAGGAATACTGGCACATGGGCGAAACGCCGATGCGATTGCGGAGTGTGATGGACTTAAGGGTGAACTTCTGAAAGAGATGCGGTTGGGCCGCAGTGTCGGTATCCGTCATGGAAGAGCTATAACACCGGTGGGGCGGAGTGACAAATTTTGCGCGGAAGTTTCGACAGCGACCGGCGCAAAAAGTTTGTCATCCCCGCAGCATCGGCGTGGCCCGACGGCACAGTTGCAGCGCCAATCCCCACGGATCACGCAACATCACCAGGTGCGATCCGTCGCCCAAACGTAGTTCGTCAACGAGCGTTGCTCCGGCGTGCAGCAGAGTGCTCTTGTCCGCTTCAGGATCGGCGGAAACAAACGCGATATGCAGCTGCAATGGATGCATCCTGGCATAGGGTGGAACCTCATCCGGCGGATTGTTGTAAATCTCCATCATGACGGTCCCGCTGCTGTCAGCCAAAAAATGAGTGTGGGGCGCGGCCTCGGTTTTGCGCACCAGCGTCAGCCCCATGTTTTTCTGATACCACGCGGCCATCGCCCGCGGGTCGGCGACATTTATGGCGATGTGTTCCAGCTTCATAGGTTGCTAATAACTGCTAGTCTCAATGCATTTGCAAAGAAGTTGCAAGGAGATATATGGCCTGGCTTTTGTTGAACATGCCCTCACGCCCAATACCGATAATCAATCTCCGGGAAAATATTATCCATGCTTTCGATGCGGGCCAGCCACGGCTCATCGATGATGGTGGTGGTCAGTTGCTCGTGCAACGCGATGAAGCGCAGGATGTGGTCCTTGACCCGCTTGCGGGCGTAATCCGGACTCGTGCCGGTGCGGAGGATGAATGGCCAGTCGCTTGACTGCGCCAGCAGCAGTTCGCGACCCGCCTGTTTGAGGGCGCGCAACTGAATTCCACTCGCCTGGGGAAACATCCGCGCCAGCTTCGTCATCCGCTCCTGGGCGATGTACAGATGCGGTTGGATCCACTCGTTCGTTTCGTTCAGCCAGACATTCCAATAACCTTCCGCGCCCCAACTGGAAGCGCTCGGCTTGGCCACTTGCTGGGTGGGATATTTGCAAAGATACTCATGCGGCGTCACCATCCGGATGACCTGCTGATCATAAATCGTCTTGCGGACAAAATAATCCAGAAACTCCGGCCCCTCATACCACCAATGACCAAACAACTCCGCATCATACGGCGACACAATAATCGGCGGACGATCCATGATCGACGCCAGGTGCTGGATTTGGCCGATGCGCGCATTCAGAAAATGCCCCGCGTGTTCGGCCGCTTTTTGCAGTGCGGGGGCGCGCTGATAAACCTGCTTCTCCGGCGCGTTTCCGGTGATGCGATGGTATTTGATCCCCGTGAAACCGCGCTGGCTCACATCCGGCAGGTACGCTTTGACGTAATCAAAATCCAGATCGAAACCGATGTCGCGGTAGAAATCGCGATAGTGAATATCACCGGGATAGCCTTCCTGTTTGCTCCAGACCTGTTTGGCGGAATCCAGGTCGCGGCCAAATGCCGCGATGCAATTCGGCGTGAAAATCGGGGCGAACACACCGTAACGCGGCCGCGGCCGCGCATGCAGGATGCCGTGCGTGTCGATGATGAACCAGCGGATGTTCGCTTCCTGCAAAACATCTTCCACGCCGTCCACGTAGGCGCATTCCGGCAGCCAGATGCCGCGCGGGTCGCAGCCGAAACAACTCCGATAATGATCGCGGGCAACCAGTATCTGCGCGCGAATGGACGGCGGATGTTTGGCCAGTAATGGCAGCAGGGCATGCGTGGCGGCGCAGGTGATGATCTCCAGCCGGCCGCGTTCCTGGAACTTGCGAAATGCGCCGACCAGATTGCGGCCATACGCCAGGTACGTCTCGCGCGTGCCGAGAAAGCGCCGATGATACATTTGCGCCAACGGCTGATAGGCCGGGTCCCAGTGCGTGCGATGCGTTTCCTTCTCGGCCAGTTCAATCAGCGCCTCCAGGTGCCGTTGGTAGCGATCCTGCAACAACGGATCCAGCAGCATCGAGCAAAGTGTGGGCGTCAACGTGAGCGTCAGGCGCGTGTCCATCCCGTCGCGCAACCAGCCATCCATCGTTTGAATCAGCGGAACGTAGGTTTCCGTGATGGCTTCAAACAGCCAGTTTTCCTCCAGGAACTTGTCGTATTCCGGATGCCGCACAAAGGGCAGGTGCGCGTGCAGCACAAGTGAGAGATAGCCTTGCATCGCCAAAATTAAAATCGTTTAAGTCAATTGCCGCCGGATCCGGGCATGCACCCGTTCCCGCGCGCGTTTTTCGTCATTCATCCAAATCCCGCGTCAGGCGACGCGCCCACGCGGAACTTTTTACCAGTATCAGCGAGCCTATCACAAGCGGAATGGACAAATACCCGCAATGTCCCGGCGACAGGGCGACCTGCTCGCGATGCATCTTGAACCAGTAAATATACAGATTCAGCAGGCTCACCAGCACGAATCCCGCGGCCAGCATCCGGAGGACCATTGCGGCAATCCGATAATAGGGATTCATGGTCTGGGCGGCCCCGTTACCTCAATGATGAAAAAACAAGAGCAGAGCGCCGTGATCCCGCCGACCACGTAGTGGAAAATGGAAAGCAACCGAAGGTGCTCGGCGTCGCGATCCATAACGGCTTACGACACGTTTGCCGCCAGGGGCGCTTTCAGTTGCGGATCCTGCGGGTGCGTGCCCACGTCGCCGCGATATTCCGTTTCGCGGACGAATTTCAATTCCGCAGCGCGCGCGTCCGTTTGATCCGCCGATACCGCCACCGCCGGCAATTCATAATCGCCATCCGGCAGCGCAAAACGATAACTGAACGTCCCATCGGACCGCAGTTTGATGACGCGCCCCCCAATGGTGACCTGCGCATCCGGTTCCGTGGCGCCATAAATGATCAACTCGGCGTTCACATTGAACCAAAATCCCTTCTTTCGTTCCAAACCGCCAAACGGACTTGAAACACTGGAGATCGCCCCGCCCGGCGAGGTCGGCAGCGACAATTGCGCCGCGCTCATGGAGGAAATATCCTGCTGCAATTGGCGCCGGATCAATTCGGTGATTTCCAGCGAACCCATCCATACGCGTCGCACCCGGTCCATCGTGATGATGGCGGAAAGCGCGCGCTCCTGTTCCGGCGTCCATTTGCCGGGCGCGGCGGTTTCCTTGGGAAACTGCGTCTGCCCGTGCGCGCGTAATTGCTGAATGATTTCCGCCAATGGAATATTCTGGCGCACCGCTGCGTTAGCCAGCGCCATCAACTCCGCAAACGGCACCTCAATCGGAATCGTCGCAAATTGCGCGGTAATATCGTCCGACATCGTGTCCGGCGGCGTCATGGTCGCTTCGGATGTGGAAATACCAACCCATTTCCCATTCGGCTGAAAGTAACCCAGTTGCGCGATGTATTTTGTTCCCGCGCGACCCACATGGATAAACCAATGCGTCGATTCGGGATGCGTATGGACTTGCAAAAAATGTTCGCCTTTGACGGCATCAATATACACGCGCAACACGAGATGCCGATCGGCGGAAAGAGCGTTGTATTCCCGTTGCTGCTGACGGGTCAGGTCCCAGCGTGCATAAAGCCAATGCGGATCGCGCGCTGTGAGGAGCAGTTGCTGCGTGCCGTAGGCTTCCGGCAGTTCGCCCGTGGTTTCAATTCCTCCGGCATGTGCCGGCGGTGGCACCGGGCCCAATGCATAACGCTGACCGGGACCGCCGACCGTTGTGGCCGAGGGTTGATCGCCTTCCAACAAAATTGGCGGCACTGTCACGGCGACCTTTTTGACCGGAGCTTTCCGTTTAGGTTTGGCGGCAGGAGTAGCGGCAGCCGTGGTTTTTGCTTTTGCCGTCGGCGTCGCACCGGCTTTGGCGGCTTCGGTTTCGGTTTCCTTGGCCTTGCTTCCGCCCTTCAACTTGCTGGCGACAACGGCGGTTTCTTCCTGGATGGCTTTGGTTGCTTCCTTAACTGATTTTTTAAACGACGCTTTGTCGGGTTTCATAGGTGCCTTACCGGGTGAGATGGCAGGTTCGACCATTCCTAACTCACGAATATTAACGCCTGTTGCACCGGGGTGCAATCTGAATCTGGCAAAGCCGTATTTCGCCCGGCCAGGTTTCGCCGGAAAAATGGGGTGAAAGACCACTTGCTAATTTGTCGCGTTTCAGTATTAATGTCCGGCCAGAGGCAAGTAAATTGTGCACGCAATGAGCCAACCAGATTCAGGCAGCACTCAGTTAGACAAGCAACCGAGTGCATTACTCTACGTCGTTGACGACGAGCCGATGCTTTTGGAATTGGCCACCGTCATCCTTGAACCCCGCGGTTACCGCATCAAATCCTTTCGTGATCCGGAACTTGCCCTCCAAACGTTCGCCGCCGCCAGCGAGCGCCCCGACCTGCTCATCACTGATTACGCCATGCACACCATGAACGGCATGGAGTTGATCGAGCAATTCCGCCGCCTGGAACCGCGCCAGAAAATCCTGCTGGTCAGCGGCACGGTGGCCGAGGACATCTTCCAGGAAGCGTCCATCAAACCAGACCGTTTCCTCGCCAAGCCCTATCAGGCGCATCAACTCTGTGACCTTGTCAAAGAACTGCTTGCCCTTAAGTAAGCCGTCCTCTCTTCTGCCCTTTTCACCTCTTTGACAGCGCGCGGCACTCCGCGTACGATCCACCATGGTTTTGCGCGGAAAGAAACTCGGCCTGCTCCTCTCCACCGACCCCGATCATCCCAACTTCGCCCATGGCCTGCGCCTTGCCGAAACCGCCCTGAACCGCGGCGTCGATGTTTACCTCTATTGCATCGATGACGCCGTGCGCGGTGTTGACCACCCGCTCCTGCAATCACTCCAAACACGCGGCCTCAAATTATTTGCCTGCGCCTATGGCGCGCATCGCCGCGACCTTCCGGTCAACGACCACGCCCTCTTCGCCGGTCTCACGGTCGTAAACGACTTGATCACGAGCACCGACCGCTTCCTGAGTTTCAATTGATGCCATGAAACCCGGCGTGCTCTTTATCATCACCAGCGACCCGCGACTCAGCCCGCGACCCGCCGAAGCCCTCCGCATCGCCGCCGGTGTCGGCGTCTGGCGCAAGGCGGACCTCGCCCTCTATCTGCGCGATGCCGCCGTCCTCGCCCTCAGTGAGCAACCCGACGACTTGCTCGACGAAGACAACTATCGTCGTTACCTGCCCCTCGCCTCGGAGAACGGCTGCGCCATCTATGTCCAGCAAGGCGCGCCCCTGCTGGCCCAAATCGGCGAACCGCCCGTTCGCTTCCTGCCCATCTCCGACGAACACCTCGCGGCCGTGGCGGCCCGCAGCCACTTCGTGCTTAGGTTCTGACCATGCGCAACCTGCTTCACATCCTCACGCGCCCCGACGACCCGCTCGCCGATAAAATCATCGCCCTCCA
>JAQGPA010000139.1 GCA_028293325.1 Pedosphaera sp. | reverse complement strand
GTCTGCAATCTCACGGTGCCCGGCAAAGAAAACCCGGTCCCGGCCCGCCTTTATGTCCCCTGGGATAAGCAACTGGCCCGAGGTGGAATGTTGCCGCTGGTGATTTTCTTCCACGGCGGGGGCTGGACGCTTGGCAGTCCGGGTACTTACGACTCGGTGACCCGGCAATTGGCCCGCCAAATCCCGGCCCTGGTGCTCTCGGTGGATTATCGCCTGGCACCGGAAAACCCGTTCCCAGCCGCGGTGCAGGATGCGGATACCGTGTTGTGGTGGGTCTCACGACATGCCGAGGAGATTGGCGCAGACCCCACTCGCATTGTGGTAGCCGGTGACAGCGCAGGCGGGACCTTGGCCATCGCTTCGACCAGGCGAGCCCAAGCCAATGATGGGCTGTTGGTAGCGATGCAGGTCTTGTTTTACCCGTCCACCGACATCGGTTCGACCCATTACGAGTCGTATCAGCAATATGGAAAGGAGCACCTGCTCACGCGAAGCGCCGTGGAGCGGTTTCGAGAGTTCTACCTCCCGAGGGCTTCAGATTGGGCGCTTCCTGACGCATCGCCACTGCGAGCAAAAGATCTGCACGGCACGCCGCCGACACTCCTCATCGGAGCAGGCTGCGATCCGCTACGGGATGAAGGGCAGGCTTATGCCCGGAAACTCCACGACTCTGGAGTCAAGGTGATTTACCGGCTGGAACCCAATTTGATCCATGCATTTCTGAATTGGTACAACCTTGACCCGGACTGTTCGCCTTATGCCGAAGGCGTTCTCAGCTATGCAGCAGGAGTGATTCGCCAGGAACTGCGGGTGCGTTTGCCCTTTACCGCAGAGGACAAAGAACCCCATAGCTCATCAGGAATGATCCCGGGAATAATGCATAAACCTGAGCCATGAATAGGCGCCCCCGTGCAGGGGATCAGGGAACTGAACCATCGACCCGAAGGTGATCGTCATGTCATCCAGGGTCGTGGCGCGCACGAGCTCCTTCTTCGTCTCTTTGTCGTAGACCCAGAGCAGCGGCGCCGCCCCCCCTCCGAATCTCTCACCGTTCTGGACTTCGATGGCGAGGGTCGTGTATCGCTCAAACGAGGGCCGCGCCCAGAACCAGCCCCTGTACCCCTCGCCGATCGGTACGTTGCCGTAGTTGTGATCATGGTATCCGACACCATCGATCTCGATCGTCTCCCCCGCAATGATCACATGTCCGGTCGCTGTCGCACTGGGGAAGGCGTTAAACCAGCCTTGGAAAGTGTCCGTGCTGCCCAGAAAGACGTAGCCGTTGCCCGGGCGCAACGGCGTGGCGGTCTGCCGGAAGACGACGTCGATCTCGCGGTCCTTTACCTTGCCTCTGATCTGCAGCTCAGCGAATGTTGATTTAATTGCTCAGGTTGACTGACCACTGGAGAGTTGATATTCAAAGCCATTGAATTAGCTTGCGCTCCGGCAGCCTTGTCCTTCGAGGGATACTGTTCGTGCCACGCCTCCACTGCCGCTTTCGCCGCTGCCCGCCGAGTCAGGCTAGGTGGATCACTTTCCGTTCCGTCAAAACAAGAGCACCGTTTGCAAACGTGTCCAACCGAACCCACGATCTGCCGGAACGCACACTCACGATGGAGCTTGGCGCAGCCAAACCCTTGCGTGGAGTTACTCAACTCCTCCTGTCCAATGTCCTCACCGCACCAGTCACATTTCATCAATAATTCCTCCGCATGATGTCCGCCTCATAATTCATTGCTGGCCCAATCGAGCACGCACAGTATTCTTTTTTTCAAAGGCTTGACGGACTTGCACAATGTCAAAGAAAACGAGATGGCCAACTTTTATATACGGAATGGCGCGGTTTTTCTGCTGGTTGCGCAACCAGCGGACAGTAGGACGACAACCTTCGTCGAACAAGGCTTCCAACAACCCATTGGCATCCACCAATTTGTCGGTGTCGATCTTCATTCTGCCCCGAAAATTCACAGTAATGCCCGCGAAAGCAGGCGCTTCTTTCAATAAACTAGCCGCAAGGCTGTGATGCCCCCGTAAATAACGCAAGCGCAAAATAACGGCTAGTAGCCGGTAGTCCAGTTTTGTAGTTCCTGCTTCGTTAAATGCTGTGCCGTTACCTGCCAGAATCTATCGAATTGTCGGAGAAACCATTCGCTCCGAGCGCAAAAGGACGCACATGAGTCAAGAGAAGTTGGCATAGAAGGCTGACCTCAATCGAAATTACATCGGGGAAATTGAACGCGCAGAGAAAAAAATTACTTTGGAGACGTTGGAGAAAATCGCAAAAGCACTTAAATTAAACATCCGCGATCTCCTTCGAGAGCTTTGATTTCTTTTGTTTCCCAGTGTTCTTTCCAGAGCAAATTAAGTTTCGCTCTCGCTCTGAGCACGATTGCTTATTTAAGTTGAGCAACCAGCTCTTAGTGAAATCGAATGTTGGTCGGGAGGCGCTGAGGGACACCTTGACATTGTTGTGTAAGACTTGCGCTTCTGGCAGTTTTCATTACTACTCGCTCATGGTCATAAACACAACCGCGAAGACTTTGTTTTTCAGCACCATCCGGATCGAAGGCTATGACTGTAACGGCGCTCAAAGTATCGGCACTGGATTCGTTATGCCACATCGGATTGTGGAGTGGCACTCCTCATTGATGCGCGCTTCAACGAATTCCGATACCGCCGCCTCTTTCCTGCGTGGTGGAAATTTGCGAGAATACGCAATCGGGAAAGATTGAGGGACGCTATCGATCATTTTTGGGACGTGCACAAACTGTTCAGTTGAAACTTCGTTACGGTGATTTCCTGTTATGAATAGCACGCGAGCTTGAAGACCTTGCGCGCTGCCTCATCGACAGCTTCGATTGCTTGTGCCAGGTATCTGTTAACCAGAAGGTCAACATCAAAGGGTAAAACGGAGCATCCACAAGCACGTTTCAAGTTCCTTGTTGTAATATAACAGTTTCGTCGTTCGCCCACCCGATTAATCCTCACCTTTGGCATGGGTCAAGGGACACGCCCGGTTAATCTTTTGCCAGGAATGGATTAAAGTTTCACATTAAGCCTCCAATAGACATAATCCTGCATAACGCGAAGCTGAGGGTAAAACGGGCGGACCGTCTGAGGTTTCTTGCTGGCGAACAAGTCATACCGGACTCTTACAAAACTCTGGGAGTCCTTGCAAACGTTAAATGGTCCCCTCCCCCATGTCCCAATCCGTGTCCTCCCCGACAGATGAACCCCTGCGGATGCATGGACTCGCCGAAAACAGAGCGTCTTTGGAGTTAGGTGGCGCAGAATCCCGATTCTGTCCAGTACGATTACAATCTTGCAACCCGTGTCGCTTGCGCCGCGTCCCGGCGGGGGGACGCGCCGAATAGTCGCCGGTATTCGCGGCTGAACTGGGAGGGGCTTTCGTAGCCAACGTCGAAGCTCACGCTGGCTGCGTCCAGCTTCTGTGAGAGAAGCATCCGGCGTGCTTCGTGCAACCGGATGCGCTTCTGGAACTGGAGCGGACTCATGGCCGTCACGGCGCGAAAATGCCGGTGAAAAGAAGTGGGGCTCATGCCCGCGGTCCGGGCCAGTTCGTCCACCCGGATGGCCTGGTCATAGCGTTGGCGGATCAAGTTGATCGCGCGGCTGATTTGTGACAATTGGCTGCTGGGCAGAGCGAGTTGCCTGAGCATCTCTCCGCGCGGCCCGCATAGCAGGCGGTAAAGGATCTCTCGTTCGATGAGCGGAGCCAACATAGGGATGTCCCCCGGCTGATCCAGCAGCTGAAGCAAGCGGAGAAGAGGGTTGAGCAGATCGTCCTCCAGCGGATTTACCGCCACTGCTTTCGTGACCGTGCGCGCTTCACTGTCAGGCGGCATTTCCAACAGCAGCGCAGCAAGCATGGCTGGATCAAGAGCGAGGGTCATTCCCAGACAGGGCGCTTCGATGACTTGTCCGCTGACGGGCAGATCAAGGGAGGCGACCATGTAAGAATTTGGATCGTAGCGAAACTCCTCGTGACCGAGGTAAATGCGTTTGCGGCCTCTGGCGAGCACGCAAAACACCGGATCAGACATGGCCGGCGACAACGCAGTGGAGACGTTCGAACGGAACAGGGTCAGCCGCGGCACGGCGCTCGGCGTCAGCCGCGGCATGGCGCTCGGCGTAATATCACCGCTGCAATGCCGAGTGATGAGGGCGCAAAGTTCGCTCATGCTGGGTTTATTTGTACCGCCTTTTGGCCGCCAGGTCAAATGGGTTGGGCGGTTTAGGCAAGAATCTGGAAGTAATGGTCTACCGTCTTGGTGCGCAGATGGTCTAGGTTGGCAACATGAACAATCCGTTCATGAACTATCAACTCTTGGGCCGCAGCGGCCTTCGCGTCTCTGATCTTTGCCTTGGCACCATGACCTTTGGCGAAGATTGGGGCTGGGGCGCGGCCAGGGACGAAGCCCGCAAAATCTACAACGCCTACCGCGAGGCGGGCGGCAACTTCATTGACACCGCCAACTTTTACACCAACGGAACGAGCGAGTCGTTTCTCGGTGAGTTCGCCAAAGGACATCGTGAGACCATGGTTCTGGCCACGAAATACAGCGTTTCCCATCCGGGAACAGACCCAAACGCGGCGGGCAACCAGCGCAAGAACATGATGCAGGCGGCGGAGGGGAGTCTCAAGCGGCTTCAGACCGACTACATTGACGAAAATGAACACCATAACCTGTGAACGCGACTCAACCGAGTCGCAGCGGCCTTACTCCGCCCATGGTCATCACCGGTATTTGTTTCTTGCAGATGGCACGCCGACGCTTGACCCGAGAGCGAGCGGAGTCACTCGCAACGATCGCAACGAGCGGGTTTCACTCATCGCCGTCAGTTGATTATGAAAACCAATTCTCCACTCATCTCTGAAAAGACAAAAACTGTAATGCAACTCCATAACCCCAAATCACATATTCCCTTGGTTCAATGGCGAGCCGCCCTCGTGGCCCTCGTCTGCGGACTCTTGCTGACCGCCTGCGAACGCCAGGTCCAGGCTCCGCCTCGTCCCGTGGCCGAAGTCGCAGTTCTGACAGTTCAAGCGACGTCAGTCCCCGTGACCACGGAACTTTCCGGCCGTGTGAGCGCAATTCGAATGGCCGAGGTTCGGGCGCGAATCCCGGGCATTTTGCTCAAGCGCAATTTCAAAGAAGGAACCGAAGTACGCGCCGGCGATGTGCTTTTTGAAATTGATCCCGCCCCTCTTCAGGCGGCTCGGGCCAGCGCCAGCGCCGCCGTCGCCAAGGCGGAAGCAAATCTCAAAGATGCGCAGGTGAAAACCGCCCGGTTCAAGACGCTGGTCGAAGTAAACGCGGTCAGCAAACAGGACTATGACACTGCGGTGGCCGCTTCCGCGCAGGCCGAAGCCGATGTGCTTTCCGCCAAGGCCGCGCTCGATACCGCTTCGCTGAATCTCGGCTACACAAAAGTTGTCGCGCCAATCTCCGGCCGCATCGGCACGGCGAAAGTTACGGAAGGCGCTTTGGTCGGCCAGAACGAGGCGACACTTCTGGCGGTCATCCAGCAACTCGACCCGATCTATGTTGACCTCACGGAACCCAGCACGGAGTTGTTCAAGCTCAAAGACGAACTCGCCAGCGGACACATGCAGAGTGACAGCGTGGACGCGAAGGCCAGCCTGCTGTTGGACAACGGACGGGAATACCGTGAACAAGGGGCGATGCAATCCTACGAGGTCACGGTGGATGCGAGCACCGGCTCGGTGGGACGAAGGGCGCTGTTTCCAAACCCGAATCGCGATCTTCTTCCCGGCATGTTTGTGCGCGCCCGGATTGAAGAAGGCGTGCGTCCGAACGCTTTTCTCGTTCCCCAGATTGCGGTGAGCCGCGACTCGCAGGGCGGGGCGACGGTGATGCTCGCCGGCGCGGGAAACAAAGTTGAGCCGCGAGTGATTGTGACCGACGGGGCCGTGGGTGACCAATGGGTGGTGAGCACAGGCATCGCCACTGGCGACCGCGTGATTGTCAAGGGCTTGCAATGGGTGCGGCCTGGCGTCGAAGTGAAGCCGGTTCCCGCAAATGCTGCTCCAGCGTCCGGTGTGGCGCTTTCTACCGCGCACTGATTCTTCAACTAACTGGAAACAGGAATTCATAATGTCTAAATTCTTCATCAATCGCCCGATCTTCGCCTGGGTGATCGCCATCGTGCTCATGGTCGCGGGCGCGCTTGCCATTCGGTCGCTGCCCATTGCGCAATATCCCGCCATCGCGCCGCCTTCCATTGAGGTCGATGTCACCTATCCCGGCGCGTCGGCGAAAACGCTGGAAGACACCGTCACGCAGGTCATCGAGCAAAAGATGAACGGCATTGACCATCTCCGTTACCTGGCCTCGACGAGCGACTCGGCGGGCAATGCGACGATCACACTTACATTCGATGCGGGCACGAGCCCGGACATCGCGCAGGTGCAGGTGCAGAACAAGTTGCAACTCGCACTGCCGCTCCTCCCGCAGGAAGTGCAGAAACAAGGCGTGAGCGTCACCAAATCGGTAAAGAACTTTGCGGCGGCCGTGGCTTTGGTCTCGACGGACGGGCGCCTGAGCGGGGCCGATTTGGGCGACTTTATCGCCTCGTCGGTTCAGGATCAAATCAGCCGCGTTCCCGGCGTCGGCGACGTGCAATTGTTCGGTGCGCAATACGCGATGCGCATCTGGCTGAATCCCGACCAGCTCAACAACTACCAACTCACGCCACTGGACGTCAGCATTGCCATTCAAGCGCAGAATGCCCAAGTGTCGGCGGGCCAGCTTGGCGGCGTTCCAGCTTTGCCCGGCCAGGGTCTGAACGCAACGCTCATTGCCCAAACCCGCCTGCAATCCGCTGAGCAGTTCGGCCAGATTCTGCTGCGGGTAAATCCCGACGGTTCGCAGGTGAAGTTAAGCGACGTCGCCCGCATTGAGCTCGGCGGCGAGAATTATGAAAGGATGACTTACTTCAATGGCAAACCGTGCGCCGCCCTTGCCATCAGACTCGCCTCGGGTGCAAACGCGCTCGACACCATCACCGCGGTGCGCGCGCGGCTGGCTGAGCTGTCCCCGTTTTTTCCGGCGGGCGTCGAAGTGAGGTATCCGTTGGACACCACGCCGTTCGTGCGGCTCTCCATTGAAGACGTGGTCAAGACGCTGGTCGAGGCCATCGCCCTGGTCTTCCTCGTCATGTATTTGTTCCTGCAAAATTTTCGGGCGACGCTGATTCCCACCATCGCCGTGCCCGTCGTCCTGCTCGGCACGTACGGCGTGCTCGCGGCGTTTGGTTTCTCGATCAACACGCTGACCATGTTCGGCGTGGTGCTCGCCATCGGGCTGCTCGTGGACGACGCGATCGTAGTCGTCGAGAATGTCGAGCGCATCATGGCCGAGGAAGGCCTCTCGCCCAGGGAAGCGACCACCAAATCCATGGGCCAGATCTCCGGCGCGCTCGTCGGCATCGCGCTCGTGCTCTCGGCGGTGTTTGTGCCCATGGCGTTCTTCGGCGGCTCGGTCGGCGTCATCTATCGTCAGTTCTCAATCACGATTGTTTCCGCGATGGCGCTTTCGGTGGGAGTGGCTTTGGTTCTCACGCCGGCATTGTGCGCCACCCTGCTCAAACCGATTGCCAATGGTCATCACGCGGAGAAGCGCGGATTTTTCGGCTGGTTCAATCGCGTGTTCGACCGTGGCAGCAACGGCTATCAAGGAATCGTCGGGAAACTGCTCCAGCGCGCCGGACGTTCGCTCATGGTTTACGGCGCGCTGGTCGCAGTGATGGCTTTTGTTTTCCTTCGCCTGCCCGGCGCGTTCCTGCCCGAGGAAGATCAGGGGATTGTGTTCGCGATGGCGCAGTTGCCGCCCGGTGCGACCCAGGAGCAGACCAAAAAGATCCTGGAGAAAATGGACGCATATTTTCGGAACGACGAAAAGGCCGCCGTTGCATCGGTGATGACCGTCGGCGGTTTCGGCTTCGCTGGAAACGGCCAAAACATGGGGCTCGCGTTTGTCCGGCTCAAACCCTGGGACGTTCGCAAACCCAAGGCGTTGAAAGCGCAGGCCATCGCTGGTCGCGCGATGGGCGCGTTCAGGCGGATCAACGAAGCGATGGTGTTTGCCTTCACGCCGCCGGCTGTCCTGGAACTCGGCAACGCGGGCGGCTTCGATCTGGAATTGCAGGATCGCGGCAATCTCGGTCACGACAAACTCATTGAGGCGCGCAATCAACTGCTCAGCATGGCGTCGGAAAGTCCCGTGCTCGCCAACGTGCGTGCGAACGGTCTCGACGATGCGCCGCAATACCGCATTGAAATTGATCAGCGGAAAGCCTCGGCGCTCGGCCTTTCGCTCGCGGACATCAACAACACGCTGTCGTCCACGTGGGGTGTTTCCTACGTCAACGACTTCATTGACCAGGGCCGCGTGAAAAAAGTTTACCTGCAGTCCGACGCGGCGTTCCGCATGAAGCCCGAAGACCTGGATCGCTGGTATGTGCGCAACAATCTCGGAAAGATGGCGCAGTTCTCCACGTTTTCCACCGCGCACTGGACCACCGGTTCACCCAAGCTCGAACGCTACAACGGCATCCCGGCCGTTGAGATCATGGGCGAGCCCGCGCCCGGCCAAAGTTCCGGCGCCGCCATGAAAGCGATGGAGGAACTTGTCAATAAATTGCCGGCGGGCATCGGTTACGAATGGACGGGCCTCTCGTATGAGGAACGTCTCTCCGGTTCGCAGGCGCCCGCGCTCTACGCGCTCTCTCTGCTGGTCGTGTTTCTCTGTCTGGCGGCTCTCTATGAAAGCTGGTCCATTCCCGCCTCCGTCATGTTGGTTGTTCCACTCGGCGTGGTCGGCGCGGTGCTCGCGGCATTTTTCTTTGGCTTGCCC
>JAQGPA010000126.1 GCA_028293325.1 Pedosphaera sp. | reverse complement strand
GCACGGATTGAGCGGTAAGCAGTCCCAATGCGCCCATGATCATCCCCGATGCTCCGAGACCGTAAAACGGGCTGGCGTTGAGCATCAGTGAAGCAACATTCCCGGCGGCACCGGCCAGGTAAGCGGCTAACAGTCCCAATCCCGTGCCAAATCGTCCCATGGCGAGTCCCAGCAATACAATGCCCATCGACAGATTCGTCACGAGATGCGCGATATCAGCATGTAGCATCATGGCCGTGAACACCCGCCACCACTGGCCAGTGGCCACCGCCGTGCTGTCCATGATTCCAACGTTTTGAAAACGGACGTTGATGCTGCTCACCCAATAAGAGAGTCCCAGCAAAAGAATCCACGCCACGCTGCCCCAATCAAAATGCACGGTCGAGCGTGGTAATGTTTGCCACCAAGGCCAGCCACGATTCTCCGCTTGATATTGCCGGAGAGCTTTAAGCGCACGCGCGTAATCCCTGGTCGCAACAATCAATCCCCACCCGCCATCATCTTCCGCTTGATCAATAATTACCCCGTCGATCCCCTGGCTCGCAAGCACCAGGCTCCAATCCATCGCCTGCCGCTGGGACCGAACCGGGATTCTTGCTAGCTCGGGTGCCATTGGCGGGACAGTGGATATGGATTGCTCACGATTCAAACTTCCTCCCAGTCTAACCCGTTTTGAATAATTGTCAGCCGCTTGTTTTTTTGGAACTGATTATGCTATACATTTCATAATAGCTCGGGAAAGCCGGGCGGGTGCAGCGGTTTGCGCAGGGTTGCAACAATGGTTATTTTAAAGAAATGCCATGAAGATGATTCAACCTAATTGCCGCGTTCAGTTTACAGCCCAAGATGTGGAGTTTGTCTTGGAGGTTTTGGGACGCAAACTCGGTTCCGCGGATTGCCTGGTCAAGTTGCTTGCCGACGAAGAATCGCGTGATTTAATCTTGGATGATGAAACTCTATTTCAAACGCTTCTTGAGCGACGTGGTTGCCTGCGGGTTTCTACCCGTTTCTATTTCTACGTTCTCGTAAGGCATGTCTTCCGGCGCTCAGATATCATGGAACGGAACGTGGCTGATTATGTGGCGGAAGTGCTGGCTGCCTTTTCGGATGCCCGCCGTGCCGAATGTGTCATGCCTGGACAGACCGCTCCGCTGGATTACTTTTTTGAAATGGTAGCGGCACTGCAAACCGCTGATGACCGCGCCAGTTTTTTGCTCCGCGTCCACATTGGCAACCATTCACTCTTTCTTTCAGGTGTTTTCCCCGAACGAATCCGCTATCGCGCCGAAGCCCGCGGATTCCCCGATCTGAAATACTACGAACAGCTGGGTCGCACGCACTATCGAATCGCCGGCGAGCACCGATTGGCGCAACGCTACCAAATGGAAGGCATACTCAAGACCCTCGCAGAAAGATTCCAGACCACGCGTCGCGCGTTAAATGATATTGCCGAGCGGCTTTTTTCCCTGGGCGACCCCGACTACCCGCTCCACACGTTAATCAGCTTGGATAAAGGCAACCCGCCGTCCACCTCGGCGGGCTAGTCTAACACGCCGCACTTTTTTAACGCGACCCAGCTTTGTTCCGGCATTTCCTGTAGCACCACCTGCCAGCCCCGTTCAGCCCCGGCTGCAATGTTTTCCGCGCGGTCATCCAGATAGAGAATTTCCGCCCGCTGCCGCTTTGTCACGCGTTCCACCACTTCATAAAGCTTCGCGTGCGGTTTCATCGCGCCATGTTCATACGATAAAACATAGCCGTCGAATTCTTTGAAAAATGGAAAGTTTTGCCGGATATGATTGACCGCCAGTTCATTGGTATTGGAAAAAATGTAGGTCGGGATTCGCTTCCGGCGCAACGTCGCATGGAGTTCCACCATCGACTTGATCGGCTCAAAAATGTCGCCAAAGATCCGCGCAAACTCTGCCAAATCCCCGCGAAAACCAGTCGCGGAACAAACTTCGCCGAAGAACTCATTTTTGGTCATCAGCCCGGTTTCGTAGCGAAACAGCAGTGGCGAATGATCGATGAACTTCCGCACCTCCGCTTCGCTCATGGAACCGCGCGCGGCAATTTTTCGTGCAACAATCCCGTAATCAAAATCAACCAGCACTTTACCCAGATCAAAAACGACGACTTGCGGACATTGCATATATGGAAATTCTATCGGCAACTGGAACGCAGATGAAGTCCCAAAATCGATTGCATCCTTTTGCATCATTCCATTTCCCGTCGCCCCGCCATGGCATGGGTGAGCGTCAACTCATCAGCAAATTCCAACCCGCTCCCCGCCGGCAATCCATGCGCGATACGCGTCACCCGCAGCCCCGGCCGCGCCAGCCGCCTCGCCAGATAATTACTCGTCGCGTCACCTTCCACGTCCGTGCCCAGCGCAATGACAATTTCCCGGATCGCCTCCTCGCCCAACCGCTTCTCCAACTCACCAATCCGCAGGTCCTCCGGCTCCACTCCGTTCAATGGCGAAATCTTCCCGCCCAACACATGGTATTTTCCGTGATACGTGCCCGACTTTTCAATCGTGATAATATCCACCGGTCGTTCAACCAGGCAAATCAGCGTTGCGTCCCGGCGCGTATCAGTGCAAATCGCGCACGGAATTTGTTCCGTCAGCGAACCGCAAATTGGGCACGCCTGAATGTGTTCCCGCGCGCGCACCAGCGTGTCCGCCAACATCTGCACCGCGCCAGCTTCGCTTTGCACCAGATGCAGCGCCAGCCGTTCCGCCGAGCGCGGCCCGATGCCAGGCAGCCTGCTCAACGTTGCAATCAACGCGGTAATGGGCTCAGGAAGTGACGCCATGTTATCCAATATACTCCAAACCTTGCCCCGCGCTTCCCTCGATTAGCCCAGCCCGGGCAGATTCAGCCCCGCGGTCACCTTGCCCATTTCCGAATTGGAAATTTCCTTCGCCTGGGCCAGCGCCTGGTTCGTCGCCGTCAGGACCATGTCCTCCAGCAACTGCGCGTCCGCCGGATTCAATGCCTGCGGATCAATCTTGATCGACGCCATCGTCCCATCGCACTTCGCCACGACCTTCACCGCGCCGCCGCCGCTGGTGGCCTCGACCGTTCGGGCCGCGAGTTGCGCCTGAATTTCTTCCATTTGCTGCTGCATGCGCGCAGCCTGTTTCATGAGTTTGCCAATGCTCGACATAAATTATTTAATAATCAGTTTGTTATTCGTTAACTACTCCATTACGCCATCGCGGCGTGTATGCAAGTAACTTATTTTTAATTCCTTTGTTCGCCCGGTTGCAATTTTCATTCAAGCGCGGACCTCGACGATTTGCCCCTTAAAAACTTCCAGGGCCTTTTGAATCAACGGATCATTCTTAAATTCATCCTTGTTGAATGGCGTCGAAACACTCTTTTCCTTCGGCGGCGGACTGGCCGCCGCTCGGGCAGCCGCCGGCTTGCTCGCTGCGGACGCAGCCACCGCAGCCGGGGCAGGGGACACCGCCGGTTCCTTCACCGTCTCGACCACTCCAGTGTCCCAATCCGCCGGCCGTTCGGATTTTATAAATTTAATCTGCATGTTGGCGTGACCGAGTTCGCCCAATTTGGTCTGCAGCAACGTATGATTCCGCGCGTTATCCACCAGCCCCATGTGATCCTCAAACTCCGGATCAAATCCAATCGTAAATACATTCCGAGCCAGCGACACCGGATGCGCCTCCAGCAAATAAGTCCGCGTAAACGGGCTCGCGCGCCCCACTAACTCCACCAATCGATTCCAAATCTGCTGCAAATCTCCGCTACCACTTGGTACGGGCGCTGGCGCCGCACTCTCCTTCACCGGCAAAGCCGCCGTGATGGGTTCGGCCGCGACCGCCTGTTCCACCACGCGAATCTTGGCCGGCGCCGGCGCGGCCGCTGAACGCGGCGCAACCGGTGCCGGACCGCTGGCCGATCCGCTGCCATTCCGCAAGCTTTGCAATTGCTGCAACACGCTGTCCAAACTCACTGCGCTGCGCGCCTCAATCGCTTTCAACAACGCCACCTCAATCAAAATCTTTTTCGATGCCGCATCGCGCAGCCGCATCTCACAATCGCTGAATACCTCCATCACCCGCGTCAGTGCATCTGGATTTACCCCCTTGGATTGTTCTCCCAGCGACGCCGCCTCCGCCTCGGAAACTTCCAACATCCCCAGGTCCCCGCGCGAAACCTGAAAAATCAACAGGTTCCTAAAATGATTCAGCAAGTCTGAAACCAAACGCCCCAAATCCTTCCCTTGCCGCGCCAGATCATTCAGTTCGCGCAACGCCCCCTCCGCCTCACCTGCCAGCAACGCGCGCGACAATTCCAAAATCTGGCTCTGCGCCGTCAGCCCAAACATCGACAACACATCCGCCTCCTCGATCTTCTCGCCGCAAAAACTGATCAACTGGTCCAGCGTCGATTCCGCGTCCCGCATCCCGCCCTCCGCCCCGCGCGCAATCGCGTCCAACGCCGCCGCGTCAATCTTCACCTTCTCCAGCTTCGCGATATGCGCCAGGTGTTTCGTGATCAGCGCCGCCGGAATCCGCCGCAAATCAAACCGCTGACAGCGCGACAAAATTGTCGGCAACACCTTCTCCGGCTCCGTCGTCGCAAACATGAACTTCACATGCGCCGGCGGTTCTTCCAGCGTCTTCAACAACGCGTTGAACGCCTCCTTCGTCAACATGTGCACTTCGTCGATGATGTAAATCTTGAACTTCGAACTTGCCGGCGCGTACTTCACCGTATCCCGCAACTCCCGGATCTCCTCAATGCCCCGGTTGCTCGCCCCGTCAATCTCCAGCACATCCAGCGACCGCCCCTCGGTAATCTCCACACAGCGCGGGTCATCCTCCGGAAACTCCACCTTCGGCCCCCCCGTGCAATTCAGGCATTTGGCAAAAATACGCGCAATCGTCGTCTTCCCCGTCCCGCGCGGCCCCACAAACAGATACGCGTGCGCAATCCGCCCCTGCGTGATCGCGTTCCCCAGCGTCTGCGTCACATGCTCCTGGCCCACCACATCCGCGAACCGTTGCGGCCGATACTTCCGTGCTATGACTTGATACGACATTTTAGCAGGCGACTTTTGACTTCAATTTCGGTTGGTTCTCAATTATCGGGCCGACGCCCAATTTTGTAAAATCTAAATGCCAGGGTAACCACGGCGGATGCAGAGCAAACTACCGTTGCTGCATTCCTGCCCTGGCGGGGTTCGTAAGTCCACATTCCATGGGCCCTGGCACAGAGAATTTGCCCCAGCCGCTCGCCCCCTTCAAGCAGAATTCCAAACTCCCTCTCCCTTCGCACCTTGCAACGCAAGGGCTGTCCGCTGGCACCCCGTGCACAAGCACCCGGACGAACCTCAAAAATCATGCCTATTTTTTGCTTAATCTGCCTAAATTCTGCCTTAATTTTTTTCACAGCCTTAATTCCCTTTCTCAAAATGGCCGTCCGCCAGGACACCCGCGCAACCCGAAGGCGTTGCCAGACAGTAACCGGAGGTCAGCGCAGCGACACCTCCGGAAACCCGCAAAAATTCCCACCATCCCGAAGCGGGTGGCAGGAAGAACCTTGACCAACCTTGTCCCATAAAAAAACTACCTTCCGATACCTTGACTGACCTTCCGATACCTTCCGACACCTTCTTGTGCAGCTTGTGCTCCGCGCACGAGCGCCTCCCATCCCCAGCCCCGGACGGGGCGACAGAATTTAGCCCACGGCGCCAGCCGTGGGATCCGGCCCCAAACCGGCCAAGCCCCAGAGGGGCGACACAACATTTCTGCAAATGCCTCATAAATGATTCCTTTCCCCATAGTAACCCGTCCGGAAGGACAAAAAATTAATCCTTAAATTGCCTTAATTTACCTTGTCTACCCTTAAGGCCACCTTGACCTGCCTTAAGACCCAACGACCACCCGGACGGATCCTTAAGCTGCCTTGTTTAACCTTGTTATTCATAATGACCGTGCGCTTGCCTTCGCACGCCTCCGCGTCCCTGGTCCCGCCGTCCTGTCCGCCATAGCCTTGGCGGCGGCGGAAGCCTCGGCGAAGGGGAAACCACCTCGCAAAGCGAGCCATCTCGCCCGTCCACGTCGTCCACGTCGTCCACTCCCGTCCATGTCCGTCCGTGTTTAAACTCCGAATCCGAAAAATTCCGCTCTCCGCGGTGACCCGTGCGGAAGCAGCCGCACTCCGAACTTTCTCATCGTTCATCATGGCGATTCCACCACAAACCCAAACCCTTGGATGTCGCTCGTGTCGCTCGTGTCGCTCAGCTTTTTTCCAAGAAAACCCCAACATTCCCCTTTGTTCGCAGCGGTTTTATGGATTACTCCCCCCCCTGTATTTTAAAATCCCCCAATTCCGCACTCCGAATTCCACACTCCGCACTTGAATAGGCCTCCCCATTTCCAAAATCTCCATCCCTTTTCCCCAATCAAAAATCAAAAATTCAGCTCCAAACTCGGAACTCTGAACCCTGAACTTTCCCCCGAATGGCCGTGCGCAAGCACTCCCAACGGGATTGTATCATCCAGCCCAGCGTGCTGCGCTCGAGACCAGTCCCTTCGTCACGTTAGAGCATCTACCAAAACACAATTTCCTCCTGACCGAATGATATGCCAACCATTGGTCTCCCCCGCCGATGGCGCATGGAACTGAAAACACAGCGTTGCTCGCGGCCAATTCACCGTGAACTGTACCCAACCGCCCACCGCGCCACACAAAGGTAGGAGACGAGGTCACGAGGCTCTGACATTCCCCCCAGAGCGATGACCCGTCAATCGCTTTGATCCCACCCGCCGTGCCGATTCATTGCACACCTTCCACCTCCCTCGCCCCGCCCAAGCGGGGCGACTAGGAGCGCGGTGTTTACGCCGCTTCACCTTAATCACGGCCGACGACCAGAAACTTGCCAGCCCTGGTTAACCGCCTGGCACATTCCACTCCCTCTATGACCAGTGCGGAAGCACTCGGATCGCTGAGGGGTACCAAACGCTCGTCCCTGATCTGTTTAGATTATTTGTGCTTCTTCATCAGTGCATGGCATATCGTGATGTTGCCATCCATGCGGCAAAGAAGGGATCAAAATGATTATTCGGTTAATTGCGGGTGCTTTTCTTTAACACAAGTCATGGCAAAGACATTTCTCACAACATCCCCATTTTGGGGGATAGCTTCTGCAAAATAAGATTGTCAACGCCGCTGGTTTGGGATATAAGCTCAACGAGGCCAACCGAATTATGCAAAAGTTCGGTGGAGTTACATTTTTGATTCTCTTAAACGCGCTCCCCTTTCCATGGGCCATTGGTCCGGAGGGGCAGCCAGCGCGTGGGGTAACAATTCAAAGGGCAAACAATCATGAGATTATTACGGACGGTCGTTATCGCAGGTGGGGTTATCTTCGGCTCCTGTTTTTGCGGGCTCAGCTACAACATCGCCATTTGGCCGGGCGATGACGCCAGTATCTGGGCTCCTTCACTGAATCTCACCAATGTCGTCCAAATTTCCGGCGGTAACGGCCATGCGATGGCCTTGCGCGCGGATGGAACCGTAGTTCGTTGGTCCGGACCGTATTCCTCTGACATGGGCGTGACCAACGGCGTGCAGATTGCCTCCGGTTGGTGCCATGACCTGGGAGTTTTGGCGGACGGCACGGTGATGGAGTGGGGACTCAACCCGCCGAATTGCGGCAGCACCGCGCCGGGCGCCACCTCGATGCCCGCCGGCCTTACCGGCATTATCGGTGCGGCGGGCGGCGAGGAGCACAGCATCGTCTTGAAATCAGACGGCACCTGCGTCTCGTGGGGATGGATGACCGTGGGCGCTGCCTACGTGCCCGCTGGGTTAACCAATGTGACCGCTGTGGCGGCGGGCTTCGATATCAGCGCCGCGTTGAAATCCGACGGCAGCGTGGCGAACTGGGGCTACGCGAATTACGGCGGCACGGGTGGCGACGGACTTACCGGCATTTCCGCGATCGCCCTGGGCCACTCGGACGGTCTGGCGTTGCGGTCGAATGGCACGGTTGTCGTCTGGGGTGGCACGCTTTCACAACCGCCGGTCACCCTGACGAACGTGGTTAAAATCGGCGCCAAGCAAACCTGGGCCTGCGCGCTTCAGGCGGACGGCACTCTCATTTCGTGGGGCGACAATCTCGGCGGCCAACTCACCAGCCCCGATCAACCTTTAACGAACGTGATCCAACTGGCGCCGATGAACTATGCCGGCATGTTGCTGGTTGGCGACGGCCCGCCGCAGCCGCTGTGGAAGTTGCCTGCCACCGTGGCGATTGCCGAAAGCACCGTAATTTTCAAAGGCGAAGCGGTGGGCACCGAGCCGCTCGCTTATCAGTGGTTTTTCAACGGCACCAATTTACCGGGCGCCACCACGCCGACGCTCACGCTCAGCAATGTCCAACCAAGCCAAGTCGGATCTTATTATGTCGTCGTCGGCAACGGGTATGGCGTGCGCACAAATTCCGGCGCGCAATTGGACTTGATTCCGGCGGTTATCACTGCGCAACCGACGAACCAAACCGTCTTTGGCGGCGATACCGTGACGTTCAACGTCGGCGTGCAAGGGCCAGGGCTGACCTATCAATGGCAGTTCTTCGGCACGAACCTTGACGGCACAACCAACGCGCCATTGATTCTCACAAACGTTACCACGAGTCAGGCCGGTGATTATTCCGTTCTAATCACCAACAGTTACGGCTCCCTTGCCAGCTCCAACGCCACGCTGACCGTGGTGCCGATTGCCATCACGACCCAGCCGGCGGGACTGAGCCGTTACGTCGGCGACTCCGCAAGCTTTTCCGTGGCGGCCACCAAGAATGGCCCGTTCGCTTATCAATGGCGCTTCAACGGCTCAGATTTGCCAGGCCAGATCACCTCCACGTTGACGCTCGTCGGCCTCAACACCACCAATGGCGGAAACTACACCGTCCTCGTCAGCAACCCCTATGGCGCGTTGGAAAGTTCCGCGGCGCACTTAAGCGTGGTGAACACCAAGCCGATCATTTCCGCCCAGCCCGTCAACCAGGGCGCGTATCCGAACGGCGGCGTATCCTTTGGGGTTACGGCGGACGGCTCCAAACCTTTGTCTTATCAGTGGCGCGTCAATGGCACGAACATTCTGAACGCCAACAATCCGACGCTGACCCTCACCAACCTGGCGTTTTCTGATGCCGGCAATTATTCGGTCCTGGTGAGCAACCCGGCCGGCTCCACGTTGAGCTCGAACGCCACGCTGACCTTCCTCGCGGTCGTGACCTGGGGCGGCACGAACGGTAATGGCCTTGGAAATGTCCCGCTGGAGTTGACGAATGTCCTCGCTATTGCCGCTGGATCCGCCCATAGCGTGGCGTTGAAATCCACCGGCAAAGTGGTCGCCTGGGGCTATAATGGCAATGGGCAGACTAATGTCCCGGCAAACTTGAGCAACGTGGTAGCCATCGCGGCCGGCGGGAATCATTCGCTGGCCGTGAAACAAGACGGCACGGTGGTTTCCTGGGGCGACCTGACGACGGTTCCAGCCTTTGTGACCAATGTCGTGGCGGCGGCGGCGGGTGATTCTCACAGCCTAGCGTTAAGGGCCGACGGTACGGTCGTTGCATGGGGTACCGGTACGGCCACCAACACGCCCGCCGGCTTGACGAATGTAATGGCCATCACGGCTGGCGGCTTTTTTAGCGTGGCGTTGAAGGCGGATAAAACAGTGGTCGTTTGGGGTGCGTCGATTTCCACCACCGGGATGACTAATGTGGTGGCAATCTCCGCGAGCGAATTTCCGATCATCGCGCTCCGGGCCAACGGCACCGTGGCCGCCGCCGGCACCCCCGCGCCACCGGCGAGTTTGACCAATGCTGTCGCCGTGGCCGCCGGCCGATATGGCGCGATTGCCTTGAAAGCAAACAGCGCCGTCACCAACTGGGGATCCGGTTTTCCGGTCACACCCTCCGGACTCACCAACGTGGCGGCCATCGCGTCGGGCCAAAACCATTGCCTTGCCATCCTCGGCAACGGCCCACAGCCCGCGATCGTTCCCTTCACCAACCCGAACGCCGGCTCGAACTCCTTCAGCGTTTCCGTCCCTTCGCAACGCGGCCACGTTTATTGGCTCGAAGGCAAGACGTCGCTCACCGACCCTAACTGGACGCCTCTCCCGCTCGCTGCCGGCAATGGCGGCATGTTGACACTGACCGATAGCACGGCGACCAACGCCCTGCGTTTCTATCGCGTGCGGCAATGGTAGGATTTAATCAATCGAATAGAATCAAGAGTGGCGCCTCGCATCCTGCGCAGTCATTTCGATTCTTGCCAGCCGGTGGCGATTTGCTTTAACAGCGAAATGGAACGATCCCCGAAACAAGACTTGGCGTGCGCGCCGCGTTTTTGACGGTCGGTTCTACTTTCATACGGCCGATAATATTGAAGAGCTGGAGAAGTTGCTTCGCACACATGAGGCCTTTCTGAATATCAGCTACACCGTCGCCGAAGGTACATTCCATCACGATCATGAGCGACGGCAAACAACTCCTGGCCCGCGACACCAACGAAAAGGGACTCCACCCCATCCCCAGCCTGCCGTAGATCGGAAAGATCCGGGACAGCGCGTTGTACATTCGGAAATGATCTGAGGTGGCAACGCACCTACCCGCCTCTACTCCCGCCAGCCAACTGCTTTGCCGTTCGGCAAACGAATCACTTGCGCTTCCTCGTGCTGGGCGGCGGGATGCTTCGGGTCTTTTTCCAGATGGACCACGTTTAACCGTCCCGGTTTCACTTCAACCGTAAACTTCACGCCGCCGTATTCCTCGGCTTGGGCGTCGATGAGATATTGACCGGCCGGAATTGCGACTACGCTTGGGACAGGGTCCATCCGGCCTGCATGGTTGCGGACGTATTTGAAGAACGATCCGTCGGGATTATAAATCGTGTACCCGCTGTGCGGGTACTCGAAGGTGCTGTCGCCATCCACGCGCGTTCTGGTTGCCGTATATATTTGCAACCGGCCTTCCGGCTGGTCTGAAGCGCTCGCCGTTGCCGATGAATGTCCTAAGAGCCGCTAGCAAAATTAAGTGGGGCGCTGCGGCGAGAGATTTTGGCTGTGGCCAAGGCGGCGAGACCGGAGCATCCCCGCAGCGGGCTGTGACGGGCGAGCCAACGCCGCCGGCGAAACCTCCTCGCGAATGATATTCTCGACCTTCGCGACGAGTTGGTCGGTGTTCTCGATGCGGGTGCCGGTGGGCGATGACTGTTGCGGCTATCCTGGGCCAGGCGGCCTTTGAGTTCTTTGACTTCCGCTTCCAACTCCTGAATGCGTCGCATCAGAGTGCTCACCAACGTCGCCATGGCCACCCAGGCAGATCTTATTTGCTTCCTTGAGAACGGCCACCATCCCATGCTCGAACCTTAGCATGCCCATGCACTCAGCGGAAACTCACACTGCTGGGGTCAAACCCACATCAAGCCACCTGAATAGTTACGATTATTTTATGTGTTATCAGGTCTCACGACGGTTTCGCCGAATTTTAAGGCATGACCGCAACCAACCCGTGCTTTGCCAAAGCCATCCTTAATTTTTCAAGATCCGGAGGACCTCCTGAATTCACAATCACCGCAACATCCTTAAAAAAGTCAGAGCCGAGCAGTGCAGGCGTAATCACCGCCAATGCCTTTGCATCCGTTTGTTTCAGGTTGTTAAATCCATGCACAGCGCCTCGTGGGATAAAGCAGGATTCACCCGGGCCGATATCCACGGTCTTCCCCGCCAAAGTAAAGGTGAGCGTGCCTTGAATCCCATAAATAGTTTCATCGAAATGTTCGTGCCAATGCGGCAACGGAACCTTGGCTCCAACCGGAACCATAAATTCAAACGCAGCCACCGAACCGTTCGTGTCGGCCGCTTCAAGCAGGAATTTAATTTCCAACTGGCCGACGCGGATAATCTCAT